>CAXTCN010000094.1:0-17881 GCA_964242575.1 uncultured Acetobacteraceae bacterium | reverse complement strand
GACGTGGGTCGATATCGCCATCGCTATCCGGATCGCAAAGTGAACAGTATTGAGGTTAACGTCGTATGCTCGGTGATCGGCGAAACCGGCTTGCTGGAGTCCTTCATGGGCCTGCCGGACACACCGGAGAACCGGGCCAAGTTCATCGCCACCATCCCGCTGGGCCGCATGTCCAGGCCAGAGGACGTGGCCAACGCCACCTTGTACCTCGCGTCCGACGAGGCCGCCTTCATCACCGGCGTCGAGTTGCCGGTAGACGGCGGGCGCACGGTGTGACCGGAGGGAGGCGATATGGCGGAGATACGCGAAGAAGACCTGCTCACCTCAGTCGCCGACGCGCTGCGGTTCATTTCCGCCAACCATCCCGCGGACTATATCGAGAACCTGGTCGAGGCCTGGCGAGGGGAGCGCAGCACGGCGGCGCGGAACGCGACGGGCCAGATCCTGGTGAGCTCCCGCATGGCCGCCCTGGGCCGGCGGCCGATCTGCCAAGATACCGGCACGGCACAGGTGTTCATGCGGGTCGGCCTGGGCGCCCGCATCCTGTCGAACCGGTCCTTGCAGGAAACCGTGGACGACGCGGTGCGCCGTGCCTGGCGCCTGGAGCGCAACCCCCTGCGCGCGTCCGTGGTGTCCGATCCCTTGTTCGGCCGGCGCAACACCGGGGACAACACGCCCGCCATGCTGCATGTGGAGCTGGGGGCGGGAGACGCAGTGGAGGTCCACGTCGCCGCCAAGGGCGGCGGGTCGGAGAACAAGGCGAAGTTCGCGGCGCTGAACCCGAGCGACTCGGTGGCGGACTGGGTGGTGAGGACGGTCGAAGGCCTGGGCGCCGGCTGGTGCCCGCCGGGCTTGATCGGCCTGGGGCGCTCATGCTTCGCCACCGCGCCGCGGATCTGTAACAACACTTGGTCGTGAGGGTCCTGGCTCATGGGTCGGTTGAGGAACCGCACCTCACAGCCGTGCCCTTGCAGCTCGTCCAGCACCAAGACCTGGTGGACGTCGTTGCACGCCAACCAGTCCGGCGCGGTGATCACGACCAGATCAAGCGTGCGAGCCGCGGCACGGTCGCGCGCGCTACTCGGATCTTGGTGTCGGCAGACGTTCCCCTTTCCGGCTCGGACTCAATGGCCATGTCCTTAACGTGGATGGCTGTCATCCGCGTTGTCGGGACAGCGGCTTGACCCTCGGCCCGGCCGCGCCTGTTGTCCTATTGCGGAGGTGATGATGCCCGACATCGGGTCGCAACGTGGTTTCCCCAGCCATGTCCGCAAAGTCTGCATCATCGGGGCAGGCATCAGCGGCCTGGTCGCCGCAAAGGTGCTGCGCGGCCGCGGGCACGAGGTACATGTCGTCGAGAAAAGCAGCGGCCTCGGCGGGGTGTGGGAGCCCGCCCGGTCATACCCCGGGGTGCAGACGCAGACGCCGCGCGACCTTTACTGCTTCAGCGACTTCCCGATGCCCGCCGATTACCCGGAATGGCCGAGCGGGCAGCAGGTGCACGCCTACCTCGGCGCCTACGCGGAGCGGTTCGGGCTGCAACCGTGCCTGCGCTTCCATACCGAGGTCCTGTCCCTATCGCGCCGGCCCGGCGCCGACGGCTGGTCCGTGACGTTGCAGGAGGGCGGCGCGGCAGCCAAGACCGAGCGCTATGACGCCGTGGTGGTCGCGACCGGCCAGTTCAGCCGGCCGAGGACGTTGCCGCTGCCGGGCGAGGACGCCTTCCACGCGGCCGGCGGCAGCATCCAGCACTCATCCGAGTACAAAGACGGCGCACGGGCTAGCGACCGCAACGTGGCCGTGGTCGGCTTCTCCAAGTCGGCGACCGATGTGGCCATGAACGCTTTGGCCGAGGGCGCACGCACGGTGTCAGTGATCTACCGTGAGGCCACTTGGAAGATCCCCTACTTCTTCGGCGGCGTGGTCAACTTCAAGCGCATCCTTTACTGCCGCGCCTCGGAGGCCATGTTCATGCCTTGGCGGCCGAGCCGTACCGGACGCCTCATGCGGCGGCTTCTCGCGCCGGTGATCTGGGCCAACTGGCGAGGGCTGGAAGCGCTGCTGACCGTGCAGTTCGGGCTGAAAAAGGCCGGCCTGCGCCCTGGCGGACGGATCGAGGACAGCATCCACTGCGCCACCAGCATTGAAACGCCGGGCTTCTACAAAGCTGTCCGCGACGGGCGCATCCGCATGGTGCAGGGCACTCCCACCGGCTATGAGCCGGGCAGCGTTGTGGTCGATGGCGCGGGCAAGGTCGCTGCCGACGTGGTCGTGCTGGCAATCGGCTGGCAGCAGGGCCTGCCGTTCCTTGATGAGGACACGCGGGGCAAGCTGATTGAGCCGGACGGGCAGTACCGCCTTTACCGCATGATCGTGAACCCCGACCTGCCAGATCTCGGCTTCGTCGGCTTTAACTCGAGTTTCGTCAGCACCCTGTCGGCGGAGCTTGGCGCGCATTGGCTGGCGCGCTTCCTCGACAACGAACTGGAGCGGCAGCCGACGTACGCGGCCATGCGCGCCGAGATCGCCCATATGCTCGAGTGGCGGCGGAGCGGCCGGAGCGTGGCAGCGACGTATGGCGGCCTGTGCGTTGCGCCCTACCACCACTTCCACTTCGACCAGCTCATGACCGACATGGGCGCCCGCACGAAGGGTAGCAACGCGTTCAGGACGCACCTCGCGCCGATCAACCCAGAGGCCTACGCGGGCTTGCTCGCAACGGCGCCGGGCCGCGCGTCGGCTGTGCCATGAGAACGGCGGACGCGAACCAGGTCCAGGTCAGGCTTAATCCTGGAGTCACGCCTGCCGGCACAGGGCTCGCCGAGGTGGTGTGGAACATCCTCGGGCACACGTACTATTTGAAAGCCGAGAGCGCGAACGCCTTCGCCTTCGAGACCTATGACCCGCCCGGCACCTTCGTGCCGCCACACGTCCACCCGACTCAGGACGAGTTCATCTGCGTGATCGAGAACGAGTTTGACCTCTACCTCGACGGCCAGCATCACAAGGCCCGCGCCGGCGACTTGGTGCGCCTGCCGGCTGGCATCCCGCACGGGTACTACAACCTCAGCAACATGCCGACGCGGGCACTGTTCTGGGTCGCACCGGCCCGGCGACTGCGCGAGTTGTTCGATGTCCTGCACGAGCTGACAGACCCGGAGGCCATCGTGCGCGAGGCGGCGCAGCGCGAGGTGCACTTCCTCAAGCCGAAGGACTACGCCTTCGATCCGCTCGCGCTAAAGGGGGCGGGCTGACCCTTTGGTGGATCAGAACAGACACGGGAACGTGTTGATTGTGGCGCAAGTGGGATCGGAGAAAGTCTCGAAGGTCGTTGTGCCCTCGACTGAACCGGGCGGCTGATCGGGGATACTTGAAGCCGCGCATGGGCCGGTAGCGGCCTTTGATGCCTCGATGGTCCTGCTCGATGGTCCAATCGCAAATGACAGAAACGGACCTGCTCGCTGGCCTTGGTGATCGGCATCACGGAGCGGATTCCGACCTCGCCGTCGGCGGCGATCACTCGGTCGATCAGAAGCTCTAGCAGGGACCGCCTTCTCGAATCAGGCTTGGGACGGCCCTTGTTTCACCCGTCGGCAGAAGTGCTCAACGGAGAACCGATGGCCAGCGCTGACCCGCTACAAGAACGATGGCTGCCTCGCCATCGACAACAACGCCGTCGAGCGCGCAATCCGGCCTCTGACGTGTCCAGTCGTCCGAGACCATGATGGCCCACTGGCAGCATCCGTGCGAAAGTTTACGGTAAGAGCTTGAGCGGGGTCAGGCCGGCGCTACTTCGTCGGCTTCATCGTTGGGCCATCCCATGAAGTAGGTGCCGTTTGGGATGATGCGGGCGTGCTGCAATGGCCAGACGTGGGCCAGGTCGGCAGGATCGATCTCGGCGCCGCCCGCGCGCAGGCGGCCCACCACGCGCTCAATCTGCACCGTGTTCCACAGCACGGCGGCATTGGATAGCAAGCCCAGGCAGCTCGCCTTGTTCATCACTTCCTCGTAGTCGCCGACCCGGAACTCGCCGCGATTGGCGAAGAACAGCCAGCGCGCTAGCGAGTGGCGCGCTTCGCCGCGGTTGAGCTGGCGCTGGATGAGGCGGCGGGTTGGCTCCTCATGGATGTAGCGCAAGATGAACACCGTTTTGCAAACCCGTCCCAGGGCGGTCAACGCCTTTGACACTCGGTCGGCCGGCGACGCGTTGATGAGCCGCTGCAAGGCGACGTGCGCGGGCGCTGTCCGATCGCACAGCGACGCCGCGGAATAACGGCTTGATGGGGCCGTGATCGGCGTCCTTGTCCAGCTTGTATAAGGTCTGGTCAGGCAAGTCTTTCAGCCGCGGCATGAAGGCGATGCCAAGCAAATGGCACAACCCGAACGGCTGCTCGCTTTTTATGTGGGCAAGCTGTGCTTCGGCGGCTTTCGCCGTGGTAGGCTCGGAGCGCAGCGCCGTTCGTGCGGAGGTGCGCCATGGCTGTGGTGAGGCGGTCCGAGGTCGCCGGGGGCGGCGCCGCCCGGTCGAGGTCTTGGACGATGCCGGCGCGGTCGTGCCGGTCGCGGGCGACTTCCTGGCCTACCTCTTGGCCCGAGGCTGCTCGCCCAATACCGTGCTCGCCCACGGCTCCGATCTGGGCCACCTCTGGCGCTTCCTCGCGGCTGCGCTGGGACGCGCTGACGCCAGAGCGCGCCGTTGACCTGCTGGCCCACCTGCGGGCCACGCCGGCGCGGCGTCGCGGGCAGCCTCGGACGCCTGTGCTCGCCACCCGCGACGGAGCGCCCGCCGGCCCGCCCGGGCTGAACCCGGCCACGGTCAACCGGGCGCTCGCGGCGGTGTCGTCCTTCTACGACTGGGCGATCCTGGCCGGGCGCTTCGGCGGCCCCAACCCGATCGTGCGCGTGGTGGGCCGCGCCCTGGTGCGGGCCACGGAGCGGCGCCGTCCTTTCCTGGCCGGCATCTCGCCCGCGCCCGAGACGCGGCGGGCGCTGCAGGTCAAGACGGCCCGGCGCCTGCCACGGCCGCTCGATGAGGGCCAGGTCGCGGTCCTGCTGGACGCGCTGCGCTGCCGGCGCGACCTGGCGCTGGCGCGCCTGATGCTCGACGGCGGCCTGCGCCCAGGCGAGGCGCTCGGGCTGCGCCTGGGCGACGTGGCCTACGGCCGCCGGCGGGTGGCCATCCGGCGCTGCGAGGACCACCCCAGGGGCGTGCGGCAGAAGTCGCGCACGGAGCGCGTGCTGGGCCTGCACGAGGCGGCGACGCTGGAGGCGGTCAGCGCCTACGTCATGGGCGAGCGGCCCGCCGACGCCGAGACCACGCTGCTGTTCCTGGTCGGCGGCAAGGGCCGGCGGTGCCGCGAGCCGCTGTCGTACGCCGCGCTGGCCCGCCTGTTCGCCCGCGCCTGCGCCCGCGCCGGCATCCGCGCGCCCTGGGTGGCGCCGCACAGCCTGCGCCACACGCACGCGACACGGATGTGGGAGCTGGGCTTGCGCGAGCTGACGCTGCAGCGCCGGCTCGGCCATGCCTCGCCGGAGGCCACGCACCTCTACACCCGCGTCTCCAACCCGCAGGTGGTGGCCGAGCACCGGCGCGCCTTGGGCCTGGACGCCGTGCCCGATCCGGTTGCCGGGCGTCCAGAGGGAGCGGGGCGATGAGGGCCGGCCCGGTCTCCGCCGCGGCGCTGCGGGCGCCAGTCCCGGCGGCGGACCAGTCCGTGCCCTTCCCGCACGCCCACTGTGACGAGGCGGAGCACGAGGCGTTCCTGGACAGGCTGGCGCTGCGCCCCATGGTGCGCCGGCAGCGCCGCAACCACCAGAGCCGCTTCGCCCGGCTCTGTCCCGACCTCGGCGCGTGGTTCTCGTTGCCCCTGGACATGCGCTTCGCCCGGCGCGCCCAGGCCGCCAAGCGCTCCTTGCACCACCGCGCCAGCTACGACGGCCGGAGCTACCTCTACTGCCTCGGCCTGACCGACCGCACGCGGCTGGACTACGACTGGCTGCTCGCGCCCGATCACCATCCACTACCTCGGCTTCAGCCTGCGCAACTCCCTCGACTGGCTCGCGGCCGCCGAGCCGGGCGTGGCCCGCTTCAACCAAGTCACCCGCGACCACGCGCTGGGCTACCTCGCCGCCATGGCGCGCGACCCCAACCCGCGCGCCGGCCGGCCGCTGTCGGCGGTCACGCGCCGGGCCAGGGCCTCGGCGCTGGGCGTGTTCTTCCGCGAGACCGCGGCCATGGGCTGGACGGGCGTGCCCGGCCGCCCGCTGCTCGACCGCGGCGACCACCCGCGCCCGGCGCAGCGGGTGCCGCGCTTCATCCCGGCCAGCGAACTCGCGCAGGTGATGGAGGCGATCGCGGGGCTGGAGTGCCCGTTCCAGAGGGCGGCGCTGCTGATCGCGCGCTGGTCCGGCGCCCGACGGCACCGCGCGCCTGCGCATCCCCGCCGGCAAAACCTGCCGCGAGCGGGTCGTGCTGCTGCACGAGGACGCCGCGGCGGCGATCCAGGCCGTCGTCGCCCTGAGGGCCGACGGGAGCGAGCAGGCCTTTGTGGACGACCGCACCGGCGCGCCGGTGCGCTACCTGTTCGTGGGGCACGGCAAGCTGCTCTCGACATACTACCTGTTCCACATCCCGCTGCGCGTGCCTGCGCGGCGGCCGGCCTGGGGGACGGCGCGGGTCGCGGGACGATCACCGCCCACCGGTTCCGGCGGCACCATCGGCACACAGCTTGCGGAGCGCGGCGCCAAGCTGCACACCATCATGCGTTTGCTCGGGCACGAGAGCCCGGGCATGTCGATGGTCTACGCCCGCATCAGCGACCCCGAGGTGCTGTGCGACTACCAAGCCGTGCTCGGACCGGGCGCGGTCATCGCGGGCCCTGGCGCCGAAGCGGTGCGCGGCGGCGCGCTGGGCAAGGGTGCGGTGGATTGGCTCCGGACCAACTTCCTGAAGACCAAGCTGGAACTGGGCCACTGCCTGCGCCTGCCCGCTGAGGGGCCGTGCGAGTGCGAGTTGTTCCTGACCTGCTCGCGGTTCGTGACCACGCCGGCCTACGCGCCGCGCCTGCGGGAACGCCACAAGCTGGAGGTGGCGCTGGCCGAGGGCGCCGGCGAGCGGGGCTGGCGGCGCGAGGTGGAGCGGCATCGGTGCACCGCCGCCCGGACCGAGCGCCTGCTCGCCGACATGGGCATGCAGGCGTGATCGTGGCTGCAGTCCCGGCGACGTCGAGCGTGGCGTCGTGCTCGCGCCCGTCGAGGACGCTGCGCGCCGCCTCCGGCGGTGGCCTGCGGCCATCCTCGACCGCCGCTGCGCGCGATGCCCCGAAGTGGTGCAGGCCGGGACGGAGAAACGGCCCCAGCCAAACCGAGAAACGGGCCAGGGCGCACACGGACCTTGGCAGGCATCGCCCACAACACGCCGGGCTTGACTGTCCATGTAACGGTGAAGCCATGGGTGTCGACATAGTGGCGCTGGATGTCCACGTCGGTGCAGTGGCGCAGCACGCCCTCAATCATAGCCGCGGCCTCCGACGAGGAGCAGGGCTTGAGCTGCGAGTAGATGCAGGTCGCCTGGCGCTCCATGTGCCAGTAGATCATGACGCTCCGGCCCTGGTAGCGGACATGCAGCAGCTCCGCGTAGCTGGCAGCGTCGGTGCCCGCGCTGACCCGCTTCAGCCCGGCATTGGTGCCCAGGCCATGAAGGCAGAGCACCAGGCGCTGTCGCAGCGTCGCCTCGTCCAGGACGACGCGGTCCCCCAAGGTGGTGTAGGCGTCGAGGAAGCCGGTTTGCCGGGCGGTTTCCATGAGGACGTCGATCAGGTCCGTCATCGGCCAGCGCCGTTCCAGCTCCGCCTGATCGCTTCAAAATTCGGCGCGGCCGGCAGGGGCTCGAAAGGGGTGACCCTGATGCGGTTCTTGCCCCGCCACAGGAGCCTGGCCTTGGGATTGCGGGGCAGCCCCTTGTTCAGCGTGCGCAGAGCCTCGCTCATCTGCGCCCGAAGGCCGTCCACGAAGGTGCGGGCGTCCTGGCTGCGGCCGAGCTCCCGGTAGTAGTCGGCGCGGCGCGCCTCGAAGTCCTGCGGCAAGTCCTCGTCGGAGTTGCGGTAGCGGTCCGCGCCCACCACCCGGATTTCCTTGCAGCGCACGCGCTCGCGAAGGGCGGTCAGCACGCAAATTTCGTAGTTGGCGCGGTTGACCCGCACGCCGCCGGCCGGGTCCGTTTCCAGGATCAGGTCGCGCCACTTGGGCGGCACCACGCCCTCGACCGGCACGCCGCCCTTTTTTGGGAACGCCGAGGTTCTTGAAGGCCTGGCCGAGCGTCGCCTCGCTCTCGCCGGTGGAACACACATCTGCTGTATCAAAGAAGTTGACGCCGCCGTCGATGCTCGCTTTGAGCAGCTCGTCGGCGCCGGCTTGCGCAACGGCGCCGATGTGCTTGTAGACGCCCTGTCGGCTGCTGAACGTCATCATGCCTAGGCAAAGCTGTGACACCAAAGGTTTGGTGTTGCCCAGAGTGTTGTATTGCATCCACTGTCCTTTGGAAGGATGCAAAGCCGTGCTGCATGGTCATGATGTTGCAGGCAGCCCTGGCAGCAGCTTGTCCATCGTGATGGGGAAGTCGTGCACGCGCACGCCGGTTGCGTTGAACACGGCGTTGGCCACCGCCGCTCCTGAGCCGCAGATGCCGAGCTCGCCGACACCCTTGATGCCCATCGGGTTGGCCTTGCCGTCGAAGTCGTCCAGCAGCACGGCTTCGATCTCAGGTATATCGGCGTGAACCGGCACGACGTACTCCGCCAAGTCGGCGTTGACGACGTGGCCGTGGCGCGGGTCCACATGCGCCGCCTCGTGCAGGGCCGAGCTGACGCCCCAGATCATGCCGCCGATCAACTGGGAGCGGGCGGTCTTGGGGTTGATAATGCGCCCGGCCGCGAACACGCCGAGCATCCGGCGCAGCCGCACCTCGCCCGTTGCCGCATCCACGGCCACCTCGGCGAAGCTCGCACCATAGGTGTTCTGCGAGTAGTTCTGGTAGTTCGGATCGTTCGCCATGCCGACAATGGAGCCCTCGCCCTCCACGCCGTCGGGAAAGCGCCGGGCGATCTCGGCCGTGAGGTCCAGCCGGTCGCCGGGCACGTTCGCGGCGCCCGCCACTTTGGCCTTGAGCGCTTCGCACGCGCGGTGCACCGCGTTGCTGGTGTTGGCCGCTCCCCACGATCCGCCCGATCCTGGGCTCACCGGCAGGTCCGACCGGGCCAGCTCGACGCCGACGCGCCCAACCGGCACGCCAAGCGCGTCGGCCGCGACCTGCGCCAGGATCGTGTAGGTGCCGGTGCCGATGTCGGTCATGTCGGACCGCACCACCACGCGCTCGTCCGGCCCCATGCGGACCGTGGCCTTGGTCGCGCCCTGGAAATGGTTGCGGATCGCGGAGGCCATGCCGTAGCCGATCAGCAGGTCGCCCTCGCGCCTGCTACCTGGCTGCTTCGGCCTCGCGTTCCAGCCGAACCGGGCCGCGCCGTCGCGCATGCACTCGACCATGCGCCGGCCCGGCAATGGCACGTTCCGCTCAGGATCAAGCTCCGGCTCGTTGCGGATGCGCAGCTCGACCGGGTCCAGGCCGAGCTGATGCGCCAGGTCGTCCATGGCCGACTCAATTGCGAGCAGGCCCGGCACCTCGCCGGGTCCGCGCACGGCCTCACCGATCGGGAGGTCGAGGTCCGTCACGCGATGCCGGGTCAGCCGGTTCGGCGCCGCGTACAGCGCGCGCATGACGGTGGCGGTCTGCTCTACGAACAAGGCCCGCTTCGTGCCGTGCATGTTCACGTCGTGGCCTACGCCGGTGAGCCGGCCGTCGCGCCCAGCAGCGAGGCGGATGCGGTGGATCATCTCCGGCCGGTGCCCGGTGAGGTCGAACACCTGCCGCCGGGTGTGCGCGGCCTTGACCGGGCGGCGCAACTCGCGCGCTGCCAACGCTGCAAGTATCGTTTCCTCGTGGACGCGCAGCTTGGACCCGAAGCCGCCGCCCACGAACTGCGCTTCCACGTGCACCCGCTCGGGCGGGATCTGCAGCGTTTGGGCCAGCGACATGCGCGCCGCCGCCACGATCTGGGTGGACGCGCACACGTGGAGGTCGTCGCCCCGCCAGTGGGCAAGGCAGGCCTGCGGCTCCATCGGCTGCGCGAAGTGGTGCGGCGTCGTGTAGGTCTGGTCAAGCCTGACCGACGCCTCCGCCATCGCACGGTCGAGGTCGCCGAGGGCGCTATCCGTCGCGAGCCCGACATTGGCGGTCTTGGGGGCATAGGCGCGATCCTTGTGGGTGGCGAGATCGTAGGCGCCGGGTTCCGCCGCATAGGTGACGGCGACCAGGGCGGCGGCAGCCCGGGCCTGTTCGAAGGTGTCCGCCACGACGAACGCGACAGGCTGGCCGAACCACGCGACCTCGTCATTCACCAGGACGGGCCAGGGCCGGGCGAACGAGTCCGGCAGGCTTCCGTCGCGCACGGCCTGCGCCGCCACGTTGCGGTGCGTGAGGACAAGCGCTACGCCGGGCGCGCGCTCGGCCTGGGCCGTGTCCATCCTGGTGATACGGCCGCGGCCGATCGTGGCGCCGACGATGAAGCCGTGCAGCGCAGGCCCCGCGTCCTGCCGCTCATACGAGTAGACCGCGCCACCCGTGACCTTGAGGGGGCCGTCAATCCGGTTCAGGGCTTGTCCGATCATGCGCTCAGCTCCTTGCCGCTTCGGCCATCGCCGCCGCCAGCGTGCGGCGCACGAGCGGCAGTTTGTAGGCGTTGTGCTCCGTAGGTCTTGCTCCAGCGAGGACCAGGTCAGCCGCAGCCTCGGCGCCGCGGCCGATCTCGGTCTCGGCGGCCTCGACCCGCCAGGGCTTGGGCGCCAGGCCGCCGAAGGCGAGGCGCCCGGCCGTGATGCGCTCGCCGTCCCTGACCAGGACGGCCGCGACCGACACGGTCGCGAAGGCGTAGGAGGCGCGCTCGCGCACTTTGCGGTAGATGTGCACGCCGGGCACCGGTGCCGGCAGGGTCACGGCCGTGATCAGCTCGCCGGGCGCCAGGCTGGTCTCGATCTCGGGTGTTGAGCCGGGCAGTTGGTGCAGCTCCGCGATCGGGATGGCGCGCGTCGTGCTGTCGGGCCGCACCGTCTCGATTGTGGCGTCGAGCGCGCGCATGGCGATGGCCATGTCGGACGGGTGGGTGGCGATGCAGTGCTCGCTCGTGCCCAGCACGGCGAGGCTGCGGCTCAGGCCGCCCAGGGCGGCGCAGCCGGAGCCGGGCTGGCGTTTGTTGCACGCCATGGCCGTCTCGTAGAAGTAGGGGCAGCGCGTGCGCTGCAGCAGGTTGCCGGCCGTCGTCGCCGCGTTGCGCAGTTGCCCCGACGCGCCGGCCAGCAGCGCGCGCGATAGTACGGCGTAGTCGCGCCGCACCCGCGCGTGGGCCGCAAGGTCGGTGTTGCGCACCAGCGCGCCAATCCGCAAGCCGCCGTCGGGGGTGTCCTCGACCGTGTCCAGCCCAAGCCGGCTCACATCCACTAGGTGCGCCGGCGTCTCGATCTGCAGCTTCATCAGGTCCAGCAGGTTGGTGCCGCCGGCGATGAACTTGGCGCCGGGCTGCCGGGCGACGGCCGCCGCGGCGCTGGCCGGGCTCGTGGCCCGCTCGTAGGTGAAGGCCCTCATGTCACGGCTCCTGCCGCGTCGCGTATGGCGGCGACGATGTTGGGGTAGGCGGCGCAGCGGCACAGGTTGCCGCTCATGCGCTCGCGCACCTCCTCGTCAGAGAAAGCGACGGGGGCGTCGAGATCGCGCGTGACGTGGCTCGGCACGCCGCGCTTGATCTCGTCCAGCACCGCGGCGGCCGACATGATCTGGCCCGGCGTGCAGTAGCCGCACTGGAACCCATCGCGCTCGATGAACGCGCGCTGCAAGGGATGCAGCCTGTCGGGCGTTCCCAGGCCTTCGATTGTGGTGACCGCCGCACCGTCCTGCATGACCGCAAGCGTCAGGCAGGCGTTGATCCGGCGGCCCGCGACCAGCACCGTGCAGGCGCCGCACTGCCCCTGGTCGCAGCCCTTCTTGGTGCCGGTCAGGTGCAGGTGCTCGCACAAGGCATCGAGCAAGGTCGTGCGCGGGTCAAGGTCGAGCGACACCGCGCGTCCATTCACAGTGAAGCGCGTTTCCATCGTCGGCCCGCCCTCAGCGGCCACCGGGTCGGTCTGCGCGGATGCGGTTCCCGCCAGGCCAGTACCCGCTGTGACAACGCACCCGAGTGCCGCGGAGGATCGAAGGACCATCCTTCGGTCGATGTTTTGTTCTGGCATGTGTTGTCATCCTTTCGAAGCTGTATTTCGAAAATCCAGGGCCAGGCGATGCTTTCGTATCAGTTGCGGGCCGCTGCTATGACCGCATCGACCTGATCGGGCGGCAGCACGACCGACGAGTTGTGCTCGCGCACGATCTTCCAGCCGTCGCCAGTGCAGCGCCACGCGAGCGAGGTGAAGGTCCGGATGCCCGTGACTTTGCCGTCCCCGCCCTCAAACCGGGCGACCCACTGGAGCGTGGCAACCGCGAGGTCGCCAGAGGCCAGGACAAACGGTCCCATGGCGAGGCGGTGATGGGCGGTATGCAGGGCGGAAAAGCCCGGTTCCCAGATCGCGCCGTAGGCGGCCGGGCTGCGCACGACCCGGTGCTCGGGGTCGAAGTCGTCGTAGATGACGACTTCGGGTGACGACCAATCGTAGTACCGGCCGAGCTTCTCGCGGAAGTCGAGCGGCCCGTCGCCAGCTTTGCGCTCCCAGCCAACCAGGATCCAGTCCTGCGACAAGGCGGCGACCGAAGCATCGCCGCTGCTGGCGCAAGCCGGCGTTCCAGCAGCCTGCGCGGCCGCCGTGTCCGCCGCAAAGATGAGCGCCAACGCGGCGGCCCCAGCTAGGATGGCGCTGCGACATTTTAGCGTATCATGGTGGATCATTTGTTGCCTATCTGGCCAAGTGGTTGTTGCCTGCGCGCCCGGGACGGTTCTGTTGCAGAACCTGCCGGGCGATACTTAGGCTGCTGGGACAGGAAGCGGTTTCGAACTGCGACCTTGAGGTGCGCAAACGGAGCGGCCTGTGCCTCGTTGCAGACGCTGGCGCCGTGAAGCGGCGGCCTAGTGGCGGCGCAGGATCATGCCGCCGTGGTGCAGGGTGTTCGCGTTGACGAAATCTCCGTCCGCCGTGAAGCCGGTGTCGTCCCAGTATTCGATGTGGCTGCCTTGAACCTCATAGCGTCCGCGATAGGCACTTTCGCGGTTGCCACGGGCCTCGTCGTAGCGACCGTTCGGCAAGAGCTGATGGCGCACCCGGCCGTCCTCGGTGACCCACATGCCGGCAAAAGGGTGCTGCGCCATGGGTTCTCCGTTAGATGGTTGCTGCTGTTGTGATCCGGGCGGTGAACCCGGTATTTGAGCGTATGAGACGAGCGGCGCCGACATCGCGAGCGCCGCCAGGAGCGCGACCAACAGGCGCAGTCCACGTCGAGTTTTGGTCGTTCTCGTCATCTTCGGCATCCTTGCTGTCCGGAACCTGGGCTCCGCGTTCTTCAACGAGGCGAAAGCATCCCGGCCCGATGGGCGAGGCCGGGCGTTCTCGGTGACCAGAGGATGGGCCGCCGCCCGGGTCCGGCCTAGACGCTGATCCCAGATGCGCCCGTAAGCGGAGCTAACCAATGATTGACAAGCTGGAGGGGCTGACGGTGTTCCTCGCAGTCGCCGAAACGAGGAGCTTTCGCGCCACGAGCGAGCGGCTTGGCGTCACGCGCTCCGCGGTGAGCCAAGCGTTCCAGCGACTGGAGGACCGCCTTGGGGTGGCTCTCGCGCAGCGGACCACGCGCAGCGTCCACCTTACCGAAGCGGGTGAGCGGCTCTACGCAGCCGCGCGCCCGGCGGCCGAGGACCTCGCAGCGGCGCTGCTGGCCACGCAGGAGTCGCGGGGGCGCCCAGTGGGCCGGCTGCGGCTGTGCGTGTCCAGCTTGTCACCGCCCGCGTGCAGCACGGCATTGACCTGGTCGGCCCCGGACGCCCCAACGTGAGCTGGCAGGGCCTTAGCGGCGGCGATGCGTTCACCTTGGCCGACTTCACAGTGGATTGGGACCGCAAGGCCGTCCGCTGTCCCGAGGGCAAGGAGAGCAGCCTTTGGACGAGCAGCGTCAAGCACCAGGGTCCGGGCAGCATCGTCCATGTGGAGTTCCGAGCCGCCGACTGCCGATCTTGTCCGTCGCGCACCCGCTGCACCCGGGCGCGCTCGAAGTACAAGGGCCGGGTCTTGGCGGTGGTGCCGCAGCCCGAGCACGAGGCTCTTGCCGCCGCCAGGGCGCGCGAGAGCACGGCAGAGGGCGGGCGCCTGTATGCACAGCGCAACGGCGTCGAAGGCACCCTGTCGCAGGCCGTGCGCGGCTTCGGTTTGCGCCAGGCGCGCTACCGCGGCCTGGCCAGGACGGGCTTGCAGCACGTCGCCACCGCCGCGGCCCTCAACCTCGACCGCCTCGCCGCCTGGGTCGCCGGACGCCCGCTCGCGCCAACCCGCACGTCACGCTTCGCGGCTCTCACCGCCTGATGGCCGACTTCGCCAACAGACCAACCGCACGCGGGGCGTGCACCATCATGGCGAGGAAATAGGGCGCTTGCATTGTCGATCGGAGAACGGCGGCTCATCCTTGTTTTCGGTGGTCGTATGGAGGCCGACAGACACTGGATGTCTCAACTCCGCCCAACAGATCGGTCCGCGCTGTTCTCAGGCACCATCCTTTGTCGCCGCCGGCTTTGGCGAGCACGAGCAGCAGTCTCTGACTTCGCCTGCAGCGCAACGGCCACCACCCTATCCACTCATGACAGGTGCTGGCCATGGAGGTTTTCCTTGAACGTTGCGCCGGCCTGGACGTGCACCAGGCCAGCGTCGTCTGCTGCGTCCTGATCGGCGCGCCAGGGTGCAAGCCGCAGAAGCTACTGCGTAGCTTCGGCACAACCACACGCGAGCTGGAGGCGCTGCGAGCGTGGTTGATCGAGCACGGCGTCACCCACGTCGGCATGGAAAGCACCGGCGTCTACTGGAAGCCGGTGTATGCCGTGCTGGAGGGGCACGTCGACCTGACCGTGGGCAACGCTCACCATATTAAGAATGTGCCCGGTCGCAAGACCGATGTGAAGGACGCCGAGGTGCTGGGACGCGCCGCGGCAACGTGTTCCTCAAATCGGCACTGTTCGCTGCAGCTCTGGCCGCAGTGCGGACCGAGGGCAGCTACTACCGCGACAAGTACAACCGCCTGCGTGTCCGGCGCGGCGCGGTGCGGGCGATCATGGTCGTCGCGCACACGCTGCTCCTCGCTGTGTTCCACATGCTGAGCACGGGCGAGGCCTTCCGCGACCTGGGCGAAAGTTACCTCGACCAAGTCGCCCGCAAGCGCTCGACCACCAAGCTGGTCCAGCGCCTGAGCAACCTGGGCTATGACGTCATGCTCATCCCGAAGGCAGCGTAGCCCGCCAGCTTGACCGTCCGAGAGCTGTTTCCGCAGTAGGGTCCCGTCGTTTGACGAAGTGGTACAGCACGATCTACGTCGCCAGGCCCTTCAAGACGGCATTGATTGCGAAACCGTCAACGTTCTTCGGCTTCTGGTCGCCAAGCAGGTTCGCCCGGTCCAGCGCCCACATGCCATGGAGCAGGCTCCAGAGCGTGATGGCAGCCGCAGGCGCGTCCGCCTGTCCGGTCAGCGGTTCAAGCACCTCGATGACCCTTACCCACAGCAGGTCATACCCAAGCGGCTGAGGAAGCTCCGCCTCGGCCGCTGGCCTGTCGGTCATCAGTGTGGCGTATAGGGCAGGGTGGGCGTCCGCGAACGCGGCATAAACCTCCATGAGGGTGCGGATGCGGCTTTCAGCGCGAGGTGGAACGTCTTCCCGCGGCCGATCCAACGCCTCGTCTATGGCCGCCAGGAGCCGCCTTGCGACTTCGTCGGCGACCGCGGCGACCAGAACGTCGCGGGTCGCGTAGTAGCGATAAAGCGCATTCGGGACGACGCCGAGCAGGCCCGCGACGCGGCGCAGCGTGAGTGCCGCCCCCCCCTCGCGTTCAAGCAGGCCGATTGCCGCGGCCCTGATCGCCTCGGGACTGGTCTTGCTAGGATACGCCATGGTGGACGTTATAGACCTTGACCACTCCGGTGCAAGGTGTATATCGTCCATCTTGAAGATGAACGCCGTCCACCAACAAGGGAGAGGCTTGCATGACCCAGACTTTCATCGTGACCGGCGGCAACACCGGGCTCGGCTTCCAGTGCGCGTCCGTTCTCAGTGCGAACCGTGGCAACGTCGTGGTCATCGCCTGCCGGGACGTGAAAGCAGCCGAACCCGCCGCCCACAGGTTGCGCCAGGGTGGCGGCAAGGTGGAAGTGCTGCCCCTGGAGCTGTCGAAGCAGTCGTCCGTCCACGCCTTCGTAGACGAGTTCCGCGCCCGGAAGCTGCCCCCGCTCGCCGGCATCGTCTGCAACGCGGGCGGCCAGAGCGTTGCCGCCCCCACGCGGACCGCGGAAGGGTATGAAACCACCTTTGGCGTCAACCACCTGGGACACTACCTGCTGGCCAGGCTCATGCTGCCGGACCTTGCCCCAGGGGGGCGCATCACCTTCGTCGCCAGCAACACGCATGATCCGAAGCAGAAGACGGGTATGCCAGCACCACGCTACGAGAACACCGAGGCCGCCGCACGTGACTTCGAGCCTGGCGCCGACGCGGGGAAGCGCCGCTACACGACTTCCAAGCTGTGCAACATCTACACCGCCTACGAGCTTGCCAGGCATCTCGCGGCGTCGCCGGACCCGCGCCTCCAATCCATCCGCGTCAACGCTTTCGACCCTGGCATGATGCCGGGCACGGGGTTGGCGCAGACCTACCCGCCGGTCATGCGCTTCGCGTGGAACTACGTGCTTCCGGCGCTGACGCTGTTCCAGCGCAACGTCAACACCCCGTCCAAGTCGGGCAAACGGCTGGCGCAGCTCGCGGCCGGGTCGGAAGGAGGCGCCACGGGCAAGTACTTCTCGGATGGCCGCGAAACTCGGTCATCGGACCTTTCGCTCGACAAGGCCAAGGCGCTGGACCTTTGGAATGGCAGTGCCGACATGACGCACCTTGCCCATGGGCTGGACAGCGACAGACCCGCCCTCCACCTGGCGTCTTAGCTTACCTGGCTGAGTTTGTATCCGGCTCGTGGCATGAACGGTGCCACGACCGTCTGCTGTGGTTCGCCCCATAGCCTGTCCGGCAAACCAATCCCAAGGAACAACGCCCACTTTGTCCACCAACGCCAGGCCGCTGTCGCGCTCGGCTACTATAGGCTTGGCGCGAGTATGTTCAGCGCCAAGCACCTGGAGTTTGCCGGATGGCCGAGCGCCGCATTGAAACAAGTATCGAAATCGAAGCGTCCCCGAAAAAGGTCTGGTCGCTTCTGACCGATTTCGCCAGGATGGGAGCTTGGAATCCGTTCATCAAATCTATCTCCGGCACACTTGTTCCCGGTGGCAGGTTAGCCGTTCACATCGTCCCGCCCGGCAAGAGCGGTATGCGGTTTAAGCCAACCATCCTCGCGGTAAATTCGGAGCGTGAGCTTCGGTGGCTCGGCCGCCTCTTGTTGCCAGGCATCTTTGATGGCGAGCATTACTTCCTGCTTGAGCCGGTCGGATTAGACAGGACGCGACTGACGCAGGGCGAGAAATTCTCAGGCATATTGGTCGGCGCGTTTGGCGGAGCTCTCTCGGCAACCAAGGACGGATTTGAGGCCATGAACGTGGCGCTTAGAGCGTCCTCAGCCTGACTAGAATCGAACAAGCGCTTGCGTTTGGTGT
>CAXTCN010000093.1:0-18442 GCA_964242575.1 uncultured Acetobacteraceae bacterium | reverse complement strand
GCAACAAGGTTTCGGGACTCCGGAGCGGCGTTCTAAGCCTAATTATGGGTTCCGCCGTGGTCACGGTGCTCGGCCTGAGCAGCGCGCAAGCGGCTCCGACCCCGGTGACGTTCAACCCAGGCGCGGCTAGGCTGAATGGTGGCGCATTCACCGCCGACAAGTTCAACCTGATCAACTTCACCCGCGTGGATCTCGGCGCGGCGAGCGGCGTCGGCACGACGTTCACCGAGAGCGGCATCTTGCAGGTGAACAACGCATCCTTGGCCAACAACACGTTCACTCCCGCCGGCCTTGGAACGGGCTACAGCCTGTATTTCAAGTTCACGGGCAGCGGCATCCAGGACGCCATCGGCGCTTCCGGCTTCGCTGGCGGCACCTTGACCACGCTGACGGCGTCTTTGGTTGGCGTGAACGGACCGGCGTCGTTCGGGGTGACAAATCTGGTGGGCGGCAACCCGTCGGACGCAAGCCAGCCGTTCGTGAATGTCACCTCTCCGGAAGTTACGCTCGCAACCGGGTCGCTTGTGAACGGCGGGACCTTCTTCTCAAGCAACCCGCTCGGCGCTGGCGCTAACCTCACGACTACGTTTGAAAATATCTTTAACAACTTCATCACGTCGCCCACGGACTCCGTGTTCGGCCTGGCCGGGGCGTTCAACAACAACATGATGATCGTCAGCGTCGTGAACGGCGGGCGGTCCATCGTGCTCAACGGCGGCGGCGGCGACGTGTCCTTCAGCTCGACTGGGGTCCCGGTCCCGGAGCCCGCTTCGATGCTGCTGGTCGGCGCTGGCCTGGCTGGCGTGGGCTTCGTGCGGCGCCGGCGCCAGGCTGTCTAACGTCTGAGCCAAACTTAATCACCTAGCCTACCTTGGGGCGGCGCCGGATCGGCGCCGCCCCTTTCACGTGCAAACGGGCCTACCACGCCGCCGCCCGTTTCTGCGCATTGAACTCGGCGCGGCGCAGGCTCAGCTCGTCCGGCGTCAACGCCTGGGTGCTGCCGTAGTCGAGCTTCCAGAGCGCATCCTCGCTCCACCGCAACGGCGATTGCACGGTCGTTCGGGCCGCTGGCGCCGTTTCCAGGACCCGCAACGCAAGCTCCAGCGTGAATGCCTGCGAGGCAGCATCGCCGGGCCGGCCGGCGCTGTTGCCGAGCGGAAAATCGCTGAACAGGAAGCGGGGAACGCCGCAGTGCTCCACGATGTCCTTGGCGCACCCCATTACGACTGTCGGGATGCCATTCGCCTCCAGGTGCCGCGCGGCCAGGCCGGTCGTCTGGTGGCAGACCGGGCAGTTGGGCGCCAGCACCACCGCGTCAACGCCGTCCGCGCGGCAGCGGGACAGGATTTCGCCCGCATCGACCGCCATGGTCGTGCGCTGGCTGCGGTTGGTCGGCGCGCCGTGGAACCGCCGCGCGACCCGGCCGATCCGGCCGCGCGCCGCACAGGCCTTGAGCTGGCCCAGCGGAAAGTAGCTCCCGCTGTCGGCTGCGGTCGTATGCGTCCGGTCATATGCAAGATGCGAAATCCGCAGGTCTTGCTCCTCATCCACGGCGCCGGAGTACACCGAGCCGAACTTGGCGGCGCCATTGTACGGCGCTCCCGGACCCTGGTCGCCTTTCCCCGGCTGAAACGGCACGGCCGTGGTGACCAGCGCCACGCACGACTGCGCCAGCGGCATCCTGAGCGGCTGGAACGGCACGTCCACGAACTGCGCCCAACGGTAGGACGCGGCGTAGCCGAGCGCGCGATAATAGTCGCGGGTGCGCTGCATATAGGGAATTGGCCGGTCATGCTCCGGCGCGAAGCCAATTTCGCCCTGCCTGGTTCCCATCCGCCTCGCCTCCCACGCTCAACCGGGCACCTCACGGCTGCCGGTGCGGCACCGTGCGTTGCAGCTCGGCATCCGCGTCGGCGGGTTCGTTCAGCGTCGCGATCAGCTTGTCGATCCGGTTGCCGTCCAGGTCCACCACCTCGAAGCGCCAGTCGCCGATATCGACGCACTCACCAGTCGCGGGCAGCCGCCCAAGCGCCGCCAGCACGTAGCCCGCCACCGTGTGGTAGTCCCGCTCGGGCGGCAGGCGCAGGGCAAGGTGGTCCGCCATCTCGTCCACCGGCAACCAGCCCGCCAGCAGCCAGGAGCCATCTTCGCGGCGCACCGCTCCCGGCTCGGCGGTGTCGGCATCGGCGCGGAACACGCCCGCAATCGCCTCCAGCACGTCAGCCGGCGTCACCACGCCCTCGAAGTTGCCATACTCGTCATGCACCAGCGCCATTGGCACCTCCGCCGTGCGCAGCACCGCAAGCGCGTCCAACGCCTCGGCGGTGTCGGGGATGATGGGCGCTGTCAGGACGCTCGCCCGCACGTCCAGCTTGTGTCCCGCCAGCATCTGGGACAGCAGCTCACGGGTTTGCACCACGCCGAGCATGGCGTCGGCCGACCCCTCGCCGACTGGCAAGCGCGAGTGCTGGGTGGACACCAGCAACTCGCGCACCTTGTCTTCGCCGGCTAGGAGGTCGATCCAGTCCACGTCGGTGCGCGGCGTCATGATGCCGCGCACCGGACGGTCGCCCAGGCGCATAACGCCCGAGATCATATGCCGCTCCGCGTGGTCGATGACGCCGGCGCTGGCGGCCTCGGCGACGACGGAGTGGATTTCCTCGTCGGTCACGGCGCTCTCTGGCTGGGTATGCAAGCCGAACAGGCGGAAGATGAGGCTGGTGGACATGTCCAGCAGCCAGGCGATAGGTGTGGCGATGCGGGACAGCAGCGTCATGCCGGGCGCGACCAGGCAGGCGATGGCCTCAGGCGCGCGCAGCGCCAGGCGCTTGGGCGCCAGTTCGCCCACGACGATGGACAGGTAGGTGATGGCCGCCACGACTAGGCCGAAGCCCAACGGCTCGGCGACCTCATGGGACACGCCCGCGTTTTCCAGCGCGGCGCCGAGCAGGCCGCCCAGCGACGCCCCCGAGAACGCGCCGGTCAGGATGCCGACCAGGGTGATGCCGATCTGCACGGTGGACAGGAACCGGCCGGGGTCATCCGACAACGCGAGCGCCGCCCGGGCGCCGGACCGCCTGGCATCGGCCATGGCCTGCAAACGCGGCCGGCGGGAGGAGACGACGGCCAGCTCGGACAACGAGAACAGGCCGTTCAGCAGCACCAGGACCAGTACGGTCACGAGTTCAAACACGGTGGCGGACCTACCTCGGCAGTTGATGGGACGGGACAGCACGGAACACTGCACGGTATGGAGCGGCTGCAACAGCCATTGGCACGCCGGTGCCAAGGTTTAAGCCCCGGCGCCGGTCAAACGTTCCCGGCCAACGACAAAACACCGTCGTTCGGCACGCATTGCCCGCCTTGCCGCATTCGTATGCGGGCTGTATCGAGCCATGGGGAGAACCGCACCATGGCCGACCGAATCCTGACCACCCACGTCGGCAGCCTGCCGCGGCCGAAGGACGTGTCGGACATGCTGTTCGCGCGCGAGGCCGGGCAGCCCGTCGATGCCGGCGCGTTTGCCGCCGCGGTGTCGGCCGCCGTGCACGGCGTAGTGGCCCGGCAGAAATCCGCTGGCGTCGACATTCCGAGCGATGGCGAGATGAGCAAAATCAGCTATGCCACCTACATCTCCGAACGCTTGACCGGCTTTTCCGGCGACAGTGAGCGCCGGGTTCCCGCCGACCTGCTGGACGTGCCAAGCTATGCCAAGCGCCTGGCGAAGTCTGGCGGGACGCCGAGCTACAAGCGCCCCTGCTGCACCGGCGCCGTCGCGGTGCGGACCATGGAGCCGCTTGAGGCCGACATCGCCCGTTTCCAGGCGGCGCTCGGCGCCAGCGGCTACGAGCAGGGCTTCATGAACGCCGCCGCACCCGGCGTCATCGCGTTGTTTCAGCCCAACCGGCACTACGCCGACGACGACGCCTACCTGGACGCGCTGTCCCAGGCCATGGCCGTCGAGTTCCGCGGCATCGTCGAGGCCGGCCTGGTGCTGCAGATCGACAGCCCGGACCTCGGCCTCGGACGGCAGACGATGTATGCGGACCGGACAGAGGACGAGTTCGTCCATCGCATCGGCGCGCACGTCGCCGCCCTGAACGCGGCGCTGTCCGGCATCCCGCCCGAGCGCGTGCGCCTGCATTTGTGCTGGGGCAACTACGAGGGTCCGCACACCCACGACGTGCCGCTGGCGCGCATCCTGCCCACCGTGCTCGGCATCCACGCCGGCGCGCTGTCGTTCGAGGGCGCAAACCCGCGGCATGGGCATGAGTGGCGCGTGTTCGAGGACGTGAAGCTGCCGGACGACAAAACCATCATTCCCGGCGTGCTGGACAGCAGCACCAACTACGTGGAGCACCCGGACCTGATCGCGGAGCGGCTGGTGCGGTATGCCGGGCTGGTCGGACGCGACCGAGTGATCGGCGGATCGGATTGCGGCTTCTCCACCTTCGCCGGGTTCGGCGTGGTGGACCCGGATATTGTCTGGATGAAGCTTGGCTCGCTCACCGAGGGCGCGCGCCGCGCCTCCGCCGTGCTCTGGAGACATTAGGATGGACCCGCAAACCGGCCACTACGCGACGGTGCCCGACTTCATCTACGGCGTCACCCGCGAGATTTGGGAGGACCGGGGCATTGGCGGCAAGCTGGAGAAGTACTACGCCGCCGACTGCCTCGTGCGCGCCGCCACCGGCCTCACGTCCGACAACAGCGGCGTCACCGCGCAGACCATGCAGACCCTGCACCAGTTCCCCGACCGCCAACTGGTGGGCGAGGAGGTGATCTGGGCCGGGTACGGCGACGGCTCGTTCCTGTCGTCCCACCGGCTGGTGTCGGTGATGCGCCACCAGGGCGACGGCAGCTACGGGCGCGCCACCGGCCGGCTGGTGAAGACCCGCATCATCGCCGATTGCTGGGTCACCACCGAGCAGGTGACCGAGGAGTGGCTGGTGCGCGACCAAGCGAGCTTCGCCCGCTGCCTCGGCCTCGATCCACGGGACCTCGCGCGGCAGATGGTGGCGCACGACCTCCGCAGGTCCGGCGCTGTCGGTTTCTTCCTGCCGGAGCACGACCGGCCGGGCCGCTACCGGCCGGTGGTGCAGGACGGGCCGGAGGCCGGGCTTTACACCGAGGGCTACCGGCGCATCTGGGGCCAAAAGGACACCTCGGCGATCCGTGACCTGTACTTCCACGGCGCAAGCCTCGCCGCGCCCGGCGGCGAGTACTTCCACGGCCACTCCGACATCGACCGCTTCTACCTCGGCTACCTCGCGTCGTTCCCGGACGCCGTGCTGACCATCGAGAGCGCGACGGTGAACCACGGCGGCGGCCAAGCGCCGCGTGTCGCGCTCCGCTGGTCGTTGCGCGGCACCCACGCCGGGTTCGGCCATTTCGGCGAACCCACCGGCGCGCCGGTCTACGTCATGGGCCTGAGCCATGCGCAAATCGTCCAGGGCCGCATCCAGCAGGAGTGGATGGTGACGGACGAGGTCTCGATTTGGAAGCAAATCGAGGCCCATTTGGAAGGCCGCGCCGGGGCTTAGGCGGCGCGGGCCAGGCTGCCCTCGAACGCGGCCTGCTCGGCATCGGTCATGTGCAGGTAATGCTTGGTGCGCCGGGTCAGGATGTCCTGCGCCGTCTGCGCCCACTCGGTCCGGCGCAGGAAATCCGCCTCCCGCTCATACAGCCGCCCGCCCCAGTGCCGGCCGAGGTCGGTCATGCCGTGCGCGCCGTCCAGCAACCCGGCCGCCCGCGTGCCGTAGGTCCGGGCGTAGTGCCGCGCCAGTGCGGCGTCGAGCCACGGGTGCTCGGCTTGCAGACCAATCAGGAACCGGGCGAAGTCGCCGCCGGGCATGTCGCCGCCGGGCAACGGCGCATGTGCGGTCCAGGCCGCGCCAAGGCCCGGCGTGAACGGGCGCAACCGCTCCATCGCGTGTTCCGCAAGCTTGCGGTACGTGGTGATTTTGCCGCCGAACACCGACAGCATCGGCGCCTGGCCCGCGCCGTCCCCCCCGCTGCCGCCATCAATGTCGAACACGTAGTCGCGCGTCACCGCCGAGGCGTTCTTGCCGGCGTCGTCGTCATACAACGGCCGGATACCGGAGAACTCATGCACGATGTCGGCGGTCGTGAGGGTGCGGCGCATGTAGCGGTTGACCGCACGCAGCAGGTAGTCGCGCTCCGCATCGTCGACCCGCACGTCCTCGGCCGCGCCGGTGTAGGGGATGTCGGTCGTGCCGATCAGGCACAGGTCGTCCTCGTACGGGTTCACGAAGATCACCCGCTTGTCGTCGTTTTGCAGCAGGTACGCCTGCGGCCCGTCCCAGAACTTGCGCACGATCAGGTGGCTGCCCTTCACCAGCCGCACATGCCGGCCCGCGTTGCTGCCCGCCACCCCGGTCAACACGCGCTCCACCCATGGCCCGGCGGCGTTCACCAGCACCTTCGCCTGCACCGTCCGCTCGCCGTCCACGCCGCGCAGCACGACGCGCCAATGGCCGCCGTCGCGCCGGGCCGACGCCGCGGCGGTCCGGGTCAGCACCTCTGCGCCGCGCTGTTGCGCATCCAGCGCGTTCAGCACCACCAGCCGCGAGTCTTCCACCCAGCAGTCCGAGTACTCGAACGCCGCGCGGAACTCGTCGCGGATCGGCCGACCCTCCGGGTCGCGCCGCAAATCCAGCCGCCGGGTGCCCGGCAAGGTGACGCGCCCGCCGATGTTGTCGTACAGGAACAGCCCGGCCCGGATCATCCAGGCCGGCCGCTGCTCCGGCGAGTGCGGCAGCACGAAGCGCATCGGCCAGACAATGTGCGGCGCGTTGCGCAGCAGCACCTCGCGCTCGATCAGCGCCTCCCGCACCAGGCGGAACTCGTAGTATTCAAGGTATCGCAAGCCCCCGTGCACCAGCTTGCCGGAGCGGGACGAGGTGCCCTGCGCGAGGTCGTCCTTCTCGCACAGCAGCACCCGCAGCCCGCGCCCGGCCGCGTCCCGCGCGATGCCTGCGCCGTTCACGCCGCCGCCGATCACCAGCAGGTCGAATTGGTCCGCCATGGCAGGCTCCTGTTTCAGTCCGCCGCGTCCTGCAGCCCGTAGCTGCCGAACGAGCGCGCGGTGTCGGCGATCTCGGCGTCGCTCAGGATGTGCGGCCCGCCGATTATCAGGCTGTAGTAGTACTGCTTGGCGATGGTTTCCAGCTCGACCGCAAGCCACATCGCCTTGGCAAGCGTCGCCCCCACCACGATCATGCCGTGGTTCGCCAGCAAGCAAGCCGAGCGGTCCTGCAGCGCCGTCAACGCGTGCTGCGCCAGCTCCGCCGTGCCGAACGTGGCATACGGGGCGCAGCGCACGTTGGCGCCGCCGAACGCCGCAATCATGTAGTGGCAGGCCGGAATTTCCCGCCGCGCAATCGCCAAGGTCGTGCAGAACGTGGCGTGCGAGTGCACCACGGCGCCCGCGTCCGGCCGGCCGCGCAGGATGTCCAGGTGGAACCGCCACTCCGTCGAGGGCTTCAGCGGCCCGGTCCAAGCGCCGCGCTCCCCGTTGAGCGGCATGGCGGCGACCTGTTCCGGCGCCATGTCCTCATACGGCGTGGCCGACGGGGTAATCAGCATGGTGTCGCCCCCTGCTGTGCCAACGAGGCGGGCGCTGATGTTGCCCGACGTGCCCTGGTTTATGCCCATCGCGTTCATGGCGCGGGCGCTCTCAACGATCTCGCGGCGCAGGTCCTGTTCGGTCATGGAAGGCTCCTCAGCATGGATTGAGTGGGGGTTCGCCGGCAATGAAGCGCCGCACCTCCTCGGCCGCCGCCTCGGCGGCGACGCGGACGGTGCGGACCGATGCGCCGGCGATGTGCGGCGTGAGCGTGACGTTCGGCAGCCGCAGCAGCGGCGAGTCTGGCGGCACAGGCTCCACTCCAAAGGTATCGAGCGCCGCGCCGGAGAGCTGTCCGCCCTGCAATGCCGCCAGCAGCGCGTCGTAGTCCACCAGCGGCCCGCGCGCCGTGTTCACGAAGTACGCGCCGGGCCGCATGGCCGCGAAGGCGTCCGCGCCGAACATCCCGGTCGTTTCCGGCGTCACCCGTGCATGCAGGCTGACCACGTCCGCGCTGGCCAAGGCGCGGTCCAGCGGAACGTGCTCCACCCCGGCCTCGGCGTCTTCGCGGCTCAGTTGCACATACGGGTCGCACACCACCACGCGGGCGCCGAACGGGCGCAGCAGCCGCACCAGCCGCGTGCCGACATGGCCGTAGCCGACCACCGCGACCGTCAGCTCACCCAATTCGCGCCCAGTGAGGTCGGCGCGGTACAGGTCGCCGCGCCACTCGCCCCGCCGCAACGCCTCATGCCCGGCGCGCAGCAGCCGCGTCTCCGCCAGGATCGCGCCGATGGTGAATTCCGCCACCGCCGAGGCATTGCGGCCCGGCGTGTTGACCACCCGCACGCCCTGCGCCCGCGCCGCCGCGAGGTCGATGTTGACCGGACCCCCACGCGACACCGCGATCAGCCGCAGGCCTGGCATCCGCCCCAGCATCGCGCCCGACACCGGGGCCAACTGCGTCACCAGGATGGACGCTGTTCCGACGAACGCCTCGATGACGCCGGGCTCGCCCTGGTATTCCCGCAGCCCGTCCAGCGCGTCCCCGGCATAGCCGTGCCGCATCGGCTCGTCCGGCCAGGGCAGCGCCATGCCGCGCACCTGCACCCGGTCGCCCAAGCGCCGCGTGATGGCGTCCGCGAACAGCTCCGGGCGCATGAAGTTGTCGCCGACCACAGCGACATCATGCGGCATGCAGGGTCCCCCGCACGTCATGCAGCCGCCGCCAGAACGACGGGAGCGCCGCGTAGGACGCGCGATACAGCGGGAAGTGCGCGGCATACGTTCGTGCAAGCTCCGGGTCCGGCAACACCGGCTCCTGCAGCAGCGGCGTGACCCAGGCGTCCACCGCCTGGCCGATGCTGCCGAACAGGCCGAGGTTGATGGCCGCGATCATCGCCGCACCCGCCGCGCCTGCCTCCGGCTGCGTCACACATGCTACCGGCCGGTCGAGGCAGGCGGCCAAGATACGCCGCATGGACACCGCCTTGGCCGTGCCGCCAGCTACGCGGATCTCGGCCGGCGGGCCGCCGATCGCCTCATAACAGTCGCGCGCGGCGAAGCCGATGCCCTCGAACACCGCCCGCGCCAGCTCGCCCAACCCCACGCCGCGGTCCACCCCTAGCAGCGAGGCCCGCGCGTTGGTGTCGGTGAACGGCCCGCGCTCCCCGGCGGCGGAGATGAACGGGTGGAACAGCGCCGCCGCCGGGCGCGCGCCGTCCACCAGCCGGTCGAGCGCCGCCACGACCTCGGCACGGGAACGGGTCTCGCCAGTGAGCGCAATGGCCTGGCGCGCGATGTCCGCCACCCAATCGACATTGAGGCTGGCGGCCATGTGGGTCTGCATCTGCGCCGCGCCGTGCGCGCCGGGCGCCAACATGCTGTAGCCGGTCATCCGCTCGCTTGCCACGAAGTCCGCCGGGTCAAGCAGCGCCCGCATGTGCACGCCGGTGCTGCCGAGGATCGACACGCCCGACGCCGCGTTGCCGCCGAACAGGCCGCAACCCAGCCCGGTGCACATCATGTCCACGTAGCCCAGCACCACCGGCAACCCGGATGGCAGCCCGGTCGCGGCGGCGGCGTCGTGCAGCAGCGGATGCGACACCCGCGTGCCCTCGACGATGGGAGGCAGCAGGCGTTGCATCCCTCGGCAGCCGAGCGCCACCAGCACTTCGGGCGAGTAGGCACGCTGCCGCCAGTCGCCGAAGGTGAAGCACGCTTCCGACGGATCGGTCGCGCGCTCGCCGGTCAGCGTCAAGTACAGCCAGTCCTTGCAGTGCAGCGCCGTCGCGGCCCGGGCCAGCACCTCCGGCCGGTGCCGTTCCAGCCAAAGCAGTTGCGCCGATTGCTGGCACGCGGCGAGGCCAGTGCCGGTGAAGTTGTAGGCCGCAGCCGCCGCCCCGCCCGCGCGCAATGCGTCCACGATTGGCCCGCCGCGACTGTCCAGCCAAATCAGGGCCGGCGCAACTGGCTCGTGCGCCGCGTCCACCAGCCAGGTCCCGTCGCCCTGGCCAGTCACGGCCAGGGCCAGCGGCCTGTGCCCGTCCAGCTTGCCCGCCAGCTCCGCCAGCACAAGCCGGGCGTCGGCCGCGGTGCGGCGCATGTCCTGCTCGGCGCGTCCGCCGGGTCCCTCCTCGTACTCGTTCACCCGCGCGGCCACCGCCACCTCGACCCCGGCGGTGGTGTAGGCAGCCGCCTTCATGACCGAGGTGCCGGCGTCGAGCGCGAGGATAACCTCGGTCATGCGGGCAGGCCGCCATGCAGCAGCGCGCGGCCGTCGGCGCCGAACAGGTGAACGTGCGCCGGCGCGATGCCGAACGCGATTTCCGCGCCGACCCGCTCCGCCACCCGGCTGTCGCTGACCACCACGACCTGCTGCTCGCCCACGTCCATGGCGAGATGGGCCTGATCGCCGAGCCATTGGTTCGAGGTCAGCGTGCCGCGGAACGACCCGACGCCGAGCGTGACCCGGTGCGGACGCACGCCGAGCGTCACCGCCTCATGCAGCGGGGGCAGTGCCGCGCCCGGCAGCGGCACATGCAGCCCGCCCGCCAGCACGCCGCCGTCCACGACGCGGGCCGGCAGCGCGTTCATCGGCGGCTCGCCCAGGAACGTCGCCACGAACAGGTTGGCTGGCCGGTCGCGCAGCGTGTCCGGTGAGCCATACTGCTGCAGCACCCCGCCCTCCATCACCGCGATCCGGTCGGCCAGCGCGTTGGCCTCGGTTTGGTCGTGCGTGACAAAGATGGCGGTGATGCCGCGCTGGTGCAGCAATGCCTTGACCCGGCCGCGCAGCACCGCGCGCAACTGCGGCTCCAACTGGCTCATCGGCTCATCCAGCAAATGCAGGTCCGCCTCGCGCACTAGCGCGCGCGCCAGCGACGCCCGCTGTTGCTGCCCGCCTGATAGCCCAGCCGGGCGGCGGTCCAGGATGGGGGTGATCTCCAGCAGGTCCGCGACCTCCCGCACCCGCCGGTCCCGGCCGGCCCGGTCCCGGCCCAGCGCGAAGCCGATGTTCTCGGCCACCGTCAGCGGCGGGTACAGCGCGTAGCTCTCGAACGCCATGGCGATGTTGCGCTTGTCCGGCGGCAACCGGTCCACCCGGCGGCCGGCCAGCTCAATGGTGCCGGTCGTCACGTCCTCGAACCCCGCCAGCATTCGCAGGGTGGATGTTTTACCGCAACCGGACGACCCCAGCAGCGCCACCGTCTCGCCGTTCCGCACCTCAAGGTTGAGGCCGCGCACCGCATGGACCGGCGGCTTGCGCGCGGCGACATAGGTTTTGTCCACGGCGGTAAGGGACAGCGTCACGCCACCAGCTCCTGCTGCACCGGGCGGGCGTCGATGCGCTGGCCGCCGGGTTCGAACAGCAGCGCCGCCGCCGGGTCAGCCGCGACCCAGATTTGGCCGGAGGGCGGTTGGCCGGCCAGGCTCGCCACCAGTTCGACGCCTCCTGCGCGCAGCAACACGACCTGGCGCTCATGCAGCGGCGTCACCGCAACGATCTCGGCGGGCACTGCGCCGGGCGCGGGGCGGTCCAGCACCTGCACCCGCTCCGGACGGATGCCGAGCACGGATGCGCCCGGCGCAGGGCCAGCGAAGGCCAAGCGCCACCCGGCGGCGGACAGCACGAAGCCGCCGCGCTCCGCTTGGATTTCGGTTGGCAGCAGGTTCATCGGCGGGTCGCCGAACAGCCGCGCCACCTGCATGGTAGCCGGCGCGTCATAGACCTGTTCCGGCAGGTCGTCCTGCACGATGCGGCCCTGGTCCAGCACCGCCACCCGATCGCCCAGCGCCATGGCCTCGCGGTAGTCCTGCGTCACGTAAATGGTCGCCGCACCCGCCCGGCGCAGCAGCCGCGGCAGTTCAAGCCGCATCTCGTAGCGCAGCTTGGCGTCCACGTTGCGCAGCGGGTCATCCAGCAGCAGCACCCGCGGCTCGCCGACCAGGGCGCGGCCGAGCGCGGTGCGCTGTTTCTGCCCGTTCGACAGCTCGCGCGGCGCGTGGCCCAGCACGTGGCCGATGCGCAGCAACGCGGCAACCTTATCGACGCGGGCGGTAATCTCGGCCGGTGCCACGCCGCGCGCCTGCAAGGGGCTGGCGATGTTCTCCCGCGCCGACATGTGCGGATAGAGCGCGAAGTTCTGGAACGCCATGCCGAGGCCGCGCCGCTCCGGCGCCAATCCGGCGGCGTCTTGCCCGGCGATCACCACGTCCCCGGTCGCCCCCGGCATCAGCCCGGCGATGGCGCGCAGCAGCACCGTCTTGCCCGCGCCGGACGGGCCGAACAGCACCAGCGTCTCTCCGGGCGCCACGTCCAGGTTCACCCCGTCGAGCACAAGCGCCTTGCCGAAGCCCGCGCGCAGGTTGCGTAAAGCAAGGCTCATCAAGTCATCCTTTCACTGCGCCGAGGCTCAGGCCCTCGACCAGCCAGCGCTGCGCATACAGCGCTAGGCCCAGCGTCGGCAGGATCGACAGCACGATGGCGGCGGCGATCTGGCCGTACTGGATGCCGGACGCGGTGACGAACGCGAGCGCCCCCACCGTCACCGGCTGCTTGTCCGCAGACGCCAGGATCAGGGCGAACACGAAGTTGTTCCAGGCGAAGATGAACGCCAGCAACCCGGCGGCGGCGATGCCGGGCTTGGCGAGCGGGATGGCGATGCGGATGAAGGTGCGCCAGAACGAGTGCCCGTCGATGCGGTAGGCGTACTCCACGTCCGGGCTGGCGTCTTCGAAGTAGCCGCGCACGATCCATAGAATAAGCGGCAGGCAGATAAGCTGGTAAATCCAGATCAGCCCGACATAGGTGTTGGCGAGGCCAAGGTCCTGGAAATACAGCGACAGCGGCAGCAACACCAGCAAAGGCGGCGCGAAGCGGAACGACAGCAGGGTGAAGGCGATGTCCTCGCCGAGCCGGAACTTAAAGCGCGCGAACGCGTAGGCCGCCGGGACACCTAGCAGCAGCGCCAATATCACCGACACCGTGGACAGCAGCACGGAGTTGCCGAGGTTGCGCATGAACGGGATGTCAATCGAGCCGGAGCTGGTTTGCAGCTTGCCGGAGATCAGCGCGGTGTAGTTGGACAGCGTGGGCGAGAACGTAAGCTGCGGCGGGATGCGCAGGATGTCGGCGTTAGTTTGGAACGACATCAGCACGATCCAGAAGATCGGGAACAGGAAGAACAGCAGGATTGCGCCCAACGCCACGCCGCGCAGGGTGCGCCAGAACACGTCACGCCCAGTCTGGTCACGCATCAGCGTGCGCCCTTTGCTTCAGCTTGAGCCACTGTTTCACGAACACGTTGGACAGCGCGTAGGTGATCGCCCACAGCACCAGCAGCATCGCCGCCGAGCGGCCCACGTTGGTGTACTGGAAGAACTCCAGGTACGACGCGACCTGGAACACCAGCAGGCTGTCGCCCGGGCCGCCCTGGGTCATGGCATAGACGATATCGAACTGCTGGATGCTGTCCAGCAGTCGGAACAGCGTGGCCGTCACGATGTAGGGGAACAGCATCGGCAACGTGATGCGGCGGAACACGAAGTGCGCCGGCACGCCGTCCAGCCGGGCCGCCTCGAACGGCGCCTGCGGCAGGCTGCGCAGCCCGGCCAGCAGCAGGATCATGATGAACGGCGTGTAAACCCACACATCCACCAGCACGACGGTGAACATGGCCGAGCTTGGCGCCGACGCCCAGCGGAAGTCGGATACGCCCACCTGCGTCACCAGCCACGACATGACGCCGAAGCCGGGGTTGGTCATCAGCTTCCACATCAGCGCGGCGATGGCGGGCGCGGTCATGAGCGGCATCAGCAGAGCGACCGACACGACGTTGTTCCACCAGTTGCGCTCGCGCAGCAGCAGCGCGATGCCGAGGCCGAGCAGCAGCTCCACGATCACGGTGGCGGCGGTGTAGATCGCCGAGACCTTGACGGTGTTCCAGAACGCCGGGTCGGAGAAGAAGTCGATGTAGTTGCCGAACCAGATGAACGCGCGGCCGGCGGGGAACGCTAGGTTGTAGCGTTGCAGGCTATAGGCCACCGCGGTCACGAATGGCACCAGGATGCCGACACACACCAGCAGCGCCGGCAGGCTCAGCAGGTAGGGCAGCATCCAGGCGCGGGACCGGCGGACGCTCCGGACAGCCGGCAGGGCGACTTCACTCATCGGCGTTCCTCAAAGGGGTGGGGCGCGCAGCCGGGGCCGCGCGCCCGGGCCGTTCAGCCGATGCCGGCGCTTTTCATCTGCCGGTCCACGCTGGTCGCGAGCTGGTCCAGGCCCTCGTTGACCGGGACCTCCTTGGCGACCATGCGTTGCAGCGCCGCCGCCCACTCGGTGGTCACGTTGAAGAACAATGGTTGCGGCGTGAAGTAGATTTTCGCGTCCGGCACCGTTGCCTGGTACTGCTCGTTGTAGCCGGGGTAGGACTTGGCGATGCGGGCCTTGAACTCGTCGTCGGCGCCGACCGAGGTGCGGACCGGGTTCACGAAGTCCATCTTGCGCGCGCCGAACAGGTCATGCTGCTTGGACGACGCCCACTGCATGAAGTGCCAGGCCGCGTCCTTCTGCCGCGAGTACGTGGACATCGCCAACGACCATATCCACACGTTCGCCGTGGGACCGGCTGCGCCGGGCTTGGGCGCAAAGGCGGCGTAGGCCAGGTTGCCCTTTTCCTTGTTGTCGCCGCCGTTCATGAAGTAACCGAGGATGTCGGCGTCGTAGATCATGCCCGAAGCGCCAGCGCCGAGATCGGTGCCGACCTGATACCAAGTGTAGGTCGCCCAGTTCTTCGGCCCGGCGTCCTGGATCATCTTGACCCACAGCGCGGTGAACTCCTTGGCCGCCGCCGAGTTCATTGCCGCGCGCAGCTTGCCGCCGTCGTTGGTGAAGTCCCGTCCGCCGTAGTTGGTCAGCCCCGACAAATAGCCCGGGTGGATGGTGGCCCAGGACCGGCTGCCGCGCACGCCCACGCCGTACATGCCCCCCCCGGCGTCGCGGTTGATCTTGGCCGACGCCTCCATCAGCTCCGGCAGGTTCTTTGGCACGCCGACCTTCAGCCGGTCGAGCACCGCGCGGTTGTAGCTGAGGTTATTCATCTCGAAGCCCCACGGGATCGCCCACTGCTTGGCGCCCGCCCCGCCCAGCGCGTCGCCGGGCTTGCCGGACCATGCGGTGGCGGCGCGCAGGTTCGGCAGCACGTCGTCCCAGGCGTAGTCCGGCGCGGTCTTGGCGGGGTCCTTGAGGTACTCGTTCAGGTCCACCAGCCAGCCGGCCGGGCCATACTGCCAGGTCTGGTACGCCCCGGTCATGAACGCGTCGTACTCGGTGGAGCGGGACGACAGCGCCGCCGTCACCTTGTCGAAGTAAACGTCCTCCGGGAAGATATCGTAGGCGACATTCATGCCGGTCAGGCTTTTGAACGCCTCGATGTCGGCGATCATCGCGTCAGCATACGGGTGTTTGTTCAACAAAAGCTTAACGCCGGTCCCCTTGTGCGCCTGCCAATTGAAATCGGCGGCCCGGGCGTCGTTGTGCGCTGCCAGCAGCATCGTTTGCGCGGCAGCGGCGGTGATGCCGAGCGCTGTCAGCTTGCGCGCGAACTCGCGCCGCCCGATGCGGCCATCGGCTGCGGCCTTGAACAGGTCCTTCTCGCGTCCACTCATGTCTGCTTCTCCCTACGTCCGGCGCACTCGGTTATGGTTGCGACGAGGCCGCGCGCAGTCGCCTCGTCGGTAATCAGCCCGGTCAGCAACCGGCTGCGCAGCACGGCGCCGATGGCCTCGACCTTGCCGCGTCCACCGGCGACGGCCACGAACTCACGGCCGCGCAGCGCTTCGGGCGGCACGGCGATGACCCGGCCGTGCAGCTCGGTGTCGATCAGGGCACCGTCCCGCCCGAAGTAGTGGCCCAGCATCTCGCCGACCGCACCGGCTTGCCGCAGCGCCTCGCCCTCGGCGCGGCTCACCATGTTCGAGGCCAGCAGGAACGCCTCATCCGCCACCTCGCCGATGCCCGCGAGGCAAAACGTCGCGGCGCCAGCGGCGGCGAAGGTCTGGGCGATGCCGCGCTGGCGCATCAGCACTGTTCGGTCGGCGGCCGAGTTGGCCAGGAACGGCACCGGCAGCAACTCCGCCGCCGCCTTGGTCCGGTCGGCTAGACGGTGGATCACCTCGAACGGGTTGGCCGGCAACTGGTGCGTCAGCCCGCCCAGCAGGGACACGAACTTGACGTTGGGAACCGCCCGCCGTGGCAGGTGCTCGATCACGGCGGCCAGCGTGCGCCCATGCCCAACGCCGATCACCGGATGCTGGCCGCGCTGCAGCACCCCATCGAGCAACGCGGCGGCGGCCTGGCCCAACGCGCGCAACGGCAACTCCGGCTCGTCCAGCTCTGGCACGACCCGGCATGACGCAAGGCCATACGCCTCCGCCAGCGCCGCCTCGAGCGCAATGCAGCCGCCAACTGGGCCCTCGACCACGATCCGCACCTGGCCGTCGCGCACCGCGCGGGCAATCAGCCGGTGCGCCCGCGCCGGCGTGATGCCAAGCTGGCGCGCCACGTCGCCCTGCGTCAGGCCACCGGCGTAATGGAACCATGCCGCGCGCACCGCGAGCGCCGTATCCAACGCCGTGTCAACGTCCCCTCCATCGAATGCCATGCAGGCTCCGAATTATTTTTCTAGCCGTGAAATTATTTTCATGCGGCATCTGGCGCGTCAAGCCCGATTGGCGCGCCGGCCCACGCTGGACGCCGGGCGCGATCTGTTGCGACACTTGACCTATCGGGCGCATGTCGCTGCCCACCGAAGGTTGCATCCATGAACCCCGTCGATCTCAACCGCGCCAACCTCTCCCAGCTACGGTCACCTGTCCGGATTCCGGCCTACGACGTGGGCAGCGTCACGCCCGGCATCGTCCATCTCGGCCTCGGCGGCTTCCACCGTGCCCACATGGCCCGCTACACCCATGCGCTGATGGAGAGGCGTCCCGACGCCCTGGCGTTCGGGATCATTGGCGCCGGGCTGCGGCCGGCCGACCAGGCGATGTTCGACAGCCTGGCGCCGCAGGACAGCCTGTACAGCTTGGTCGAGCGCAGCGGCACGGACGAGGCCGTGACCGTCATCGGCTCGCTGGCCGGGCTGGCCTATGCCGGCGAAAGCTCAGCCGCGCTGCTGGACGCCATCGCCGACCCGCGCATCCGCATCGTCAGCCTGACCGTGACCGAGAACGGCTACTGCCTGAACCCCGCCACCAAGCGGCTCGACCCCGAGCATCCGCTGATCCGGCGCGACCTGGCGAACCCAGCACAGCCCGCCAGCGCCATCGGCGTCATGGTGGAGGCGCTCCGCCGCCGGCGCGACGCCAAGCAGCCGGCGTTCACGGCGCTGTGTTGCGACAACATCCAACACAACGGCGCCGTGCTGCGGGACGCCGTGCTGGCGCTGGCCCAACTGCGCGACCCGGAGCTCAGCGACTGGATCGGGCACAACGTGGCGTTCCCCAGCACCATGGTGGACCGCATCACCCCGGTGACGGCGCAGGGCGACATCGCCTACCTCGCGGACCGCTACGGCGTCCGGGACCGTTGGCCGGTGGTGTGCGAGGCGTTCACCCAGTGGATCATCGAAGACCATTTCCCGGCTGGCCGGCCGGCCTGGGAGGACATGGGCGCGCAATTCGTGGACGATGTCGCCCCGTACGAGGCCATGAAGCTGCGCCTGCTGAACGCGAGCCACCTGGCCGTAGCGGGGCTAGGGCGATTGGCCGGGTTCACGTATATCGACGAGACCATGCGGGAGCCGGGCTTCAGCGCCTACATGGCCGCGCTGATGGACCGGGAGACCGGCCCCACCTTGCCGCCGGTGCCGGGCATCGACCTGCCGGACTACAAGCGCACCCTGATCGAGCGCTTCGCCAACCCGGCCATCAAGGACACGGTCGAACGCATCAACACCGACGCGCCGCTCAACGTGTTGCTGGACCCGATCCATGCCCGGCTCGACGCAGGCGCCGGCGTCGAGCTGCTGGCGCTGGGGCTGGCGGCTTGGCTGCGCCGGATGCGCGGCGAGGACGAACAAGGCAAGCTCATCGAAATCCGCCATCCGCTCGCTGCCCTGCTGCATGAGCGCGCCGCCGCCGGCGGCCCGGACCCGGCGCCCATGCTCGCCATCGAACCGCTGTTCGGCGCGCTGGGCCACGACCCGCGTTTGGCCGCGCCGGTCGGCCGGTGGCTGGCGTCGCTGTACGAGCACGGCAGCATGGCCACGCTGCGGCGCGCGCAGGACAAGCTGGCGTTCTAGCAGTCTGTCGGAGTGGAGTGTTGGGCCATTGGGTCGGCGACGGTGTCAA
>CAXTCN010000092.1:0-18634 GCA_964242575.1 uncultured Acetobacteraceae bacterium | reverse complement strand
CCACCCAACTCTCCTTCGCTATACGTCACTGAAGCGGAATGAGGGGATGCATGAGGGCAGATGCATCTGACTTGACCCGGTGAAATTACTTATTCGTTGCCACCCCAGCAGTTTTCAGGGCTTCGAACCCGCCACCATGGACATGCGAGACGTTCGTAACGCCCATGTCGGCCAGCGTCTTGGCCGCGAGCGCGGCCCGGGCGCCGGAAGCGCAGTAGGTGACCAAACGCTTGCCGCTGGACAATACCGGGTCGTGGGACGGGCTTTCGGGGTCAGTCTTGGCCTCGAGCAGGCCGCGCGGAACATGCACCGAGCCTTCGACAGCGCCGGTTGCATCCAACTCGGCTTGTTCACGCACGTCTACGAACACGATGTCTGGTTGGCCGACCAACGCCACTGCATCAACTGGCGTGACCTGCGTGGTCACGGCGGCCGCTTCGGCGACAAGCTGCTTTACGCTCCGGATCGGCATGGACGATGCTCCTTGAGAAGAATTTGTTGATGCTGGAAGGCATTAGAGCTTACCCGCTCGTAAAAGCTGCACGTCGCCGACAGCTGGTGCGCGAACCACGCCGGCTGTGCGGAACGAGGCCACGACATCCTCCCCGACGCTACGGTCCTGACGCTGGATGTCTCGCCCTGCCGCGAAGGTCCTATAGCGGTGCAAGCCGCCCAGCAGGCCGACATGGGTCACGGCGCAGTACTCGCGCGCGGGATCTAACGGTTGGCCGTCCATCCGCACCGGCCCTACCCGCGCGCCGACCGGCTGCCGCAGGTCCGCGGCCCATTGCAAACCGTCAGTCTGGATCAGGCCGCCCACGCCGTCCATGTCGTCGGTGGGCGCCTGGTTCGCCGCGCTCTGCTCCAGCAGTTCCATTATTTGTGCGCCCGTGAGCGACAAGGTCACGATCCCAGGCGTATGCGGCAGCAACGTCGCCAAGGCTTCGCGAGTGATCGGCCCGGGGTTGAGCAACACGCCGTAGCCGACGCCGGGAAGAAAAGCGATGTCGGCGCCGGTCTCGGTCCGCAGAATGCGGCCGACCAGCTTGTCGAACGGGCTTTCTGACTTGTACTGTTGGCCGATCCGATCTGCCGCAACGCCAATGACCTCGTCCAGCATTGCACGATGCGGCGTCCGCAACGTCACCAGCAACGCCGCAAGGCGGTCATCCTCCGTGAAGCGATCTGCCCACAGCGCATGTGCTTCTCCCGTCATGGCCATGACCTTGCCGTCCCGGAGCGTGACGTTGACCTCGCCCAGCATAGTGCCATCCGACAGCGCCTGCGCGAGCCAGCCCCCGCCCACGCGCTCCGGCGGCACGATCAGGTCATGCGAGTGCGCGCCAATCACGACGTCTATGCCGTCCACCTCCCGCAGCATCTTGCGGTCCGCCTTGGAGCCCTGGTGCGAGACGACTACCACGGCCTCGACCCGGCGCCGCAACTCCGGCAGCAGCACGCGGTCCGACCCGAGTGCGGCGCGCCGAGCCGCGATGGCGGCGGCCAGGACGGGAAAGCCACCAATGCGGCCGGCTCGGTCGAACTCGACGTGGTCACGGCCGGCATCACCCGTCTGCGCCGTCGCGTCGCCGGGCATGACGTCGATCGCGGAGTGCCGGCCGTCGAAGTCGTTGGTGTGCAGGATCGTGAATGTGCGTGCGCCCTCCTCGCGCACCTGTGCCCGAGCCGCGTCGGATGCTAGCGCCACGGCGCCCATACTCACTGCTCGCCGGGACAGCAGGCGGGCACCGGTCAAGGTTGGGTCTTTTTCCCGTCAGCCTGGAATCGGCGCAAATAGGCCGTCAGATCGGTGATCTGGGTATCGTTCTTCAATCCAGCGTAGGCCATCTTGGTCCCGGGTATCTTGCGCTTCGGGTCGCGGATGTACTCGGCGAACACCGCGTCGTCCCAGGTGATGCCACTGTCCTTGTTGGCCTGCGTGTAGGTATAGCCAGACACCGACCCGGCAGCACGGCCGAACAACCCATTCAATGTCGGGCCAACGCCGTTCTTTGCAGTCTCACCGACCTGATGGCAGGAGCGGCACTGATTAAACACGCGCATTCCCGCGTCGGCGTCCTGGACCCAGGCTGAGCCGGCCAGCGCGGTCAGCGCTGCCCCAAAAGCCACGATTCTCATGCTCATTGAGTCCTCCTGCCGAGCTGCTTCGGTATCCGCCGGTTGGGCCCAGGCTGGTCCTACCCGACCTTGATGTAGGAGAAGCCCTTGTTCTGCAGCGCGGAAACCGTAGCGACTCCCGATTGCACCATGCGCAACCAAGCGACAGGCAGAGCACGGTCTGGGGCAATATCGTTCTTCTCGAACGTCGTGCGGCACAGCATGACCTGTGCGCCATACATCGACAGCGCCTCCATCCGCTTCGCGAGGTCCGGGTCCAGCTTGTCGGCAGCCCAAGGCGTGCCGGCCAAGTCGGACAAGAAGAACTTGATGCCGGCGCTGTGGGCAACGATCACCAACTTCAGCGCCATCGGGCTGAAGTCGTACTCCGCGAAGTGGTTTCTGACGTTGTCCAATAACTGCGAATAGCGGCGCAGATCACCAAAATCGAGGTGATAGACACAGGCCGAATCCGCGTCTTTCTCGATCTGATCGAGCTTCAGCGCTACGGGTGCGGCCATCGCGCTGACTGTTGCCAATCCAGAGGCCGCGATCGCGGCACCGAGGGCACGTCGTGGGATGTCGGTCATGGTTTCAATCCACCTTCGGGCCGGATTTGTTGTCCGGCGTGACACCCAATGCGGCAGCGCGGCTCGTGACGGTGGCGGCGCCCGGCTTGCAGTCCGTCATGCAGGCCGGATCGGTCCAGAAGTGCCGCTCCTTCGTGTCACGGTCGTCGTCGCGGAAGTTGGGCTGGTTTGGCATCTTCACGGCTGAAAGCGTCCGCTCGTTCAGCTCGAAACCTTCATCAGCCAAGATGTCGTTTTGCTGCAGCAGCCAGGCCGTGATGGCGTAGGTCTCGTCCGGCGTGAGCGACTGCGCATTGCCATACGGCATGGCCCGGCGGATGTAGTCGAACACCGTCGAGGCATACGGCCAATAGGAGCCGATCGTCTTCTCCGGACGCTCGTTTTTGAGCGAGCCCGCGCCGCCCACCAGCACTGGGTAACGGCCTGCACCCTCGCCGAACTCACCATGGCAACTGGCGCAGCGCTCGGTGAACAAGGCCTCCCCTTCGCGGGGCGTACCGCGCCCAGCCGGCAGGCCAACGCCGTCCGGGCGCACGTCAATGTCCCAGGCCGTGATCTCCTCAGGCAGAGCTGCCCTGCCGATGCCGGTCACCGTAGCCGGCGGTGGCCCGGCCGCCGTGAGCGCCAGCGCCAGTGCTGGGAGCAGCTTAAGAAACTTCGACATTCTCGCTCACTCCATTGCTGCGCACGAGCCAGGTCTGGATGCCGTTGTTGTGGTAGATGGAGTTCACGCCGCGGACCTTGCGCAACGCTTCCTTGCTCGGCTGCACATAGCCGGTGCTGTCATGCGCGCGGGACTGCACCATCAGCTCCCGCCCGTCCCAGTCCATGTCCACGTAGAACCGCGTGAGGCTCATGGGCAGCACCGGGCCGTCCACCCGGGCCTCCTGCCAGTTACGCCCGCCGTCGAGCGACACGTCCACCCGGGTGATGCTGCCGCGGCCCGACCAGGCAATGCCGGTCAGCACGTTGCGCCCCCGCTGGCTGAACGAGGCCTGCGGGCTTGGGCTGGTGATGACGGACTTCGCGTCCATGACCCAAGTGAAGCGCCGGGCTGTGCCGTCCGGCATCAAGTCGGTATACTTGCTGGTCTCCTCGTGCAGCATCCAGGGCTTGTCGCCGACCTCGAGCCGCCTCAGCCACTTGATCCACATGTTGCCTTGCCAGCCCGGCACCACCAAGCGCATCGGGTAGCCCTGTTCCGGGCGCAGCGCCTCGCCATTCATGCCGAACGCCACCAGACAGTCGTCAAGCGCCTTCGCCATCGGGATGGACCGGTTCATGGCGGCACTGTCCGCGCCTTCGGCCATCAGCCACGACCCGACGGGCTTCACGCCGGCAGCCTCCAGCACGGTGCGGAGCGCGATCCCGGTGTACTGGACGTTGTGCACCATGCCATGGGTGAACTGGCAACCGTTGAGCTGCGCTCCGCGCCACTCCATGCCGGAGTTGGCGGCGCACTCCAGGAAGTAGATGCGGTTTACCCGCGGCAGGCGCTTCACGTCCTCCAGCGTCAGCACCAGCGGCCGGTCCACCATGCCATGGATCATCAGGCGGTGCTGGGCTGGGTCAATCTCAGCGACGCCGCCGTGGTGGCGCTCGAAGCAGACGCCGCTCGGCGTGATGATGCCGTCAAGCGCGTGCAGCGGCGTAAAGTTCACCGAGGCCTGGCGGCTCACGGTCAGCCACTCGACGTCGCGGCGGATCACGTCCTTCTCGAACTTGCTCGGCAGGCCGTAGGGCCGGGCGTCCACGCCGTCGCCCAAGTAACGGGTCCAATCCGGCAACTCGGTGATGGCCGGGTCCGGTGCGGCTGCCGGGTTGGCAGCGGCTGAAGCCGCCGCTGCGACCGACGCCGCGCCACCGATCAGGCCACGCCGGGACAGTCCGGCCAGCCCGCGGCCAATTGCGTTGCCTGCTCGCATCCTATGCTCCCACAATCTTCACGGTCTCAGCGGCTGGCACCCTCACTGTGCCGTGCTGGCGGATATGGTCTTCGACCACTTTCCAGATCGGCGGCCCTTGGGTGCCCTCGTTGATGCTGGCCCAACCTGCCACCGCATACTCGCGCGCGGCCTCAACCGGCGCGCCGGTGCGGATCACACGCAAGTCCGAGACCCGGTTGCCGATGCTGGCGGCCGGATCGAGCGTGTAGGACAAGCCGCCGACCCGGACCATGTCGCCACCTTGCTGGTAATACGGGTCGGGGTTGAACAAGTTGTCCGCCACGTCCTCCATGATTTCCCGCAGCCGCGCGCCGGTCATGGGCATGCGGTAGCAGGCCGGGTAGGTGATGGCGGTCGCGGCATACAGGTCCTCGGCGCGGATTGCCTCGCCGGGCAGCAGGCTCACGCCCCAGCGGAAGCCCGGCGACAGCGCCACCTCGGCGTCGCGCTGCTCCAGCATGGCCGAGCAGATCAGGTCGTCCACCGTTCCGTTCACGTTGCCGCGCCGATACAGCAGGCTTTCGGTGCGGCCCAACTCGCGCGCTAGTTCCGCCGCATAGGGGGCGCGCACCTCCGCAATCTTCGCCGCCATCTCGGCGTCGGGAGCGATCGCGTCGGCGAACACCGGGATTAGTTTGTAGCGCCAGCCCGCAACCCGCCCGGCCTGCACATCAAGGTCAAGGCGCGAGACGAACTTGCCGCTGCAGCCAGATGCGACGATCAGGGTTTTACCAACCAGGTCCGGCCGGGGCATCGCGTCGTGGGTATGCCCGGACAGGATCACATCGATGCCCTCGACCCGCCCAGCCATCTTGTGGTCCACGTCGAACCCGTTGTGCGACAGCAGCACCACAACCTGCGCGCCAGCAGCCCGTGCGGCCTGCACGTGCCCGCGCACGAGTTCCTCCTGGATGCCGAACGACCACTCCGGCACCATCCAGCGCGGGTTGGCGATGGGCGTGAACGGGAAGGCCTGGCCGATCACCGCAACTTGGACGCCGCCACGCTCGAACAGCTTGAACGCCTCGAATACCGACTCCTTCCACTCGGTATCGCGCACGTTGCCGGCAAGGAACGGGAACGCCTGGTCGGCGGCCAGCTCTTTGACCCGGTCCTGGCCGAGGGTGAACTCGAAGTGCCCCGTCATCGCGTCCGGGCGCAGCAGCGCCATGCACGCCGCCATGTCGGCGCCCCGGGTCTGCAGCGAAGTCCAACTGCCGTGCCAGGTGTCGCCGCCATCCAGAAGCAGCACCCGGCCGTCACCGCGCTCCGCTTTTACAGCGCGGACCAGCGTGGCAATCCGGTCTAGTCCGCCCATCCGGCCATACTCGCGGCTTAGGGCCGTGAAGTCCTCGTCGGTCAAGGCGTGCGCCTCGGGCGATCCAGCAGGAATTTCGAAGGCGCGCCGGAGCGCAGCCCCGGTCAGGTGTGGTGGGCGTCCGCGGGCGTCCCCTACGCCAATGTTGCGCGAGGGCTCGCGAAACCGTATCGGCATGAGCTGGGCGTGCAGGTCGGTGAGGTGCAGCAGCGTGACCTGGCCCAGGGCGTCGAACCGGAGCAGGCCTTCCTGGGTCAGCGTCTGCTGTGCTGCGACGCGGCGTAGCGGAACACCGCTGGCGAGAGACGCCACTGCAGCAGCCTTGAGGAACTCGCGACGTTGGATCATAGCTCTCAATCACATGCGAATGTTAGAATGAGATTAGGGACAAACGTCCTTGGTCCGGTCCGCGCGCTCAGGCGACGGCGATCTTGTTCGTCGACCGATACACGCTGCCGTCCTCGTCGGTCCAGGCGCACTCCAGCGTGCCGCTCTCGCTTACCTTCACGAAAAACGATTGGTAGGGATTGGCGGAGACGGACGACTGCCAATCCGCGCTGAACACGGGCTTGTCGTTGTACTTGGCTTCAAACTTCGTGATGATCCTGCGCGGGATCACCTGGCCGGCGGCGTCCTTGCGCTGGCCGCTTTCCATCTCGTGGGAGATCAGCGTTTTGACCTCGACGTTCTCGCCCTTGGTCGCCTTGGCCGGCGCACGCACGCGTGGAGTTGGGTTTGCCATGATCTATTCCTCCTTAACCGCCACAGCCGCCGATGGTCACCTTCACTTCGGACTTCACCATCAGCACCTTGCCGGACGATGTCTCGGCGACGGCAATGATGTTCTGCGTCTGCGCCAGGCGTATCCGCGTGCTCGCGGAGGCTCGGCCGCTTTCGGGCGTGAAGTGAAAGGTCGCGGCCAACGGCACCGGGTTGCCGTCGGCGATGATGTGCACGGCCGTGACATGGTCCGCGGCCGTCATCGGGCTTTCAATATCCACGCTCAACGGCACGACCAACCCGTTCTCGGCGATGGAGGGGACTTCGAGCTTGAGACCAGACTCGACCGGCTTGCGCCCCGCCAGGACCTTGGTGAGGATGTCATCCGAAAGCTTTGTCGCGGACGCCATACGGGGCAGCAGGGCAGCGGCAACGCCCGCGCCGCCCAAGGCGATCACTGCGCGGCGGGTCGGCGCCGAAAGGGCTCGTCTCATGTGTTCCTCCGATCTTGTGCCGGGCCGCCTCTTTGGTGCAGCCTCTGAGTTAGATGTTGATTTAAGAATATGAGAATGTAAAGCTTCATCTCAACGCGGGCTGCAAATGGCCGGCGAGGAGGAGGCTTCATGCGCCCATCCCGCATCCTGGTCGGTGCCGTTCTGCTTTGCCTTGGACTGGTGCAGACCGCCGTGGCGCCAACCGCGCGAGCTCAGGGGTCGGCCGAGGAGGTTGAAAAGGAGCTCAACCGGTATCGCGGGATGATGAGCGACCCATTCGCCAACCCCGGCTACCTCGCCGTGGACCGTGGGGAGGCGCTGTGGAGCGAGGCGCGAGGCACCCGGAACGTCTCCCTTGAAGCCTGCGACCTTGGCATGGGGCCGGGTGTGCTGGAGGGCGCCTACGCCCGCCTGCCGCGCTACTTCGCCGATGCCGGCAAGGTCATGGATCTGGAGCAGCGGCTGTTGTTCTGCATGCGCACGCAACAGGGGCTCGACACCGCTGACGTGATCAAGCGCCGGTTCGGAAGCGTGGGCGTTGCCAGCGACATGGAGGATTTGGTCACGTTCATCGGCAACAAGTCCACTGGCATGAAGGTGCAACCGACGCTCGACACGCCGCAGGAGCGCGAGATGTATGCGGTCGGCGAGGCGATGTTCTATCGCCGCTCCGCTACGATGGACTTCGCTTGCAGCACCTGCCACGGCGGCGACAACCAGCGCATCCGCCTACAGGGACTGCAGAATTTCAGCACTCCGAACCAAACCGCCCGGGACAGCGCCGGGTCGTGGCCCGCCTACCGGGCAACGCAGGGGCAAGTCCGCACCATGCAGCACCGCCTATGGGATTGCTTCCGGCAAATGCGCATGCCTGCGCCGGAATACGCATCCGACGGCGTGACGGCGCTGACGATGTTCCTGGCCAAGCAGGGCGAGGGCGGAGAATTGAACGTGCCGGCGATCAAGCGATGAGAGGACAAGCAATGCGGTTTCTCAGTCTGTTGGCGATCCTGTCCCTGCCGTCGGCGGTCGCCGCCCAGGCACCTGCGGCCGACCCGGCGCGGGTCGAGCAAGTCGTCGCCGCGACGTTCGCCAAGGCTCCAGCCGATTGGTTGCCCCGGGTGGCGCAAGACGAGACTCAGCGCCAGTGCAGCCTGACGCGGAACCAGCCGGCCCCGGACATGGCCGACGCCATCCTGGCCCGCGAGAAGAGCAGCGTCGTCATGCCTGGAGATGGCGTGGTGATGGGCGACTGGAAACGCGGAGAGACGCTCGCGCAGAATGGGCGCGGCGGCCAGTTCTCGGACGCGGCCGGGACCGTGCAGGGCGGCAACTGCTATGCCTGCCACCAGATGGCGCCGGCCGAGATCAGCTACGGCACGCTCGGCCCCAGCTTGGCCGGCTATGGCCGCGAGCGCAGTTACGACCCGGGCGAGGCACTTGCCGCCTACGCCAAGATCTACAACGCGCAGTCCGTCCTGCCATGCTCCACCATGCCGCGCTTCGGCCACAACGGCGTGCTGACGCCCCAGCAGATTAAGGATGCGGTCGCGTTTCTGTTCGACCCTGCTTCGCCGGTGAACGGGCAGCCAGGCGGTGCCCTCCCGAAGTGACCGGCCGAACTGGGTGGCGTGCGGTCCTGATGGCATGATGAAGCCCTATATGGACGCTGCATGCACCATCGGAGAGCGTTCTGTGAGACTTGTTCTAGCCACCCTTTTTTCCTTCTGGCTGATCGCTCCTGTGTCGGCGGCGGAGTTGGTGATGGTCAGCACCCGGGGCTGTTCGTACTGCATTTCGTGGGAGCGTGAGGTCGGCGTCGCATACCCCCGCTCGGCCGAGGCGTTGCGGGCGCCGCTGCGGCATGTGGACTTTCGCGACGCCAAGTCGCTGCCCGTCGAAAGCCCGGTGCGCTACACGCCGACCTTCATCCTGATCGACGAGGGGCGGGAGCGCGGGCGGATCACCGGCTACCACGACGCCGGCATGTTTTGGAGCCTGCTCGGCAGCCTGCTGGCCGACCTGGGACCGGCGCCGGCGGGGACCGGCGAATGACCGCGCTCCTGCCACCCAGCATCGAGCAGGAGCTTCGCTCGTCGGAGGAGCACTCGCCCGAGCTCGAACGGCTGATGCGCAAGGCGCGCGTTGCCAGCGACTTCCTCAAAGCGATGGCGCACGAAAGCCGGCTGCTACTGTTGTGCCTGCTCGCCGAAGGCGAGCGGTCGGTGACGGAGCTGGAGAGCATTCTGTCGCTGCGGCAGCCAAACGTGTCGCAACATCTGACCCGGCTGCGGCTGGACGGCCTCGTCGAGACGCGACGGGACGGCAAATCCATTTACTACCGGCTGGCAAGCGACGACGTGCGGCAGATGATCGGCACGATCTACGAGATCTTCTGCGCAGGCGAAGACGTTGGGGGCAATAGACGCCGGTGAACCCAGCCCTGCAAGCCGCCGCCGGTCTTGCGGTCGGTTTTGCCGCCGGGTTCACCGTACGTCGCGCTCGACTGTGTTCGTTCGCGGCCATCGAGTGCGCCGTCACCAGCGGAGACACCCGGGCTTTGCGGGCCTACGCCCTGGCCCTGGCTTTGGCCATTGCGGCGACGCAACCGCTGCTTGCCCTGGGCTGGCTTCAGGCAGACAGCATCGCCCTGCTGCCGCAGGCGCTGCCGTGGGCTGGCGCGCTGGCGGGAGGCGCATTGTTTGGGCTGGGCATGTCCTTGGTCGGAACCTGCGCGTTCGGCTGTGTGGTGCGGTTGGGCGGTGGCGACCTGCGGTCCCTCGTGGTGCTAATCGTGTTCAGCACGGTCGCCTGGGCCACCATGCGCGGCGCCCTGCTGCCGTTGCGGACCGACTTGCTGGATCGCCTGGCGATCCCGCTCGCTGACGCACCGGCCTGGCTGCGCCCCGGTGTTGCCGCCGTGACAGCCCTGGGCCTTGCGGCTTGGGCCTTGCGGAGCCGGGCCGTGCGTCGCTCGCACCGGCTGATCTGGGCGGCGTTCGCGCTAGGGGGTGGGATAGCCGCTGGCTGGATGGTCACTGGCGTACTAGCCGACGACTTCGAACCGGTCCGGCCGCACTCACTCTCGTTTGTTGGACCGGTCGCGGCGCTGGTGCATGGATTGATGCTGCAGCCCTTGCCGCCTCTGGACTTCGGTGTGGGTGCCGTCATCGGCGTCAGCGCTGGAGCCTGCGCGGCTGGATGGTGGGCCGGCGACCTGCGCTGGGAGGCGTTCGACGACCATCACGAAATGCGGCGGCAACTGGCCGGAGCGGCGCTGATGGGAGTCGGCGGCATCCTGGCAAGTGGCTGCACGATTGGCCAAGGCCTGTCGGCCGGATCGTTGCTGGCGCCAAGTTGGCCCTTTGCTGCGCTGGGCCTGATCGCCGGCGCACGCCTGGGCATCGCCATCCTGATTGGCGGCGGTGTCCGGGAATGGCTGCAACTCTCGAACCGATAGGGACCCGTTCGCGATGGCATTCCTCCCGCTAAGCTCTCCAGTGAGCGACGACACGGACGCGGGCTGCTGCGGGCCCGGTTTCGCGGATCGCCTCGGCATCGGGCGCGTGGGCCTTCTGGCGCGTGCCGCTTGGTCAAGGGGACGCCTGGCCTGCACCACCGTGGCCGCGACAGTGGCTAGGGGACGGTCTGGCCAGGCTGCGCCCGATTACCCGCCACTCCGGGAGGGCATTGCATTCCAGAAGCTCGGGGACCTAGACGTCTACTATGCCATCGGCCATTCGGGCGTGCCGGACCAAGCAAACCAGGGGCACACCTCGAACGCCGGGTTTGTCGTCACCTCGGAGGGAGTGGTCGTGTTCGACGCGCTCGGGACGCCCAGCCTGGGCTGGGCGCTGTTGCAGAAAATCCGGTCCGTGACCGACCAGCCGATCCGCTTCGTCGTCATCAGCCACTACCATGCCGACCACATCTACGGCCTGCAGGCGTTCCGGGACCATACCGACGCTGTCATCGTCGCCCAGGACAGGGCCCGCGAATACACTGCACCCGGCAGCAGCGACGACGAGGTCGCCGACCTCCGCCTGGCGCAACGGCGGTCAGCGCTCGGACCGTGGGTGGATACAGCGACGCGGATCGTGGACCCGCTGATGACGTTCAAGCAGCAGTCGGAAATCAGCCTGGGCGGCAAGCGCTTCGTGCTACTCTACGGCGGCCCGGCGCACTCCACGAGCGACACCATGATGCTGGTGCAGCCGGACAACGTCCTGTTCGTGGGCGACATCATCCAGAATGGCCGGCTGCCCTTCATGGCGAGCGCCGCCGTGGACACCGCGAACTGGTTGCACGCCCTCCAGGCCATCGGAGATTTGAAACCCCGTTTCCTTCTCCCCGGCCACGGAGAGCTTTCCGCCAATGCGGGCGGAGCTATCGCCTTCACCCGCGACTACATCGCGTATGTCCGGGATGCGATGGGTCGCGCCGTCGCCGACTGGACCGAGTTCGACGAGGCTTACCGGCGAACCGACTGGTCGCAATTCCGCGGCATTCCAACATTCGATGCGGTCAACCGCGGCAACGCCTATCGTGTCTACCTCGAACTGCAAAACGCATTGGCAGCTGCGCCGGCCCAGGGTCTACCGGGTAAGAACTGATCGTCCGGACGCTCAGACGATCTTGGCAAAGGCCGCCGCCCCAACGCTGCCCGTGATTCGGGGCGCTGGTTTCGGCTTCGGTTTCGGCTTGCTGGCACCGGCCGGAACCACGGCGGCATTGCGCCCACTGCCGAAGATGCTCTCAAGGCTTCGTACGCATAGAGCGACGTCGGCGGTGGCCAAGCGGTAATGCACGTGTTTGGCGGTTCGGCGGGTCTTGACCAGGTCAGCCCGGCGTAGCTCCGCCAGTTGCTGGCTCAGCGCGGGTTGGCCGATGCCGGTTGCCTCGTCAATCTCGCCGACCGAGTACTCGCCATCCAACAGGCGGGAGAGGATCATGAGACGCTGCGGCTGCGCGTAGAGTCTGAGTTTCTCGGCTGCCTCGTTGGCGCGTTCACGGGACTGGTGGATCGCGGTCATCCTTCGCTCCGGGTCCGGTAGAACCAGGCTGCTGGAGCATCAGCGCCGGAGGTGCTCTCGACCCCTGGAGCCGGTGGAAGCAGCAGGTCGCCGCCGGGCCGCCAGCCCTCCGGGGTCATCACCTCTTCGGAGACCGTACGCTGCAGGGCCGCGACCATACGAAGCATCTCGTCCACCGACCGCCCGACGTTCATCGGGTACCAAGTCAGGGCGCGGATCACCCCCTCTGGGTCGATGAAGTAGGTTGCCCGGACGGCGGAGGAGTCGTGAGCATCGTCGTCGAGCATGCCGTAGGCGCGACCAATTGCCATGGATGGGTCTTCGACCACCGGGAACGGGATGCGGACCTGGAATGCGTCCTGGATGGCGCGGACCCAGGCGACATGGGCGTATAGGCTATCGACGGATAGGCCGAGCAGGGCGCAGTCCATCGCCTCGAACTGTGGCGCGGCCCGGGCAAGCCCAACGAACTCGCTGGTGCAGACCGGCGTGAAGTCAGCTGGATGCGAGAAGAACACGAGCCAGCGGCCACGATACTGGTCGAGCGACACGTCGCCCGTCGTCGTCCGCGCCCGGAACATTGGCGCTAGATCGCCGATCCGGAGCGCCCTCGGGCTGGCTTGGCCGTCGTCAATCGTCCCATTGATCGCCATAGCCGCTCCACTGCCGCAATGCCTGCCCCAACGCAACTCTTGACCGGCGTTAATAAACAAGTTACATAATTTATGTATATGAAGATAACAGCATATGGAGGCTCGATGTTTGATCTGAACTTGGCTCGGGCTGTCGAACAAATCAGCGTCACCCGCGCCGGAAGCGACGCTCGGCTGGCAGTCGAAAGCTTCTTCGATAAACCCACCAAAACCGTCAGCTACGTGATCCACGACCCGGCCAGCCGGCGCGGCGCCATCGTCGATAGCGTGCTGAATTTTGATGCAGCCGCGGCCCGGACGTCGACTACCTCCGCCAATCTGATGATCGCCCATACCGAACGGCAGGGTTTAACGATTGACTGGTTGCTGGAGACGCACGCGCACGCCGACCATCTCTCCGCGGCACCATACCTGCAACGAAAGCTGGGCGGCAAGCTTGCGATTGGGCGCGAGATTATCGCCGTCCAACACGTTTTTGGCAAAATTTTCAACGCCGGGACCGAGTTCGCACGCGACGGCTCGGAGTTCGACCAGCTGTTCGACGATGGCGAACGGTTCGAGGTCGGCGGCATCCCTGCCATGGCCCTGCATGTCCCGGGCCATACCCCGGCCGACATGGCCTATGTCATCGGCGACGTGGTGTTCACCGGCGACACCCTGTTCATGCCGGACTACGGCACCGCACGCGCCGACTTCCCTGGCGGAGACGCGCGCCAACTCTACCGTTCGATCCGCCGCTTGCTGTCCCTGCCGGACGAGACCCGGCTGTTCCTCTGCCACGACTACAAGGCGCCGGGCCGTGAGGCCTATATGTGGGAAACCACGGTCGGCGCCGAACGGACGGGCAACGTCCAGGTCCATGACGGTGTCAGCGAGGATGAGTTCGTCGCCATGCGCAACCAGCGCGACGGTGCCCTGGGCATGCCGAAGCTGATCATGCCGTCGGTGCAGGTGAACATGCGGGCCGGGCACCTGCCGCCGCCGGAGGACAACGGCACCCGCTACCTCAAGATCCCGTTGGACAGCCTGTGATGGGTCCACTCGCGCAGGCCATGCCGGTCCAAGGATTCCTGGGCGGGCTGATGATCGGGCTGGCTGCGACCATCATGCTGCTCGGTGCCGGACGTATTGCCGGGGTCAGTGGGCTGGCGGCGCGAGCGGCCGGCATCGCGTCGGCAGGCATCCCCCGTGCTGTGGCGCTTGCGTTCGTTGCCGGCCTGCCGCTGGGGGCGTTCTTCCTGATCACCCAGCTCGGCCCCATTACCACGCGCTTTCCCAGCGCGCCGGTTCCTCTATTGGTCGGCGGGCTTCTCGTCGGCTTTGGCACCCGACTCGGCTCCGGCTGCACCAGCGGCCATGGGGTATGCGGGGTGTCCCGCCTATCCCCGCGCTCCTTGGCGGCCACGGCGGTTTTCATGGTCATGGGTGTCACCTCGGTGGCGGTCATGAACGCGCTGGGGTTAGCATGGTAGGCTGGCAGGCCTTGCTGGCACTGGTGTCCGGCCTCTTGTTCGGCGCGGGCCTTGCCCTGTCCGGGATGGCCGATCCGGCCCGAGTCCGCGCTTTTCTCGATGTCATGGGCGCGTGGGACCCGACCCTGGCCTTCGTCATGGGTGGGGCGCTCGTTCCCATGGGGATCGCTTGGCGCGTCAAGCGGCGGCTCGAACGCCCGCTGACCGCCGCTAGCTTCGAGGTTCCCGCCACCACACAGCTGGATGTCCGATTGCTGGGCGGCGCGGCCCTGTTCGGCGTTGGCTGGGGCATCGCCGGTCTTTGCCCAGGTCCCGCCATCGCCGACCTGGCACTTGAGCCCGCGAACGCCGCGCTGTTCGTCGCGGCAATGCTGGCCGGTATGGCGCTGCACCGCGTCCTGACCGGACCCGGTCACGTGGCAGCGGTCGATGTTGGATCGAGCATGAGCACGTTGGGCACAACCGGCCCGGGTTTCCTGCCAATCAACGCCGCGACACTTCGTCGTTAGCCATTCAACGAAACAGGAGCCGCCAATGCCATTCAAGGCACTGACCCCGAGCTTCTCGGTCTCGTCGCAGATTACCGAGGCGGACGTTGCGCGAGCGGCGCAGGACGGTTTTCGCGCCATCATCGACAACCGCCCGGACGACGAGGACGCCGGGCAACCGAGCGCGGCCAGCCTGGCTGCGGAGGCGGCTCGGCACGGCATGATCTTCGAGCACATCCCGGTTATGCCGGGCAAGATCGGCGACGCGGACGTGACCAGGATGGCAGACGCGCTTGGCCGGCTGGACGCACCGGTGCTGGGCTACTGCCGCACCGGCGCGCGATCCGCGGCTGTGTGGGCGCTTTCGCAAGCCGGAACGACGGCCCTGGACGCCCTCCTGCGCACGACGGCTCGCGCGGGCTATGAGCTCGACGCGCTGAAGTCCCGCCTGGAGGTCCGTGCGGCGTCCGGGCGAGAAAGCGCCGATAGTGGTTCGAAAATCTACGACGTCGTCATCGTCGGCGGTGGCGGCGGTGGCATTGCCACGGCGTCGAGCCTGCTGAAGCGGCGGGCATCCCTGTCCATCGCCATCATCGAGCCGGCCGAATACCACGACTACCAGCCAGGCTGGACCATGGTCGGTGCCGGCGTTTTCTCGCCCGAGTCCACCCGCCGCACCATGGCCTCGGTGATGCCAGATCGCGTGCGCTGGATCCGCCAGCCCGCCGCAGGCTTCACGCCGGACAGCAACGAAGTGGTGCTCAGTGACGGCTTGGTGGTGCGATACCGCGTCCTGGTCGCAGCGCCGGGGCTAAAGCTCGATTGGGACGCCATTCCAGGGCTGGCTACTGCGCTCGGGCGAAACGGCGTCACCTCCAACTACCGCCACGATCTCGCGCCCTATACCCGTGACCTCGTTCGAGATTTCAAGCGCGGGCGAGCCTTGTTCACCCAGCCGCCCCTGCCGATCAAATGCGCCGGCGCGCCGCAGAAAGCGATGTACCTGTCCTGCGACATCTGGCGAGAGGCCGCGGTGCTCGGCGACGTCAGCGTCGAGTTCCACAACGCCGGCCCGGTGCTGTTCGGCGTGGCGAGCTACGTCCCCGCCCTCATGGCCTACGTGGAGCGCTACGGCATCGACCTGAAGTTCGGGTCGAAGCTGGTCGGTGTCGACGGCAATGCACGCGTCGCGACGTTCGAGCGCAACGGCGGCGACGGAGCGCCGGAGCGCGTCGATCTGGAGTTCGGCATGCTGCACGCGGTCCCGCCGCAGGTCGCGCCGGACTTCGTGCGGCAAAGCGTGCTGGCCGGACCGGTCGGCTGGATTGACGTCGACCCGGCCACGCTGCGGCATGCCAAGTTCCCGAACATATATGGACTGGGAGATGCGTGCTCCGCGCCCAACGCGAAGACGGCGGCGGCTGTTCGCAAGCAAGCGCCGGTGGTCGCCCTGAACGTGCTGGCGACCCTCGACGGCCATGATCCCGTTGCGCACTATGACGGCTATGGCTCCTGCCCGCTAACCGTCGAGCGCGGGAAGATCGTGCTGGCCGAGTTCGGTTATGGCGGCACGCTGATGCCGAGCTTCCCGGCTTGGCTGCTGGACGGAACCAAGCCTACACGGGCCGCATGGGTGCTCAAGGCCCGGGTGCTGCCCTCAGTCTACTGGAACGCCATGCTGAAAGGCCATGAGTGGATGGCCCGCCCCCAAACGGCCAAGCACGCCACCAGGGCACCGGTCGCGTGACGCTGGAACCGTTCCAATACCTCCTAGGAATGGGCTCTGGCGCACTAGTCGGGTTCACGCTGGGGCTCGTGGGCGGCGGCGGCTCGATCCTGGCCGTCCCGCTCATGGTCTATCTTGTCGGCGTCAGGAACCCCCACATCGCGATTGGCACCAGCGCGTTCGCGGTCGCGGTCAACGCTGCCACCGGACTGCTGAGCCATTCCCGCGCCGGCACGGTGAAGTGGCGCTGCGGCAGCATGTATGCGACGGCCGGTGTCCTTGGCGCGCTCGTAGGCTCCACCTTGGGCAAGACCTTCGACGGCCAGAAGCTGCTGCTGCTGTTTGCCCTGGTTATGGTTGCGGTCGGCATTCTGACATTGCGCGGTCGCGGGAACGTTGGCGAGCCGGGCGTCGAGTGCACGATCGAGAAGGCGCCGAAGGTGATGGGCTACGGCCTTGGCACCGGCGTCGTCTCGGGGTTCTTTGGCATCGGCGGCGGCTTTATGATCGTGCCGGGCTTGGTCGGATCGACGGGCATGCCGATCCTGAACGCGGTCGGGACCTCGCTGGTCGCGGTGACGGCTTTCGGCCTCACGACGGCGGCGAACTACGCACTGTCGGATCTGGTGCACTGGCCGCTCGCCGCCGTGTTCATCGGCGGGGGCATCCTCGGAGGCGTGTTTGGAACACAGGTTGCCAAACGGCTGGCAGGGAGCACCGGGCGCCTGTCGACCGTGTTTGCCGTCCTCATTTTTGTCGTCGCGGGATACATGCTGGTCCACGGCGGATATGCCCTGATCTGATCATTCGGAAGTAGGAATTTGGCCTCGCTCTAGAACCTGTTGCACAATCGCCTTCGGGAACGTCGCGATGGTGCGTTTTGGTGTTGACGGTTTTGATGAAGCACGATCCGATCGCTGCTTCCACGACACGGACCGAGCGATGGCGCGTTCCCGCCCTGGCCGACGGTGTATGGCTATATGCGGGCTTCCTGCATGACGGCGTGTAGGAGAGCCTGCGTCATCATCTCGTGGTCATGTTGCGCGACGGCGTGGGTGTCTGGTTGTGAGACCTCCTTTGCGGCATCAGCAATGAGGCGTGCTTTGGTTGCGTCGCATGGTCCTGCGCGCCGTGCGGCGCCGGGTTGGCGAGTTCAGGTCTGGCTTTGAGGTGTTCGGCTGTGACCTGATTGGGCGTTCTGCCGTCCAGCACGCGCTGCCTCCGGGCGTTATAGGCCTGGTTAAACCCACGCAGCAGCTGTTCTAGGGCACGGTGCGAGTAGACGTTGATGCTGAGCACCTCGCTGCTGACCCGGCCGTTGAAGCGCTCGACCATGCCGTTCGTTTGCGGCGTGCGGGGTTTTGTGCGCCGAACTCGATGCAGGCTTTGGCAAATGCCGGCGTGAAGCGGCTGCCGTTGTCGGTCAGCACATGGGTGAGTTGGAACGGGAACGCGGCGGCTGCCTCGCGCAGGAAAGCGATGGCGCTTTTCTCGGTTTTGTCGTCCTTGACTGCGAGGTGGACGGAGCGCGAGCAGCGATCGATGGCGACGAACAAGTAGCGTTTGCGCCGGTCACGGTCGCTGGTCTGCAGCTTGGGCAAGTGCTTGATGTCGATATGGACAAAGCCGAGGTTGTAGTCGCGGAAGGTGCGCTGGCCTTTGGCGGGCCGTTCAGAAAACGGCTTACGCCTGCAGTTCAGGCCCTCGGCCTTGAGGATGCGCCAGATGCTGTCGCGGTTCAGGTGCGGCAGGAAGTAGGCTGACGACAAAGGTGAGGTCGTCGAGCGCGAAGTTGGTGCTGCGCCGCAGGGTGCAAACGATGGCGCGCTCGTCTTCCGTGGCTTTCCAGGGCAGCTGGTGCGGGCGGGTGGAACGGTCGAGGCAGTCACCGGCGCCCCGCTTGCGCCATTTGCGCACGGTCTCGGCGCTGATGCCGTAGCGCTGGGCGACGGTGCCGCTGGGTTCGGTGGATCGTGCGATCTCGGCGCGGGTGGCAGGAGTGGTGCGGGCGTTCGGGTGGATGTGCAGCATGGGTCACCCCTGTCCTGAGACGGCATGCAAACGCTGGAACCGGTG
>CAXTCN010000091.1:0-19637 GCA_964242575.1 uncultured Acetobacteraceae bacterium | reverse complement strand
GGTCCATGTAGGCGACGTCGATCCGGCCCAGCAGCGGCACCGGCCACTCCACCAGGCCGGCCACCTCGTCCAGCAGCCCGTCGTCGGACGCCACTCGCAGGCCCTCGGCGGCGGCCAGCGCGGCGATCCCGTCGGCCACCAGCCGGCGGCGTTCCGCGGCGGCGGGAACGACGCGCCGGGCGAGCAGGCCCACTTGCCACTCCGCGAACGAAGCCACCGTGAACGCGCCGGGCGCATGGTAGCGGTGGCCCTCAGTCTGGTTGCCGGCAACCAGGCCGTGGCCGTCGTCCATGCCGTCTTGCAAGCTGAACGGCGTCACTTGACCGTCCAGCAGGCACAGGATGCGGCGGAGTGGACGCACCCAGGTAAAGGCGCTGCCGCTGCCCCAGCGCATGGATTTGGGCCACGGGAACCGGCGCAGCAGCGGCGGCATGGCTTGCGCAATCAGCGCCGCGGCGCTTTGCGCTGTGCTGGCGCGGATCAGCACCCAATGCTCGCCATCCCGCGTCAACTGGTCCCGGGTGACGCCGTGCTTGCGCAGGAAGCCGGTCAGCGCCTGTTCCGGCGCCGAGGCGCGTGGCCCGCGTTCGGTCGTGCTGCTGGCGGGCACGCTGTCCTGCACGTCCGCCCGCAGCGTGATGCGGCGCGGTCCGTGGAAGGTTTGCACATTAGTGGAAGCGATGGGCGCCAACGCCTCCGTCAGCAGGCGCGCCAGGTCCTCGGCCGCGCGTGCCTGCATGCGCGCGGGGATTTCCTCGCTGAAAAGTTCGAGCAGGAGTTCGGGCACGGCTAAGCCAAGCCCGTCACGGCCCGATGTCGCGCCCGTCCGCGGCGACCGTCACTGTTGATCGTCACGTGAGTTCGCACATGCGGTGGGATACACAAGAGACTAGGCAGAAACAACCGCCTCACCTGCCAGCCACCCCTCGCAGCAGCCCCGTGCAAGGGTCCGCACCCGGCCGATATAGGCCGCCCGCTCGGTCACCGAGATCACGCCCCGCGCCTCCAATAGGTTGAACAAGTGGCTGGCCTTGATGCATTGGTCGTACGCGGGCAGCGGCAGCCCGGCGGCGAGCAGGGACGCGCACTCATCCTCCGCGTCCACGAAATGCCGCGACAACCGGCCGGTGTCCGCGTGGGTGAAGTTGTAGGCGCTGTACTCCCGCTCGTTGCGCAGGAACACGTCGCCATACGAAACCCCGGCCCCGTTGAAGTCGAGGTCATAGACGTTCTCCACCCCCTGCACATACATCGCCAGCCGTTCCAGCCCATAGGTGAACTCGGCGCTCGGCGCCGCGACGGGGATGCCGCCGACCTGCTGGAAATAGGTGAACTGCGTCACCTCCATGCCGTCGCACCACACCTCCCAGCCCAGGCCCCAGGCGCCCAGGGTCGGGCTTTCCCAGTCGTCCTCCACGAAGCGGATGTCATGCAGCAACGGGTCGATGCCGATGGCGCGGTAGCTGTCGAGCAGCAGGGATTGGCAGTCGACGGGACTGGGTTTCAGGATGGCTTGGTATTGGTAGAAGTGCCCGAGGCGGTTCGGGTTGTCCCCGTAGCGGCCGTCGCTCGGACGCCGGCTCGGCTGCACGTAGGCGGCGCGCCAGGGTTTGGAACCGAGCGCGTGCAGGGCGGTAGCTGGGTGGAAGGTGCCCGCGCCCATCTCGACATCGTAGGGTTGCAGGATCACGCAGCCCTGCCCGGCCCAGAATTGGTGCAACCGGAGGATGATATCCTGGAAACTGGGCGGCTTCGGCGCCGTGGCGGTCATGGCAAGGTCCTGCATTGCGCACCGCAGCATAGAATGACGGACGCCTTCGGGAAAGATGGGGCCGGCCACGCGTTGCACCCAGCATGATCGACCCGGTCCAGCAAATCCTAACCAGCACGCGCCGCATCGCCGTCGTGGGCGTGTCGGACAACCCCGCGCGCCCCTCGCATGGGGTGATGGGGTTCCTGATCGCGCGCGGGTTCGAGGTCGTGGGCGTCAACCCCAATCTTGCAGGGCAGGCCGTGCTGGGCCGGCCGGTCGTCGCGACCCTTGCGGACGCCGCGCCGCTGGACATGGTGGATATCTTCCGCCGCTCGGAGGCGGCCGGCGCCGTCGTGCACGAGGCGGTGCGGCTGGGCGCCCGAACCGTATGGATGCAGCTTGGCGTGATCGACCAGCATGCCGCCGACGCAGCCCAGGCGGCTGGGCTGCAAGTCGTGATGGACCGCTGCCCAGTCATCGAGTGGCGAAGGCTCCGTTTGCCCACTTGAAGCAGAGTTGCAACCGGGCCAACTCGCTCCAGGCCACAAACCTTTTGGGAACTGTGACAATGACCAACGAAGAACGCGACCTTATTTCTCGCTTCATCTCACGCATCGCAGGTGCGCCGCAGGGCGGCTCCTCGTTCGGCGCACCTGGCAGCGTGCCTGCATCACAGCCCGCACTGCCGCCGATCGACAAGGATGCGGATGCGTTCATCGCGCAGCAGTTCCAGCAGTATCCTGAGGCGCGCTACCGCATCACGCAGACCGCCCTGGTGCAGGAAGCCGCGTTCGCCGAGGCGCAGAACCGCATCCGCCGCCTGGAGTGGGAGCTGGAGCAATCCAGGGCCGCCATGCAGCAGGTGCAGCAGCAACCGCCGCAGCAGGAGAGCCGTGGGTTCTTCGGCAACCTATTCGGTGGCGGGCAGCAGCAACAGCGGCCCGGCCAGGGTGGGGCGTGGGGCGGCCAGCAGGGGAATGGGCGCTTCCAGCCCACGTCGGCCCCGCCGCAACCGCAGTATCCGCCGGGCTATCAGCCAGGCATGTTCCAGCAGCAGGGCGGCGGCTCCAGCTTCCTCGGCTCCGCCCTGACCACGGCGGCCGGCGTCGCGGGCGGCATGGTGGTGGGCAACGCGCTGATGGGAGCGTTCAGTGGCGGTGGCGGCCTGTTCGGTGGCGGTCACGGCGCTGAGTCGGCCTCGGCCGCCGGCAGCGCCTTCGACGGCGCTGGCGTCAATCCGGTCTCCGATCCCACGTCCGGCTTTACCAACGACGCCGGATTTGGCGGCGGCGCGGCTGATCCCTTCGCCGGTGGCGGCGCGGAAAAGGCGGCCTATGACGACGGCGGCCAGGTAGGCTTCGACGGCGGCGGTGACCCGTTCGGCGGCGGTGGCGGGGACTACGACGCTGGCGGCTTCGACGACAACGCCTGATGCCTAAGGAACGGGGCGGGCTCCCCGCCCCGTTCACCGGCCACACGGCGACGGTCCTGCCGGGCTGGATCGACGAGAACGGCCATATGAACCTGGCCTACTACGTGGTCGTGTTCGACACGGCCACCGACCTGTTATGGTCCGCCATTGGCTTGGGCGAGCCGTATCGCCAGCGGACCGGCCACGGCACGTTCGCGGTAGAGACTCATATCCTGTATCGCGCCGAGTTGCTGCTGCACGACCGTGTCCAGGTAACGTCGCAAATCCTGGGTGCGGATGCCAAACGCATTCACCTGGCGCACGAGCTGCGTCGCGATGCCACTGTTGCCGCGCAACAGGAACTCATGCTGCTGCATGTGGACCTCGGCACCCGGCGCACCGTGCCGTTCCTGCCGGACATTGCCGCCCGGGTTGCCAGCGCCGCCCAGGATCATGCTGCGTTGCCACGGCCGGACTGGGTGGGCCGCCGCATAACGATGCCTACGCGGTCCTGACTGCCGCCATCCATGCAGGCACGGCTGGGCGGAGCACGGCATGGCCGCACGCCAACGACCCGGCCTCCGCCGCGTCGAGCCGCAACAGCGCCAGCCCAAGCCCAGCGCGGCCGGATCGCATGTTGCCGGCCTCGACGGTTCCGTTCATGACCGGCGTGCCGAACGCTGGCAACGGCCCCTCGACCTGCACCGGAACCAGCCTACGCTTCAGCAGGCCGCGGTACTTGGTGCGCGCCGTAAGCTCCTGGCCCATGTAGCAGCCCTTGGTCCAGGACACGCCGTGCAGCTCGTCGAACCCGGCCTCCAGCAGGGTGGTCTTTTCTGGCTCCAAGTCCCGCGAGCCGTCCGGCAGCCCAAGCGCCAAGCGGTGCAGGTCCCAGTCCTCCGCGTCCGCCGTCACCGGCAGCGCGCCCTCCGACAGCACGCGCCACCCCGCATCCACCGCGCGCGGGTCAGGCGCGACAATCGCCCCCACCGTGGGCGCAGCGCCCCATGCGGCATGGACCTGCAGCGGCACCGGAGCGATGGCGACCTTCGCCCGCAGCCGGAAACGCGTGAGCCGCTGCGCCAGCATGGCGGACTGCGCAGCCTCGCAGTCCAACAGGAGCCGCTCACCGTCCGAGAGGATGAAGAAATCCGCCAGCCACTTGCCCTGCGGCGTCAGCAAGGCCGCCCAGACGGCCTGGCCGGGCCGGGCCTCCGCCACGTCGTTGGACACCAACCCTTGCAGGAATGAGACGCGGTCCTCTCCGGTGACTTCGAGCACGGCGCGGCCTGGCAGTCGAGCAAGGTATTGCATGGTCGCGGACGTGGTGCAGGGCCGACTGGGATGCAAGCTGGCGCACGCCGGCGCGACCCGTGCTACATCCCATGCCAATGAGGATACTGTTCATCACCGCGACGCGCATCGGCGACGCGGTTCTATCGACTGGTTTGCTGGGCCACCTCCTGCGCCAGCATCCCGAGGCCCGGTTCACTATCGCCTGCGGCCCTGTCGCAACGGGCGTGTTCGACCGTATGCCGCGGCGGGACCGGACCCTCGTGGTGGACAAGCTGCGGTTCGATCTGCACTGGCTCAAGCTGTGGCGCGCCACCGTGGGGGCGGTGTGGGACCTTGTGGTGGACCTGCGCGGCTCGGCGCTGTCCTTTCTGCTGCCGGCCCGGCGCCGGGCCGTGCTGCGCGGCGGCCGTCCGCTGGGGCACAAGCTTGAGCAACTCGCGCGCGTGCTGGGCCTCAACCCGCCGCCGTTGCCGACATACTGGATTGCCGAGACGGACCGGGCACGGGCGGCGGTGTTGCTGCCGGCGGGTCCGCTGATCGGCTTGGGGCCAACCGCGAACTGGGACGGCAAGGTTTGGCCCGCGGAGCGGTTCGTGGCGCTGTTCCATGCCGTGCGGGACGGTGGGATGCCGGGCGCACGGCCGGTGGTGTTTGCCGGGCCGGGCGGCATGGAGCGGGCCATGGCTGCGCCGGTCCTGGCCGCGCTGCCGGATGCGGTGGACCTTACGGGACGGATTTCGCTGCCCGAGGCGTCGGCGTGCCTCGCCCGGTGCGCGCTGTTCGTCGGCAACGATTCCGGGTTGATGCACCTGGCCGCCGCTGCCGGGACGCCGACGCTTGGCCTGTTCGGCCCATCCCCGGTTCTTGAGTACGGCCCCACGGGACCCCGCACCGCCACGGTGGTCGCGCCAGGGCCGGCGGGCCATGCGCCTATCCTCGGCGTCACCGTGGAGGCGGCTGTATCCGCCGCATTGGGCCTGGTGCGGCGTTGAGGGTCGCGCACGTGATGGCCGGGGCGCCCATGGGCGGGGCGGAGCTGTTCTTCGAGCGGCTGTCGGCCGCCATGCGCGCGGCGGGCGATGCCGTGCTGCCGGTGATCCGCCGGGATGCGGGCCGGGCGGCGCGGCTGGCGGAGAGCGGCCTTTCGCCGGTTGGGCTGCGGTTCGGCGGCGCGTTGGATCTGCTGACCCGGCCACGCCTCCGTTCGGTGCTGCGCCAGTTCGCGCCGCGGGTGGTTGTCGCGTGGATGAACCGGGCGGCGCATATGACGCCGCGTGGCGATTGGGTAATGGCCGGGCGGCTTGGGGGATACTACGACCTGCGATACTACCGGCGCTGCGGCCACCTGATCGGCAACACGCGCGGCATCACGGCATGGATCGTGGCGCAGGGCTGGCCGGCGGAGCGGGTGCATCATTTGCCCAACTTCGCGCCGGACCTGCTGGGTGCGCGCCCGGCGGCGTTGCCGACGCCGCCCGGAGCGCGGGTGCTGCTGGCGCTCGGCCGGCTGCATATGAACAAAGCGTTCGACGTGCTGGTCCGCGCCTTGCCGTTCATGCCCGGCGTACACGCGGTCATCGCCGGCGATGGGCCGGAGCGCAGCGCGCTCGAGACGTTGGCCCGCGACCAGCGCGTGTCGGACCGTCTGCACCTACTGGGTTGGCGCACCGACCAGGCCGCGCTGCTGGCCGCCTGCGACGCTCTGGTTTGCCCAAGCCGGCATGAGCCGCTGGGCAACGTGGTGATCGAGGCATTCTCCGCCCGCCGCCCCGTGGTGGCCGCCGACGCGGCCGGGCCAACAGAACTGATCCGGCCCGGCGAGGACGGATTGCTGGCGCCGCGGGAGGATGCGCGCGCCCTGGCCGACACGATCCACGCCGTGCTGGAGAACCCGGCGCTCGCGTCCCGGCTGGCCGCCGCCGGGCGCGCGCGGTTCACGGCCGAATACGCGGCGGCGCCGGTCGTGCACCGCTGGCGCACGGCGCTGGCCGCCATGGAGCCGGGCTGATGTGCGGCATCGCCGGGATGGTCATGGCGCCGGGCGCGGCCCCGCCGGACGCCAGCACGCTCGCGCTTCTGGCCCGGGCGCTCAGCCACCGTGGCCCGGACGGCGCCGGGCACTCCGTGGTGGGGCGCACGGCGCTGGTGCACACCCGGCTCGCGATCATCGACGTGGCAGGCGGGGACCAGCCGCTGTTTGCGGGCGCAGCCGCGCTAGTGGCCAACGGCGAGGTGTACAACTACCGCGAGCTGCGCAACGAGCTGACGGAAGCCACCCCGGGCCTGCGCTTCGCCACCGGCAGCGACTGCGAGCCGCCGTTGCACCTTTGGCTGCGGGACGGTGCGGAGTACGCCGGGGCGTTGCGCGGCATGTTCGCCATCGCCATCCATGAACGCGCGGCGCGGCAGGTCACGCTGACGCGAGACCCGTTCGGCATCAAGCCGCTATACACCGCCCCGGTCGAAGGGGGCCTCGCGTTCGCTTCGGAACCGCAGGCGCTGCTGGCCGCGGGCCTCGTGCGCCGGGTGCTGCGCCCGGCCGCGCGGGAGGAGCTGCTGCAGATGCAGTTCACCACCGGCGCGGACACGATTTTCGAGGGCATCCAGCGCGTGTTGCCCGGCGAGACCCTGCGCGTCGCCGATGGACATATCCTGGACCGCACCCGCGTCCGCGCCCTGCCGGAGGGCGGGCCGGACAGCGTCACCGAGAGTGACGCGCTGCTGCGGCTTGACCACGCGCTCGAAACCAGCGTGGACCTGCATCAACGCAGCGACGTGCCCTATGGCATGTTCCTGTCCGGGGGCGTCGACAGCGCCGTGGTGCTGGCGGTCATGGCGCGGCTGAACGCCCGTCCGGTGCTGGCGTACACCGCCGGGTTCGACGCGCCGGGCGTGGCGGACGAGCGCGAACAGGCGGCTGCCGTGGCCCGTGCCGTGGGCGCCCGGCACGAGACGCTGCAGATCACCGAGGCAATGGTTTGGCGGCACCTGCCGGAGATCGTGGCCTGCATGGACGACCCAGCCGCCGATTACGCCATCATCCCGAGCTGGTTTCTCGCCCGCCGTGCCCGGCAGGACGTGAAGGTGGTGCTGTGCGGCGAGGGCGGCGACGAGATTTTTGCGGGCTACGGACGTTATCGCAGCGCCATGCGCCCCTGGTGGCAAGGCGGGCGCACCATGCGCGCGCGCGGCACGTTCGACCGGCTTGACGTGCTGCGCGAACGCCCAGCCGCGTGGCGGGACGGCCTGGTGGCGGCCGAGGGGCAGGCGGCGCTCAGTGGCCGCACCCGGCTTGCGGTGGCGCAGGCGACGGACATCGCGGACTGGCTGCCGCACGACCTGTTGCTGAAGCTGGACCGCTGCCTGATGGCGCACGGGGTCGAGGGGCGGACGCCCCTGCTGGACCGCGCGGTGGCGGAGCTCGGGTTCCGCCTGCCGGACGGATTGAAGGTGCAGAATGGCCGGGGCAAGTGGCTGCTGCGGCAGTGGCTTGCGCAGGCCATGCCGGCGGCGCGGCCATTCGCGCCAAAACAGGGGTTCACGGTGCCTGTTGGGGCTTGGATCGCCCTGCAGGGCGCGCGGCTGGGCGCGCTGGTGGCGGCGCAGCCCGGCGTGGCCGAAATCGCCGACCCTGCCCGCGTCGTGGCCCTGTTCCGCGCCGCGTCCGGCCGGCATGAGGGGTTCGCTGCCTGGACCCTGCTGTTCTACGCGCTTTGGCACCGCACCCACATCCTGGGGCTTGCACCGTCCGGGGACGTGTTCGAGACGCTGTCAGCCTGAGGGGAGCCGCCATGGCCGAGCACTACGACCTGCTGATCCGCGGTGGCGCATGCGTCCTGCCGTGGGGCGAGGCCGCGATGGATGTCGGGGTCCGTGATGGCCGCATCGCTGCTTTGGGAGTGGCCGCCGCGACCGCGGACACCGTGATCGAGGCGCGCGGCCTGCATGTGCTGCCCGGCCTGATCGACCCGCACGTCCACCTGCGCGACCCTGGCGACCCGGCCATCGAGAGCATTCCCACCGGCACCCGCGCCGCCGTGCTGGGCGGGCTTGCGGCGGTGTTCGACATGCCCAACACCACCCCGCCCGTGACGGACGCCGGGCGGCTGACTTGGAAGCAGGGCTACGCCGAGGGCGCCGCGTGGTGCGACATGGGCCTCTATGTCGGCGCGGCAAAGTCTAACATCGCCGAGCTTCCAGGGCTGGAAACGGGCGCGGGCGTGTGCGGCGTGAAGGTGTTCGCCGGCAGCTCGACCGGGGACCTCCTGGTGGAGGACGACGCCTCGCTTGAGGCGGTCATGCGCAGCGGACGGCGTCGGGTGTCCTACCACAGCGAAGACGAGTACCGATTGCAGGCCCGCCGTGGCCTGTTTAAGCTGGGCGACCCGTATTCCAGCCATATGGAGTGGCGCGACGAGGAGTGCGCCGCGCTGGGCACGCGGCGGCTCATGGCGCTGGCGCGCAGGACTGGCCGGCCAGCGCATATCCTGCACGTCTCGACCGCGGAGGAGCTGGCCTACCTGCGGGATTACCGGGACATCGCCACCGTCGAGGTGCTGGTGAACCACCTTACGCAGGTTGCGCCCGAGGTGTATGAGCGGCTTGGCGGCTTTGCCGTTATGAACCCGCCGATCCGTGGCAGCCGGCACTACGAGGCTGCATGGGCGGCGGTGGCGGACGGAACCGTGGACACCATCGGCTCGGACCATGCGCCGCATCCCCGGGCGGCGAAGCTGAAGCCCTGGCCGGACTGCCCGGCTGGGTTGACGGGCGTGCAGACCCTGGTGCCGGTGATGCTGGACCACGTGAACGCGGGCCGGCTGCCGTTGTCGCGCATGGTGGACCTGATGTGCGCCGGTCCGGCCCGGGTTTATGGCGCTGTGGGCAAGGGACGGCTGGCGGCCGGGTACGACGCGGATTTCACCATGGTGGACCTGAAACGGCAGCGGGTGATCGAGAACAGTTGGATTGCCTCGCCCTGCGGCTGGACGCCGTTCGACGGCATGCGCGTAATGGGCTGGCCGGTCGCGACCGTCGTGCGCGGAGCGGTGGTCATGCGAGACGACGAGGTGCTGGGCACGCCGCAGGGGCGGCTGGTGCGGTTCCGCGGCTGAGTGGCCATGCGACGCTACCAACCCGCGCTCAGGGTTTTGGGCCAGGGCGCGCGGCGGTAACGCTCCTGCGCCGGGGTGGGCGCTGGGCCGTCCGCGACCTCCCGCGGGTTGCCGGGCAACGCCTCCGGGTCGATCCAGCAGTCCACCACGCCCAGGCTTCGGGTGCAGAACGGCTGGTGGCCCGGAGCTCCGTCCCGGGGCGCGCAGTAGGTCTGCCCACGGTCCAGGCGCACGATTGAGCAGTCCCGCCCGCTGATGGCCGAGACGCCGATGTCGACGATGCCGCGCCCGAGCACCACGACGCTCGCAGCCTCGACGGCCAGCAACGCCCCGGTCGGCTCGACCATTCCGGCACAGCCCGTCAGTCCGAATAGAATGAGGAAAATCAGCCGCATGGCGCAGTTCACCACGCGGCGGTGAAGATCTGGTTAACCGCCGCCGTTTGCTTGAGTGAGCCGCCGCCGCTATGGTCTTCCCACACTGCACGAGGCTAGCGTGGCTGACATCTTCGACGAGGTGAACGAGGAGTTGCGGGCCGAGAAGGCGCGGCAACTCGCCAAGCGCTATGGCGGGGTGGCGGTGCTGGCGCTCGTGCTGGCGCTGGCCGGCATGGGTGGCTGGCAAGCCTGGCGCTGGCAGCAGGACAAGCAGTCCGCTGGCGTCGCGGCCGCGTTCCTCGGCGCCATGCGGGCCACCACGGCCGCGCCGGGCGTGGAAGCGCCCGCGACCCCGGCCCGTGCCGCCGCGACTGAGGAGTTCGTGCGGCTGGCCGGAACCGGGCCGCAAGGCTACCGCACGCTGGCGCGGCTGCGCGCGGCGGCGTTGCGTGCCACGGCTGGGGACGTGCCCGCGGCCCTGGCGCTATGGGACCAGGTCGCGGCGGACACCGAGGCCGACCCGTTGCTGCGGGACCTTGCCAACCTGCTTTGGGTGCAGCGCCAAATCGATGCCGGGGACCCGGCCGCGGTCGAAGGCCGGCTGCAACCGTTGATCGCCTTCGGCAATCCGTGGCGGCCGTTGGCTCTGGAAAGCCAAGCCTGGCTGGCGATGCGCACGGGGCAGGAGGAAAAGGCGCGGGACACCCTGCGCGTGCTTGCCGCCGATGCGACGGCACCGGAGGGCGTGCGTGGCCGTGCGAACGGATTGTTGACCCGGCTCGGCGCAGCGCCGGTATCCGGAGCCGGCGGTTGAAGCGTCGGCACGCGCTGCTGCTGCCGCTTGCGGCAGGCGGATGCAGCGCTTTCGACGGTGTGTTCGGTGAGAACAAGGAGACGCTGCCCGGCCGGCGCGAACCCGTCGGCTCCGAACGCCGTGCCTTGGCGGTCGATGCGGGGGACCAACGCAGCATAACCCTGCCGCCTGCCACGCCGCTGCCCGAGTGGCCCCAAGCCGGCGGGAACGCGGCGCACAGCGTCGGCCATGTCGCGGTCAGCGGCCTTGCGCCGGCCTGGCGGTCCAGCGTCGGCGAGGGCGGCGGCTACCGCGCCAAGCTGACTGCGCAGCCCGTGGTGGCCGGCGGGCGCGTGTTCACCATGGACAGCGACGCCACCGTGACCGCGTTCGACGCAGAGACCGGCAGCCGCATCTGGCGCACCGACACGCAGGACGACGAGGACCGCAGCACCAACGTGGGCGGCGGCGTCGCCGTGGTGGGCGGCACGCTGTATGCGACCACGGGCCGGGCGGATGTGCTGGCGCTCGACGCCGGCACTGGCGCGATCCGCTGGCGTAAGCCGCTTGGCTCTCCGGCCCGCTCCGCGCCGACCGTCGCCGATAACCGGGTGTTCGTCTCCACGCTCGACAACAGGCTAATCGCGCTTGCGGCCGCGACGGGTGACCGGCAGTGGGCCTACCAGGGCGGCACGACCGCGACCACCTTGTTGGGACAGGGCGCTCCCGCCGTCAGCGAGGGACTGGTGGTGGTGGGCTTCGGCTCGGGCGACCTGGCCGCGGTGCGGGCCGAGAGCGGCGCGTTGGCGTGGACCGACAGCCTCGCCTCTGCGCGCGGGCGCAACAGCCTGGTGGACCTTTCCGCCATTCGCGCGTTGCCGGTGGTGGACCGTGGCCGTGTCTATGCCATCGGCGTCGGCGGCTTGCTGGTGGCGCTTGACCTTCGCACCGGACGCCGCCTGTGGGAGCGCGAGGTCGGCGGGACCGAGACCCCGTGGCTCGCGGGCGAGTGGCTGTTCGTGCAAACGTCCGAACAGTCCTTGGCGGCCATTGGACGGGAAGACGGCCGGGTGCGCTGGGTCACTGACCTGCCGCGCTTTGAGGACGTCGAGAAGCAGCGCGACCCGCTGTTCTGGACCGGCCCGGTGCTCGTTGCCGGCAAGCTGGTGCTGGTCGGCAGCAACGAACAGGCGCTGTCCGTCGATCCCCTCACGGGCCGCATCCTCGGCCAGCAGGACCTACGCGGCCCGGCCGCTGTCTCGCCGGTGGCCGCCGCGAACACCCTGTTCATCCTGACCGAGGACGCGACGCTCCAGGCTTTCCGGTGATCGGGCTTCCCGTGGTCGTCATCGCCGGACGCCCGAACGTCGGCAAGTCCACGCTGTTCAACAAGCTGGCCGGCCGCCGCTTCGCCATCGTGTCCGACACGCCGGGCGTGACGCGGGACCGCAAGGAGGCCGAGGCGCTGATGCGCGGCAAGCGTGTCCGCCTGATTGACACCGCCGGGTTGGAGGAGTCTGCGCCGGACACGCTGTACGGCCGTATGCGCGCCTCGTCCGAGGCCGCTGTGGCGCTGGCGGATTTGGTGGTGTTCGTGGTGGACGCCCGCACTGGCATCACTCCGGCTGACACGCACTTCGCCACCTGGCTGCGCCGGCAGAACCGGCCGGTGCTGCTGGTGGCGAACAAGGCCGAAGGCCGGAGCGGCGAGAGTTCGGCGTTGGAAGCGTACAGCCTTGGCCTGGGCGAGCCGTTGGCGATGTCCGCCGAGCATGGGATCGGCCTGTCGGACCTTATGACCGAGATCGCGGACCGGTTGCCGGCGCAGGACTCCACTGATGCGGACGCTGCTAACCGCCCGCTCAAGCTCGCGATCATCGGCCGCCCGAATGCCGGGAAGTCCACCTTGCTGAACCGTTTGCTGGGCGAGGAACGGATGATCACCGGCCCGGAGCCTGGCCTCACGCGGGACGCCGTCGCGGTGCATCTGCGCGATGAGGTCGGCGCGATTGAGCTGGTGGACACCGCCGGGCTGCGCCGCAAGGCCCGGGTCGAGCAGCCGCTGGAGAAAATGTCGGTCAGCGCCAGCATCGAGGCGCTCAAAATGGCCGAGATCGTGGTGCTGTGCATCGATGCGCTGGAGGGCCTGCACGAACAGGACCTGCAAATCGGCCGGCTGATCGAGCGGGAGGGGCGCGGCTGCGTGCTGGCGCTCAATAAGTGGGATGCCGTGCAGGACCGGACCGCGACCCGCAAGGCCATCAGTGACCGGCTTGAGACCAGCATGGCGCAGATGAAGGGCATCCCGGTCGTGAACGTGTCGGCGTTGACGGGCGCGGGCGTGGACCGGCTGCTGCCCACGGTGCGCGCCGTGCACGACACCTGGAACCGCCGTGTTGCGACCGGCGAGCTGAACCGCTGGTTTGAGAGCGCGCTTGAGCGCCACCAGCCGCCCTTGGTGGACGGACGCCGGCTGAAGCTGCGCTACATCACCCAGGCCAAGGCCCGCCCACCCACGTTCATTGCCTTCGGCACCCGCGCCGAGCAGATGCCTGAGGACTACCAGCGCTATCTGGTGAACGGCATGCGTGAGCAGTTCGATTTGCCCGGCGTGCCGATCCGCCTGCTGCTGCGCGGGACAAAGAACCCCTACACCGACGACTGAACCGCTATGGCTGAACGCATCCTGGTCATCAAGCTGGGCGCGCTCGGCGACTTCGTGCTCGCGTTCGGACCGTTCGCGGCCATTCGGGCGGCGCACCCCAAGGCCATCGTCACCCTGCTGACGACCGCGCCGTTCGCGGCGCTGGCGCGTGCAAGCCCCTGGTTCGATGAGGTCCTGGTCGATAGCCGCCCCGCCTGGTGGAACCTTCCAGGCCTGGTGCGGCTGCGCCGTGCGTTGCAGGGCTTCGACTTCGTTTACGACTTGCAGACATCCCGCAGGTCGTCCCGGTACTTCCGCATGGCGGGCCGCCCGCCCTGGTCCGGCATCGCGGCGGGCGCGTCCCACCCCCATGCCAACCCGCGCCGCAACGCCCTGCACACAGTGGAACGGCAGCAGGAGCAGTTGGAGGCGGTGGGCGTCCTGGCAGCGCCCGTGGACATCGACTGGCTGATTGGCGGCGGGCCCGAGCTTCCGGCGCCGTATGCCGTGCTCGTGCCCGGCGCCGCCCCACACCGCCCGGCGAAGCGTTGGCCGGCCGAGAACTTCGGCCAGCTTGCGCAACTGCTGGACCGGCAAGGCATCCGGCCTGTGGTCGCCGGCTCCCGTCATGAGACGCCGTTGGCCCGGACCATCGCCGCCGCGTGCCCGGCCGCCGTGGACCTCACCGGCCGGACCGCGCTGCCGGAGCTGGCCGGCCTGCTGTCCCGCGCGGCGGTGGCAGTGGGCAACGACACCGGGCCAATGCACCTGGCCGCGGCGGTCGGGTGCCGTTGCGTGGTGCTGTTCTCCGCCGAGAGTGACCCGGCGCTGACTGCGCCGCGCGGCCGGGTCACGGTGCTGCGGGCGCCGAAGCTGGCAGACCTGCCGGTGGCGAGGGTTGCGGCGGCGCTGGCATAGCGCCATAGGAAGCGGCTGCAAACCAGAGGACCGCTGCCGATGCCTGCCATCACCCTGCCCGACGGCTCCATCCGCCGCTTCGACGCGCCGGTGACCGGAACCGCCGTGGCAGCCAGCATCGGACCTGGCCTGGCCCGCGCCGCGCTGGCGATGAAAGTCGACGGCGCACTGGTGGACCTGTCCCGCACCATCGAGCATGACGCGCCAGTGGTGTTCGTGACCCGGCGGGACCCGGAGGCCCTGGAGATGATCCGCCACGACGCCGCGCACGTCCTGGCGGAGGCGGTGCAGGAGCTGTTCCCCGGCACGCAGGTCACCATCGGACCGTCGATTGAGCACGGCTTCTACTACGACTTCGCCTGCAACGAACCGTTTACCCCGGACAACTTCGCTGCCATCGAGCAGCGGATGCGCGGCATCGTGGCGCGAAATGCGCCATTTGCGCGCGAGGTCTGGGACCGTGCGGACGCGATCCGCTTCTTCGAGGAGCGGGGCGAGGCGTACAAGGCCGAACTGATCCGCGACCTGCCAGAGAGCGAGACCATCACGCTGTATCGGCAAGGCGACTGGATCGACCTTTGCCGCGGCCCGCACATGCGCGGTACGGGTGATGTCGGCACCGCGTTCAAGCTCATGAAGGTCGCTGGCGCATACTGGCGGGGCGACCACCGCAACGCGATGCTGAGCCGCATTTATGGCACGGCCTGGCGCGACCAGAAGGAACTCGACGCCTACCTACTGCAGCTTGAGGAAGCCGAGCGGCGCGACCATCGGCGCATCGGCCGGGACATGGACCTGTTCCACATCCAGGAGGAAGCCACGGGCAGCATATTTTGGCACCCGAAGGGCTGGAAGCTGTACCGGACCGCCGAGGCATACATGCGGCGGAGGTTAGAGGCTTCGGGTTACCAGGAGGTTAAGACCCCGCAGCTCGTGGACCGCAAGCTATGGGAGGCGAGCGGGCACTGGGACAACTACAAGCAAAATATGTTCATCGCCCGCGTGGAGAACGAGGATACCACGCTCGCGCTGAAGCCGATGAACTGCCCGTGCCACGTGCTGATCTTCCGCCACGGGCTGCGCAGCTACCGCGAGTTGCCGTTGCGCATGGCGGAGTTCGGTTCCTGCCACCGCTACGAGCCGTCCGGCGCATTGCACGGCATCATGCGCGTGCGGGCGTTCACGCAGGACGACGCGCACATCTTCTGCACCGAGGCCCAGATTGCGGACGAGACGGTGCGGTTCGTGGCGCTGTTGTCGTCCGTGTACCAGGATTTCGGGTTTGACAGCTTCCGCGTGAAGTTCAGCGACCGTCCGGACATCCGGGCGGGTTCGGATGCGACATGGGACCGGGCGGAGGGGGCGCTGAAGGAGGCGTGCGCCATCGCTGGCGTCGAGTACGAGTTGAGTTCGGGGGAGGGCGCGTTCTACGGCCCCAAGCTGGAGTTCGTGTTGCGTGACGCTATCGGCCGGGAGTGGCAGTGCGGCACGCTGCAGGTGGACTTTGTCATGCCGGAACGGCTGGATGCGGAGTATGTGGCGGAGGACAGCAGCCGGCAGCGGCCGGTGATGCTGCACCGGGCCATATTGGGCAGCTTCGAGCGTTTCCTTGGCATCCTGATTGAGCAGTATGCCGGCCGCTTCCCGCTTTGGCTCGCTCCGGTCCAGGTCGTGGTCGCCAGCATCGTGTCGGATGCGGGCGCCTATGCCGAGGAGGTCGCGGCGGCGTTGCGGGCGCGGGGGCTTGAGGTGCGGGCCGACGTGCGCAACGAAAAAATCAACGCGAAGGTGCGCGAGCATAGCCTGGCGCATGTGCCGGTGCTGCTGGTGGTGGGCCGGCGGGAGGCAGAGCAGCGCACCGTGGCGCTGCGCCGGCTGGGCGGCGAGGCGCAGGAGGCGCTGAGCCTCGATGATGCGGTCGCGCGTCTTGCAGTGGAGGCGACGCCGCCCGATCTGTTAAGGGATGCGAAACTAGCTTGAGTTAACTTGATCCGGGACCGGCAAAGGTCCAATGCTTAGGTAACCCGCATTGCTGCGCGGTCCGCGTTCGACAGCCACCACCATAGGAGAGTACGATAGCCCGAGGCCCAATGTCCGCCGCCGCTCCGTCCCGCGACGGACCCCGTGTGAATGAGGATATCCGCGTCCCTCAGGTCCGCCTCATCGATGAGGAAGGTGAGATGCAGGGCGTGATGACGGCGCGCGATGCCATCTTGCGCGCCTATGCCGTTGGCCTCGACCTGTTGGAGATCAGCCCGAATGCTGACCCACCGGTTGTGAAGATTCTCGACTACGGCAAGTTCAAGTACGAGCAGCAGAAAAAGAAGAACGAGGCCAAGAAAAAGCAGAAGGTCATCGAGATCAAAGAGATCAAGGTGCGCCCGAATATCGATGAGAACGATTATCAGGTGAAAATGCGCGCCATGAAGTCATTCATCGAGGAGGGTGACAAGGTGAAGGTGACCTTGCGCTTCCGTGGGCGTGAGATGGCGCACCAGGACATTGGCATCAAGGTTCTTGAGCGCATTCGCAATGAACTTGAGCAGGCCACCAAGGTAGAGCAGATGCCGAGAATGGAAAATCGGCAGATGATTATGGTGCTTGCACCACGTTGATCTGATGCTGCTTTGATTTTAGGCCTGTCAGAACTGGCGCGACCCAGGAGCTTCTGACCATCTGTCTGCCGCAACACGGCCCTTGTAGAGGCGACCGTGTTGCGGACCTACGACATAAGGCAGTGGCTAGCGACTAGCGGATTGCGCGCAGCACCGAACGGTCCTCGCCAGCAAGGGACCGGTAGATGTCCAGGTAATCCTCCGCCATACGCCGTGCCGTGAAGCGGGCCTCAAACCGGCCGCGCACCATCGACCGTGGAAGCTCGTGCAGGCGGTTCACCGCGTCGATCGCCCCAATCTCATCCTCGACGATAAAGCCGCTCGAACCGTGGTCCACGATTTCCGGCACCGACCCGCGGTTGAACGCAATCACCGGCGTGCCGCATGCCATCGCCTCGATCATCACCAGGCCAAACGGCTCCGGCCAGTCAATCGGCATCAGCAAGCCAACCGCGCCGCTCAGGAACTCGGGCTTTTGCGCGTCATTGATCTCACCGATCATCTCAACGCCGCCACCGGCCAGCATGGGCCGGATGATGGAGTCAAAGTAGACCTGGTCCATCTTGTCCACCTTGGCCGCCATCTTCAACGGGATGCCGCAAGCCCGTGCAATGCGGATAGCGCGGTCCGGACCCTTTTCCGGGGCGATGCGGCCGAGGAAGGCCAGGTACTCCGGCTTGTTGCCCTGTGGCGTGAGCAGGTTCGCCGGCAGGCCGTGATGCACGGTTGCGACATAGCGCGCCTGGGGCAATGGGGAGCGCTGGCTGTCGGAAATCGACACGACCGGCACGTTCGGAAACGTGTTGAACACCGGCTGCAGCTCCGGCAAATCGAGCCGGCCGTGCATCGTGGTCACGAACGGCGTGCGCTGCCGGCTGAACATGCTGAACGGCCAGTAGTCCATATGGAAGTGCAGCACGTCGAACTCATCGGCCTGCCTGCGGACCGCTTCCATCAGCAGCATATGCGGCGCAATAGGGTCGCGGATTGCGGGATCAAGCCGCAACGCCCGCGGCCAGATCGCTTCGAGCTTGGCCGACGTCACTGAGTCGCCGCTGGCGAACAGCGTCACGTCATGGCCGAGCGCCACGAGCTCTTCGGTGAGGAATGAAACGACCCGCTCGGTTCCCCCATACAGTTTGGGAGGGACGGCCTCGTGCAGGGGCGCAATCTGCGCAATACGCATGGGTTCAACATCTCCACTGGACAGGCTCGTATCCAACACCACAATCGAGGCAAAGTTTGGGCACTATCGCAACGCAGCACTGTGCAATACCCGGGCCAATCGCTTAGCGGCGTCCATGGCCAAAGCTGGCGGCGTCGAGGCGAAGCCCAGCACCAGCCCGGCATACGCGGGTTTGCCGATGCAATACCGCCCGAACGGCGTAACCGCCAGGCCCAGCCGGGATGCCGCCTGTGCCGTTTCGGTCTCGTCAGCCCAGTCCGGCAGGCGCAGGGTCATGTGCAGGCCGCCCGGCGCTGGCAATGGATAGACAGCCGGGCAGTGCCGGGCGAGGGCTGTCAGAACTGCCTCGCGCCGGCGGGCGTACTCGGTACGCATCCTGCGGATGTGGGGCGCCAGCAGACCACGCCGCATGAACTCGGCCAGCGCAGCCTGCGCCAGGGTGCCCGGACCCCGGTCCATCAATGTGCGGGCACGAACCGCCGCCGGCATGAGCGGGTGTGGCAGAACCGCAAAGTCAAGCCGCAAGGCTGGCGCCAAGGTCTTGCTGAAAGTGCCGCAGTAGATGACCCGGCCGCTGCGGTCCAGCGTCGCCAGCGGCGGCAGCGGCTTTCCGGTCCAGCGGAACTCGGAGTCGCAATCGTCCTCCAGCACCCACGCATCGGCGGCGCCGGCCCAGTCCAGCAACGCCAGCCGCCGCCCAACCGGCAACGCGGCACCGCACGGTGTCGAGTGGGACGGTGCGACCAGCGCCAGGCGGGCATTAGGCGCAAGGCGTACGCCCGCCGAGACATCCAGGCTGCCACCATCACTCGGCACTCCCACCACAACCGCCCCGGCCGCGTGCAAGCTGCCGCGCCCTGCGATGTAGCCGGGGTCCTCGACCCAGGCTGCGTCACCTGGATCAAGCAGGATATCCGCCGCGACCCGGAGCGCCTGTTGGGTTCCGGCGGTAACCAGAATGCACTCGGGCCGGGTCAGCAGGCCGCGCGCGACGGCAAGGTGCATGGCGATCTCGGTCCGCAGCGTCAGCAAGCCTTGTGGGTCCGGATAGCCGCCGCGCATCGCACCCGCCTGCACGGCCGCAGTCATGCAACTCGCCCACGCCCTTGATGGAAACAGCTCGGCGTCTGGAATCCCGGGCGCGAGCAGCACGCCGGACGTTTGCATGGCGCTGACCGGCGTGGCGGCAACGGCTGCACCACGCTGCGACAAACGGGCGTGCATGCTGGACGGCGGACTGGCCGGGGCGGGGCGGGCGTCCGGCAAATCCGTTGTCACGAAGGTGCCCGCACCGGCCCGGGCGAGCACATACCCTTCGGCGGCCAACCGTTCGTAGGCCAGCACGACAGTCTGCCTCGCGACGCCAAGCTCCTGTGCCAATGCGCGGCTGGGCGGCAAACGGGCGCCCGCAACGAGGATGCCACTGAGGATGCCCCGCCGCATCCGCTCAAAAACGGCCGCCTGACGCGATTGGTCTAGTACCTCTGCACAGAGGTTTTGACTGTTTGAGCGTATCCAGGATTGAGCGTG
>CAXTCN010000090.1:0-19796 GCA_964242575.1 uncultured Acetobacteraceae bacterium | reverse complement strand
GCGCGGCCCTTGGCAACGTGCCGCAGGCGTTCACCCATGCCGGGCTGATCTCGGCGGCGCTGGCGCTGGAGCAGATGAGAATGAAATTGGGAGAAGCCCAGGCATGACCGAAGGCTTGATGCTGCTGCACCGCCTGGCCACGAACCTGGACGCGGTGCTGATCTGGGCACTGGTGGCGACCGCTGTGATGACGACGGTGCTGCAAGGCAGCCAGGGCTTGGGGCTGTCGCGGCTCAGCCTGCCCTTCCTGTTCGGCACGTTCGTTACGGCCGACCGCGGACGGGCGGTGGTCGTCGGCTCCCTGATGTATATGGCCGGCGGTTGGCTGTTCGCGGTGCTATACTTTTTCGTTTTCGCAAGCTTGGGCGTGGCGACCTGGTGGATCGGCGCGGCCTTGGGGGCGTTGCACGGGTTGTTCCTGCTGGTGTCGCTGCCGGCGCTGGCGCAGCTCCATCCGCGCATTGCCTCCGAGTACGACGCGCCGGCCAGCGAGCCGAAGCTGGAACCGCCGGGGTTCCTCGGCCTGAACTACGGGTCGCGCACGCCGCTGACCACTTTGCTGGCCCAGGCGTTGTACGGGGCGATCCTGGGCGGTTTCCTGCCGATGCGTTGACAGTGCTGACCGTTGCCGCAGCAGGGAACGGCGCCGGCCGAAAGCTTTGCCGTGCGCGCCGCCGCAGGGCCAGGTTTCCTGGTCGGCGTAAGGTGCGTGGCTGACGGTCCTCATTCTGTTAGTTGGAAGGTCCAGGGTCTTGCGAGAGAAATTGAGAAGAGTCGCGCGCTAGGTCACAGCAAGTCTTGAGCTAGCGCGCGACCGCACCCGGTTTCGGCTAATGAAAGTCGCAGATCGAGCGCGGTAGAGAGTTACCCTTACGCTTCCAGCTTGCAGAGAGTCGGAATATACTCATAAGCGAAGATGCAACACAACAAAATGAAAATGTGACAGAAGGAAAAATTCGGCTTCTAGGACTGCTCTGGGTTAATTTAGCGTGACATTCTGGCTGGTCGTTTCGATGTCCATCTTTGGCACTGGCGCAAAAAGGACGATGGACGCAAGGCTTTACCCCGCCCGGCTCTAGGCTTCTGCCAGCCAGCACGTCCGGCGTGCGTGTGGCTTGACCAGGCCGGGCAGTCGCTCAGCAAATGTCCTGCGGCTACAATCAGCGCTGCGGCGGTAGAACCGGCGCATTCTTCACTAAGGGCGCCCGCGGATGGGGTTAGCCTTTGTCCATCACGAACTGCATCCCACCCAGGAGAGCCTCTAGATCGGGCCGGCAGAACGGCGCGTTGGACACGTCAATGATCTGCACGTTGCCGTCCAGATTGATCGCGAACACGCCGGGCTCGGCGAACGGGCAGTCCGTTTCCTCGGCCGAACGCGGGTCGGACACATAAAGGCCGAGCGCGCGCATTTAGTCGGGCTTGAGGTCGTAGCCGACTGGGAAGCGCCACCCTTCGCCCTCTGCAGGAGCGACCTGCCCGCCGCCTACCGCGGGCCATGCGAGGTTGGGGAACCTGGCGCCGGCAGTCATCTTGGCCGTGTTCATTTTCTTTTCTTGTGATGCGTGGGGCGGGCCAGGTCGGACCGTCCCGCCTTGCCACGAAGCATCCGAAGGCTGGGTTAGTGGAGCGCCTCGGCGCGAGGCTGCTTCTGCGTGGCAACGAGGCGTCCGGCAAGCAGGACGGCTTCCGTGTGCGCGCAGGCAATGGAGCGCGCGTGCCGTTCGCCGCCGAACTCCTGGTACTCGATGCCGATGTGATGGGTTTCGGACACGCCTAGGTAATGGGCGCACGTCTGAATGTGGGTGTCGAGGTGGTTCCAGCTTTCGCGCGGGCCGCCCGCTTCGAAGCCGAACTCGCCCGTTGAGGTCAGCAGCACCAGTGTCTTGCCGCCCAGCACCGGCGCAAGCGGCCAATCGCCGCGTGCCAGGTCGAACGAGAAGGTCCGGCCCACGCGGATGACCTGGTCGAACCACGCCTTGAGGTGGGCTGGCATGCCGTAGTTGTACATGGGCGTCCCCATCACGATCAGGTCCGCCTGCTCCAACTCCTCGATATAGGCGTCTGAGGGCGCAAGCTCGGCCGCCATGGCCGGGGAGCGGGCGTCGGGTGGGGTGAACGCCGCCGCGATCCAGCTTTCCGTCACGAACGGAGGCGGCTCGTGGCCGACGTTGCGGCGCAGGACCGTGTCGTGGGGCCGATGGGCCAGCCATGCGTCGACAAAGGCCTGGGACAGCTTGCGCGACAAGGAGCGTTCAGTGCGGGCGCTGGCGTTGATGTGCAGCACAGTGGTCATGGCGCGCCCTTCGCTTGTCAGTTCAACCAAGGGAAAATGCATGACGGACCGAAAGCCCGACAGATACGGAAAGTACTCATGCAAGGCCGCAGGCGCTTGGCAGGGCCGGCGGCGGTGCGTCCGGCCCTAAGCGAAGCTCGAGAACGCGACGGGCCGGTTCCCGGCTGTGGGTAGTTTCCGAACCTTCCGCGGCGGTTCCCCCCTTCGTATGCCGAGTCCCAACCGGGCCTCGTGAGTCCGGCAGCCATGGGTTTGGGGCATCGTCACATGGGCAACAGCCAGCAGCGGAACCAACCGGGACCATTCAATGCGCCGCCCCAACATGCCTACGACCTCGCCCGCGCCGATGACCTGCGGTTGCTGCAAGCATGGGAGCAGGGCCTTCTCCCCGTGCTCGGCGCAACGGTGCGGGCGCGGCAGATCCGCCGCGCCCTCGCCTTGCCCGAGGCCGGCACGCCGAAGCCGTAAGGACCGTCCCATGCTGGAGCAACCGCCCACCCAGCTTCAGGAACACCTCCATGCGCATCGCCCAGGTCGCCCCGCTGCACGAAGCCGTCCCGCCCCGCTTGTATGGCGGCACCGAACGGGTCGTGTCGTTCCTGACCGAAGAGCTGGTGGCCATGGGCCACAACGTCACCTTGTTCGCCAGCGGGGACTCGGTGACAACGGCCGAGCTAGAGGCGGTTTGGCCGCAAGCGCTGCGGCTTGACCCGATCATCCGCGACACAGCCGCGCCGCATATGCTGCTGATGGAAGCCGTCCGCCGCCGTGCGGCCGAGTTCGACATCTTGCATTTCCATGTGTCGAGGATGAGCCGGATTTGCGCATGGTCTTGGCCGATGTGCTCGACGACCTGGGTTATGGCGTGCTGCAAGCCGCGAATGGCCGGGCCGGACTGCAGATTATCCAGTCAGCAGCGCGCATTGACATGCTGCTGACCGATGTCGGCCTGCCCGGCGGGATGAACGGCCGCCAACTCGCCGATGCAGCGCGGCAGCACCGCCCCGGCCTGAAAGTTTTGTTCGTGACCGGCTATGCCGCCGCCGCCGCCGTTGGCAACGGGCATCTGGACTCCGGCATGCAGGTCATCACAAAGCCGTTCACGCTGGGCGCGCTGGCAAGCAAGGTGGAGGGCGTGCTCATGAACGGGGCGATTGGCCTGTAGTGCCGGTGCTGCCGTCCCCTCATGCGCCAGGACGCGGCCGCCCGAATGCGGCGAAGCCCGGCCGCTGCACGGATGGGTATATTCCGAAGCTGCTGCCGTCCGCCCCTGCAAAGTAAGGTGTGCATCGGTTAGCGGCGGGGCCGCGGCCAAGGTTCGGGTCCCGCACGGCCCCGAGCCTCCGACGCATCAATCCTGGAGACCGATCATGCGTGTCGCCGCCTTGTCGTTCCTGCCCTCGCCGTTGCCGGCTGAACAGCCCGATGCGCGGCGTGCCCGTGACGGCTTCCCTTGCCGGCCCGCCGGCAGCATTGGGACCACGCGGATCAGCCGGGCCATGAACGGATGCGGGCTGGAAGCAATGGGAAGCACGCCATGGACTTGAGGCAAATCAGCTACTTCCTATCGTTGGCGCGCACGCTGAACTTCACGCGGGCGGCGGAGGCGTGCAACGTCACCCAGCCTGCGCTGACGAAAAGCATCCAGCGGCTGGAGGAAGAGCTGGGCGGCCCGCTGCTGCTGCGGGAGAGGTCCCTCACTCAGTTGACCCCGCTTGGGCGGGCGATGCTGCCCTTGCTGGAGCAAACCCATGCTGCGGCCGAACATGCGAAGCGCCACGCGTTCGGGATGAAACGGCAACCCTCGTCCCTTTTGCGGCTAGGCTTGGCCATGGATGTGCCGACGCCTCCGTTCATGCCATTGTTTGAGGAGCTTGGAACGTGTCTGCAGGGCTTCAAGCTGGCCCTGGTGAACGGGGGCATCGCCAGCCTGTGCGGCAGCTTGCTGGATGGAACGTTGGACGCTGCCATCGTGACCGGGAACGCAGCGCTGCCCGAAAGGCTGAACCGTTGGACGCTTTTCACTGACACGGCGGTTTTGCTGATGCCGCCCGGCCACGCTCCCGACGCTGCCGCCATGCCGCTTGCAGCCCTCAATGGGATGGCGGTGATCCAACGCGCGCCGGATTGCGGCATGGCGCGGCTGCTGGAGCGGGCGAAACAGGACCATGGCGCGCGGCCAAGCCACCGTCATTGCGCGGCCGCGGCAGGGCACATGACGGGCCTTGTGCGTGCAGGCCTGGGCGTCGGCTACACGACGGCGTTGGCGGCGTTGCCCAATGGCTTGCACAAGCAGCCCGTCGAAGGCTTGGCCGCGCATGATGTCGTGCTCGTGGCTGTTGCCGGCCGGCTGCCGATGCGGGCTGCGGACGCGTTCATCAAGCTCGCACGCGCACGGAGTTGGGCGCCGGCCAATGCTCCCGCCTAGCGTTCCGGCAACGTGGCTTCGGCGGCACGCCGGTCCGGCCGCGGGGCATCGTTTACATGTCAACACGGCATTTCCTCTAGCCGGGCCAGTATTGCACACCTCGTTGGCTCGGTTCGGGCCGGAAAGGATACCAACATGACCCTCCATGGCACCGCCCAGCCTTCAAGCCCCATCCTGGCCCGCGTCGCAGCGGCACGCTCGCCCTTGTGCGGCCAGGGATGATGGCGGCAGCGCCGCAGCTTCACCGCATGGCCACTGGCTGGTTTGGCTAACCCAGTGCTGCTCCACCTTCCAGAAACGGGAGCGCCAAGCGCATGCAGGCCATGATCGGACTATGGTTGCTGCTGTGCCTGGGCGCTGGGGCGCTGGCCGGGTGCGACGGCAACACGAGGCCCGCGGTGCTGCCGGCTAGCGGCGGCGGCAATGGGTCGGCGGATTAGGCCGGCTGTCGGAAAGACGTCGTGCTAGGCGTTCAGTCCCGGATGCGGCATGGCGGGACAACCCTGAACCGGCTTGGTTCTTGGGTCCAGGTCTGGCAGCGCCGCGCCGATCAGCCGGCGTGCGGTCGAACTGTAGAACCGTTGCTGTAGAGCGCTGAATAGTGCGATACGGTTCAATGGCGTAAGTAACCATAGCGTCGCTGCGCCCGAATGGGTGGGTACACTATGCATAAGCGGAGCACCCACCGATGCGGACCAATCCTTTCCTCGACAGCCTATACTTCCTTATTGGCGACACGCCGGACCACAACGCGCTCGGGCCGGCAAAGTACCTCCTCGTCGTTCTGTATGCGGCTTTGCTGGTCGGCGGCACCGTCATCGCCGCCCGCAACTGGTCGAAGGACCCGGCGCAGCGGAGCGGGCGCAATGCCTGCGTCTGGCTGTTCCGGATGTTGATCGGCACCATGTGGCTGCAAGGGTCACTATGGAAGCTGCCGCTGCCCGTCTCAGGCGGCTTCCAGTACTGGACCGGGCAACTGGCCGAGCACTCGGCCTTCGCGGCTCATGCCGCCCTGATCCGGGACGTGTTCCTGCCCAACATCGCCCTGCTCGATCCCGCGGTTTACCTGATCGAAACCCTGCTGGCGGCGTCGCTGATGCTGGGCTTCGCCGTCCGCCTGGCCGGCGTGGTCGGCGTCCTGTTCACCGTCAACCTATGGATCGGGCTTTACCGCAACGACGCAGAATGGCCGTGGGAGTATGTCTTCATCATCATGACGCACGCCTTTTTCGCGCTGGACCGCGTGGGCCAGGTCCTTGGGCTGGACGCCATCATCCGCCGGTCGCGGACGGGGCTGCTGAACGGCCCGTCCCTGGTCGGCCGCGCCTACCGCCTTGCGTCGTAAATTGGCGTCGGGAGTGGGGCCGGGCCATACGTGGGAATCAGCGCCGCGCCGTGACGATCGTGGTGCACGCGCTTTCCAGCTTGGCCATGTCGCGGCTCGGCGCCATGCGGACGTGCAGGCGCCGGTCCTCGCCACGGATCACGGGGCAGTACGGGTCCGGCTGGTCCAGCACGTCCAGCAGGCGCCGGCGCCCGGCGCAGCCGCCGTGGCACGGCGCTTCATAAGCGCAGCCGGCGCAGGCCGCAGGCAGGGAACGCGCGGCAGCGAAAGGCGGGGTGCCAAGGATTTCCCCGCCCAAGCCCAGCAGCAGGTCCAAGGGCGCGCCACTGCCGGGCCAATACACGCATGGCTGCACCGTGGCCCGGGGCGTGACGCGCACGGTTGCCACCCCGCACCCGCCGGCCCGCGGCGGCAGCCCGGCCATGGCGCGCACCAGCGGCTCCCCGATCGCCACCACGTCCGTCCGCGCGAACAGCGCCGCGAACCCGTCCCAGTACTCCTCATAAGTCAGCGCGAAGGCGTCGGACCGGACGGCCTGGTAAACGTTCAGCCGCAACGGCGCGTCGAACGCCGACGCCACCTCCGCAATGTCCGCCAGCCGATCCCAGTTGGTCCGCATCATCACGGCAATGATGGTGACGCCGACGCCCATCCGGCGGCACCGGGCGGCCTGCTCGTGCACGAGGTCCCAGTTGCCGGCACCGCGCTGGGCGTCCTGCTCCTCCCGCGTCGCGTAGTCGAGCGAGAACTCCACCTCCGCGAAGGCCTGCAGGTCCTCGTCCCGCAGCACCGCGATGGAGTGGCCGTTGGAGGTGATGGTGAGCTTCACCGGCTGCTCCCGCAGGTAGGCCAGGATGGCCGGGAACTCCGGGTGCATCCCGTTCTCGCCCGTGCCCAGGTTCACCGACCGCACCGGCAGCCGGCCCATCACGTCCCGCACCTGCGCCAGCGTCAGGCGGTCGGTTCGCGACGGGTCGCGGTAACAGAAGGAGCAGGCAAGGTTGCACTCGTTCGTAAGCCCGAGGCCGAGCGAAAACCGTGGCCCGCCTTGGGCGGCGTCCTGAACAGCCGCCACGTTCACTCCATCTGCCATCGCAACCTCCTTGGGCGCAGCACGCCTATGCCGCAATGGTCATAAGCGTACCGCTGCAGCCTGACCAGCAGCCCGCCCGCTGGGACGCGCACGTTGCAGGTTACGAGGCGGTGTTCGAGCCGCTGACGGACGCCTTCGCCACGCTGGCGCTGGACCTGCTGGCGCCGCTGCCGGGGCTGGCGCTGCTGGACGTTGCGGCCGGCGCGGGCGGCGCGGCGCTGCTGGCGGCCCGCCGGGGCGCGCGGGTGACGGCCGTGGACGCCTCGCCCGCGATGGCCGCGCGCATCGCCGCCCGGGCCGCTCAGATTGGGCTGGCAATCACCGCCGCCGTGGGAGACGGCATGGCGCTGGATTTGCCGGACGGCGCGTTCGACCGCGCGCTGTCCTGCTTCGGCGTCGTGCTGTTCCCCGACCCGGCGCGCGGCGTCGCCGAAATGCACCGCGTGCTGCGTCCCGGCGGCCGCGCTGCAATCGTGACCTGGACGCAGCCGCACCGTTACGAGCTGTCCGCCCGCCTGCGCGCTGCGACTGCGGCCGTTTGCGGGACGCCCTTACCCGGCGAACTGCCGGCCCAGCTCCGGTTCATTGCCCCTGAGCGGCTGTCCGACCTGCTGTCCCAGGCCGGGTTCCGCGCCATCCGGATCGAGACGGTGGAGGCGGCGCTGCACGCGCCTTCAGCCGCGGAACTCGCGGCGTCGCTCTCCTTCGCACCGGGCATGGCGGCGGCGCTGGACGCGCTCGGCGTTGACCGGCAGGCGGTGCTCGATGCATTCACCGGGCAACTGCTGGCGGATGGCCACACGGGCGCCGTGTCGCTCGGCGCCGTCGCCCATGTCGCGGCCGGCGAGCGGCCATGAGCCAACCACGATCAACCCCGAAAGCCCTCCTTATGCCCTTGAACCGACGCCTGCTGCTCGCGTCCGCCCTCCCGGTCATCCCCGCCTATGCGCAGTCCGGCCCGGCGCTGGTCTTTACCGCCATCCCCGACCAGGACGAGTCCCGCCTGGTTGAGCGGTTCAGCCGGATCGCCACCTACTTGCAGGAGCGGCTGGGCGTCCCGGTCCGCTACGTGCCGGTAAAAAGCTACCCGGCCGCCGTGACCGCCTTCACCAACGACCAGGTCCAGTTGGCCTGGTTCGGCGGCTTCACCGGCGTCCAGGCCCGGCGCGCGGTGCCGGGGTCGGAAGCCATTGCCCAAGGGGTGGAGGACACGGGGTTCAAAAGCTTCTTCATCGCCAACGCCCGCACCGGCTTGCCCCAAGGCGACGCCTTCCCGGCGGGGATCGCCGGGCGCAGCTTCACCTTCGGCGCCCGCGCCTCGACCTCCGGCAGGGTGATGCCCGAGTACTACATCCGCAAGCAGTTCAACCGCGCCCCGGAGGCGGTGTTCTCCCGCGTCGGCTTCTCCGGCGACCACACGCGCACGCTGCAACTGGTGCAGTCCGGGGCGTTCGAGGTCGGCGTGATGGACTACACCGTGTTCAACCTGGAACGGCAGGCAGGCCGGGTCGACCCGGCGCAAGTCGGCGTGATCTGGGAGACCCCTCCCTACCCCGACTACAACTGGACGGTGCGCGGCGACATGGACGCGCGGTTCGGCGCCGGCTTCAAGGAGCGGCTGCGCGCCGCGCTGGTCGATTGCCGCGACCCGGCGATCCTGCAGCCGTTCGGCCGCACCGGCTTCATCCCCGCCAGCAACGCGCAGTACGACCCGGTGGAGCAGGTCGCCCTGGCGACGGATCTGCTGAACTAGCCGGCGCAGGCGGTGTCCGGTCCCGTTCCTAGCATGGCTCCCCTGGTGGACCTTCGGAACGAGAGCGTTTCCTTCCCCGGCCAGCCCGTGCTGCGCGGCATCGCGTTGCAGGTGCGGCGTGGGGAGCGGCTGGCGATCATGGGCCGGTCCGGCGCGGGCAAGTCCACGTTGCTCAACCTGCTGTATGCGCGGCTGCCGGGCCAGGCGGCCCTGGTGCCGCAGGCGGCGGCGCTGGTGGGCACGTTGAGCGTGTTCCATAACGTTTACATGGGCCGGCTGGACCGGCACCCGGCCTGGCGCAACCTGCGCACGCTGGCCTGGCCGGCGCGGGCGGAGGTAGAGGCGGTGCGGGACACGCTGGACCTGGTCGGGCTGGCGGACAAGCTGTTCGCCCGGGCAGGCACGCTGTCCGGCGGGCAGCAGCAGCGCGCCTCCGTCGCGCGGGCGCTCTACAACGGCCGCCCGGTGGTGATCGGGGACGAGCCGGTGTCGGCCCTGGACCGCCACCAGGGCGCCGCCGTCCTGCGCGGGATGGCCGACGCGCACGAAACCATGATCCTGGCGCTGCACGACATCCCGCTGGCGCTGGAGTATGCGGACCGCGTCGTGCTGCTGGAAGCCGGGCAGATTGCGCTGGACGCACCGGCGGCCTCGCTGCGGGAGGCCGACCTGGCGCGGTTTTATGGGTAAGCCCACCACCCCGGCGCACCTGAGCTACACTAGCTTCAGCGTGGCTTTCCTGCTGGCCGGACTCGCGGCGCTGCTTTTAGCGGACCTCGACGTCACCGTCCTGCACCCCGGCGCCGAGCTGGGCCGACTTCTGCAGGGCGTCCTGCACCCGGACCTGCTGGCAGTCGGCTGGGTGGGTGTGGTGCTGACCGTCGCCTTCGCCGTGCTGGGCGTGTCGGGCGGGGCGGCGGCCGGGCTTGCCCTGGCGCTGGGCTTCGCGCGGTTTCGCACGGTGCGCCTGTTCTGCGCGGCGGTCCGGTCCGTGCACGAGCTGTTCTGGGCGCTGTTGCTGATGCAGGTGCTGGGGCCGTCGCCTGGGGCGGGGCTGCTGGCCATCGCCATCCCCTATGCCGGCATCTTCGCCAAGGTGTTCTCCGAGATGATCGAGGAGGCGGACCTCGCTGCCGACCGGGTGCTGCCCGCCGGCACGGGCGCGGTGTCCCGCTTCGCCTACGCCCGGCTGCCGGTGCTGGCCCGGCCGTTCGGCGATTACCTGCTTTACCGGCTGGAGTGCGGGCTGCGCTCCACCCTGGTGCTCGGCTTCATCGGCCTGCCGACCATGGGCTTCGAACTGGAAAGCTACTTCCGCCAGGGACGCTATGCGGAGGCTGCCGGCTTCGTCGCGGTGTTCTACGTGCTGATCGGCACCCGCCGCCTGTGGGCGCGCCCGGTGACGTTCCCGTTGTTGCTGCTCGGCTCCGTTGCGGCGCTGGCCTGGCTGGCGCCGTCGGTGGAGGGCGGCTCCGCTTGGGCGGCGCTGGCGCGGTTCCTGGGGCACGACATAGTGCCGCGGCCGTTGCGGGACGCGGCGTTGCTGGATGGCGGCGCTTGGGCAGCGTTCGGAAGCTGGCTGTGGGCGATCCTGCGCAGCCAGGCGTTGCCGGGCATCGTGAACACGCTGGTGGTGTCCCAACTGGCTGTCGTGGGCATGGCGGCGTTGGCCCTGCTGCTGTTTCCCCTGATATCAGGTCACTTCACAGGGCCGCTGGGCCGCCCGCTGGGCCGCACGCTGCTGGTGGTGATCCGCGCGACGCCGGAGTACATGGCGGCCTACGTGCTGCTGCAACTGCTCGGCCCCTCCATGCTTCCGGCGGTGATCGCACTGGCGCTGCACAACGGCGGCATCCTGGGCTTCCTGATGGGCCGGCAGGCCGACGGGGTTGCCTTGCGCGCCGATGCGCCGCGCGGGGCGGACCTTTACTTCTGGGAGGTCGTGCCGCGCTTGTATGGGCAGTTCCTGGCCTATGTGCTGTACCGCTGGGAGATCATCGTGCGGGAAAGCGCCATCTTCGGCATCCTTGGCGTCCGCACCCTGGGCTTCCACGTGGACGCCGCCATCCAAGAGTTGCGCCTGGACGTCGCCGTCGTGCTGATCGTCGTCACGGGCGGACTGTCCATGCTGATCGACGCGGCATCCCGCGCACTGCGGCGGCGGCTGCGGGTCGGGGACCGGCAGGTTCGCCTGTCGGCGACGGATACCTCCAAGACCGCTCCAGCCGAGCCCGCCTGCGTTTAGACGGACCTGCGCGGGCTAACCCCCCACGCCTGAATCCGTGCTCCCGCCCTGCCGGAACGCGGCTGCGGCGGCTTCGATGACGCGCAGCGCCGTAAGCGAGCCTTCGGCCTCGCCCTTCTCGAAGTCACCGCCGGCTTGCTGCCCCATCGTGTTCGTGACGTGGGCGATGCAGGCGATGGGCAAGCTGCGCGCGGCGGACAGCGCATAAAGCGCGGCGGCCTCCATCTCGACCGCCAGGGCGCCGCACGCGCGGGCATGGGCGATGGCGGACTTGGTTTCGCGGTAGGGCGCGTCGGTGGTCCAGGTCGCGCCGCGGTGCAGCGCCGTGCCGCAAGCGGCCGGCAACGCGGCCCGCAGCGCCGTCTCCATTTGGTCCAGCAGCACCGGGTCGGGCGCGTCCATGAACGGCCCGGCCCCGGGCGGCACGTAGTGCGCGCTGGTGCCCTCGTCCCGCAGGGCACGATCAATCAGCACGAGATAGGGCGGGTCGCCCAGGTCGGCGATACGCCCGGCAGAGGTGATGCTGACCAGGAAGCGGCAGCCAGAGGCAAAGAGCTGCTCGGCCACAAGCACGGCGAAGGGGGCGCCCACGGCGCAGCCGACCACGCCGGCTGCGGTGCCGTCCGCAAGCGTGAACTCGGCAAGCTCGGTGTGGTAGCAGGCCCATCCTGGGCTGGGCCGGGCTTGGCCGGTGCGGCGCAGGTGGCGCACCAAGTCGCCGTCGGGGTCCAACACGCACACGGCCGGCACGTCCTGGTCCGGCAGGCCCTTCTGGCGCCGCGCTTCCCGCAGCAGGTGCTCCGGACGGAACACGGAGGGAGAGGCGAAATCCTTGGCCGGCGGCGGCAGGGCGGCGTGTCGGTCGTTTGGCATGGCCGGCACCTAGGTTGTCATTCGAGGACTGTGACGCCCGCGCCCGCGCTCATTGTCCCGACCACAGCTGCCTGGGCGAACCCTGCCCCGCGCACGCAGTCCAGCACCGCCATTGCCGCTTCAGGCGCTGCGGCGATCAGCAAGCCACCGCTGGTCTGCGGGTCGCACAGCAGCCCGCGCTGCCATTCCGGCATGTCCGCCGGCACCGCGACCTCCGCGCCGTAGCTAGCCCAGTTGCGCCCCGCCGCCCCGGTGCCTACGCCTGTTTGCGCCAGCTCGTTCGCGCCGCGCAGCATCGGCACGTCCGACAGGCGCAGCCGCGCCTGCAACCCGGCGCCGCGGCACATTTCCAGCAAGTGGCCCAGCAGCCCGAAGCCGGTCACGTCCGTCATGGCGTGGACGGCAGGCATCGCCGCCACCTCCCGCCCCACGCTGTTCAACTGCGTCATGGAGGCGATCATGGTCTGGTAATCCGCCGCCGCCAGCCGCTCCTGCTTCAGCGCGGCACTGAACACGCCGACGCCCAGCCCCTTGGTCAGGATCAGCGCGTCCCCGTCCCGCGCGCCCGCGTTGCGCTGCACCCGGTCAGGATGCACGGTGCCGAGCGCCACCAGGCCATAGATCGGCTCCGCGCTGTCGATGGAGTGCCCACCCGCCACCGGGATGCCCGCCGCCCGGCACACCGCCGCGCCGCCTGCCAATATCTTCCCCACCTGGTCTGTGCCGACCTTGCCCAGCGGCATCCCGAGCAGCGCCAAGGCCAGGATCGGCGTCCCGCCCATGGCGTAAATGTCGGACAGCGCGTTGGTGGCCGCGATGCGGCCGAACTCGTAGGGGTCGTCCACGATTGGCGTGAAGAAGTCGGTCGTGGCGACCAAGGCCAGCTCGTCCGTGAGGCGATAGACGGCAGCGTCGTCCGCCGTCTCGCTGCCGACCAGCAGGTTGGGGAAGGCCTGGGCTTGCGGCAGCCCGGCCAGCAGCTCCTGCAGCACGGCCGGCGCCAGCTTGCAGCCACAACCTCCCCCGTGCGCCAGGGAGGTCAAGCGGGGCGCCAGCGGGGTCGTGATCTGGTCCAAGGTCGGAACTCCTAGTGATAGCCGATAGTAGCATAGGCGTTGACGGCGCATGGCGTTCATGGCGGTCGTCATCCCGCCACGCTCAACCGCGGCGCCGGGCCTGGAGGCAATCCGCTTCGGCGAGCAGACGGTCCAAGGTGCGTTGCATGGCGGTCCTGTCGCCGTCAATGGCAAGCCACAGCGTCGCGCCCTCGATTGCAGACAGGGCGTCGGCGGCAATGCGGTCGGCCTCCGCAGGTTCCACGACAGCAGACAGCGTTCCAGCAAGGCGGCAGCGGCATGCGGTGAAGAACCCGCGCACCGCGTCCAGCGCCCGCGGCGTATCGGCCGAAGCGCCATAAGCGAGGTGGAAGGCGACGCAACGGCCCCGGTCAATCAAAGCCTCGCTCATGGACCGCAGGCTCGCCTCATAGGCCGCACGCCAGCCGCCAGCGTCGTCCACGGCAGCGAACGTTTCATTGAGGGTCAACCGCAACACTTCGCCGACCAGTGCCTCCTTGTCGGGGAAGCGGCTGTATAAACTTGCTTTCTTCAGCCCGACGCGGTCGGCAAGGTCCTGCATGGACGCGCCCGCGTACCCCTGGGTGCGGAACAGCTCCCTCGCTGCCGCTACGATCTCCTGCTGAGACACTTTCACGCCCACCTCCAATCCGACCGGTCGGAAGTCTAGCACAGGGCCAAGGCGGATTGCAGGAAATGCTTTACATCCGACCGATCGGTAGTTATAAGAGGCCATGGCAATGCCGCTTGCCCAGGAGGACTTGCCTCATGCTGCATCCCCTTTCCCGACGGCAGGCCCTGGTTGGGTTCGCCCTCGCTACAGGCGTTGGCGCCGCTGGGCCAGCCGACGCCGCCGCTCGCCTGCAGCCAGAACCACAGAAGGACATCATCCCTATGAACACGACGTACAAGACCCAGGCTGTTGGCCCCGTCGAGGTGTTCTACCGCGAGGCCGGCCCGGCGGACGCGCCCGTGATCCTGCTGCTGCACGGCTACCCCACCACCAGCCACATGTTCCGGAACCTCATCCCGCAACTTGCCGCCACCTATCGCGTCATCGCTCCCGACCTGCCCGGCTTCGGCCTGACGAAAGCGCCGCCGCGCGGCCAGTTCGGCTACACGTTCGACAGCATGGCCACGGTGCTGGACGGCTTCACCCAGGCACTCGGCCTGCGCCGCTACGCCCTTTACATCTTCGACTACGGCGCGCCAGCAGGGCTGCGCCTCGCCACGGCGCATCCCGAGCGCGTGACGGCCATCATCAGCCAGAACGGCAACGCCTACGCCGAAGGCCTCAGCACCGCGTGGGCGCCCTACCAAGCCTATTGGAAGGATGGCTCGTCCGAAGCGCGCAACGCTTGCCGGGCGGCGCTGACGCCTGAGGCGACCCGCACCCAATATCTGACGGGCGCCGACGCATCGCGCGTTTCGCCGGACGGCTACACGCTGGACATCGCCTACTTCCAGCGGCCTGGCACCGACGAGGTCCAGCTCGACCTCATTTACGACTACCGCACCAACGTGGCGCTTTACCCGGCCTGGCAGGAGTACTTCCGCACGCGCAAGCCGCCGATGCTTGCGGTGTGGGGCAAGAACGATGTCTTCTTCCTGCCTCCCGGCGCCGAAGCCTTCCGCCGCGATATCCCCAATGCCGAGGTCCACTTCTTCGACACCGGTCACTTCGCCCTGGAGACGCACGGCCCGGAAATTGGAGCGGTCATGCTGGACTTCCTCGGCCGCCGGGTTCCAGCCTGACCGGCGTCGCCTCTCAGCGGAGTCCCAGGCGCCGGCGCGGGCTTCTGCCATCTGCCTGACCAGGAGAGTGCCTTGACCCAGAAGCCATCGAGCGACATCGCGTTCACGGATGCTGTCAAGGCTGTGCAAGCGCGCCGGCACTCGCGCGGCATGTTCGCCAAGCTTGAGGCGCGCGGGGGTTTCCAGACCAGGGTCACGCCCGACTTGGCAGGGTTCCTGGCAGGCGTTGACACGGCGTACCTGGCAACGGCAAACGCCGCCGGGCAGCCCTACGCGCAGCACCGGGGCGGCCCCAAAGGCTTCATCCGCGTGCTGGACGAGGCGACGCTGGGCTTTGCCGACTACGCCGGGAACCGGCAGTACGTGACGACCGGCAACCTCCATGAGAACGACCGGGCGTTCCTGTTCCTGATGGACTATGCGGCTCGGCGCCGGGTCAAGCTATGGGGCCGGGCCTGGACCGTCGAAGGAGACGAGGCGCTGCAGGCGCGCTTGATGCTGCCCGACGACCCAGCCCGGCCGGAGCAGGCCATCCTGTTCCAGGTCGAGGCATGGGACGTGAACTGCCCGCAGCACATCCCGCAAAAATTCGACGCAGCCGACGTGGCCGGGGCGCTGCAGGCCTTGCAGGAACGGCTTACGGCAGTCGAGGCAGAGAATGCCCGGCTGCGCGCCGAGTTGGCAGGGCGCCAGCCGTAGGCAGGCCCAGGGCTTTTTAAGCCTGCCCGGCCACGACGGGAGGATGGCGGAGGCCACGAAGGTTCAAAAGGCGGATGCGAAGGCCGTGATAAACGCGCATTATCACGTTTTCTGAGGGGCTCGGCTTCCTCCATTCTCGCAATGGCGCTACACTTAAGCAGGGCCGTCAGGGCGACCTGGCGCGCGGACCGCGTCGACCAACGCAGCCAGAATTGGGAGATTAAGATGGACGGAGACAACGTCGGCCAGTGCCCCATGAAGGGCGTGGCTCCTAACAACTCGACGGCTTGGCCCAGGTCTAACCAGGAGTGGTGGCCGAACCAGCTAAACCTCAAGCTCCTGCACCAGCACCCGGCCAAGTCCGACCCGCTAGGGGAGGGCTTCAATTACGCCGAGGAGTTCAAGACGCTCGACCTGGCGGCGCTGAAGCAGGACCTGTTCGCGCTGATGACCACGTCGCAGGACTGGTGGCCGGCCGATTATGGGCATTACGGGCCGCTGTTCATCCGCATGGCGTGGCACAGCGCGGGCACTTACCGCATCGGCGATGGCCGCGGCGGCGCGGGTTCCGGGACGCAGCGCTTCGCGCCGCTGAACTCCTGGCCTGATAACGCGAACCTCGACAAGGCGCGGCTGCTGCTGTGGCCGATCAAGCAGAAGTACGGCCGCAAGATCTCCTGGGCCGACCTGATGGTGCTGACCGGCAACTGCGCGCTGGAGTCGATGGGGCTCAAGACGTTCGGCTTCGCCGGGGGCCGCGCGGATGTGTGGGAGCCGGAGGAGGACATCAACTGGGGTCCTGAGGACAGTTGGCTCGGCGACGCGCGTTATAGCGGCGACCGGGAACTTGCCGACCATCTCGGCGCGGTGCAGATGGGGTTGATCTACGTCAATCCGGAGGGGCCGAACGGCAAGCCCGATCCACTCGCCTCGGCCCGCGACATCCGCGAGACGTTCGCGCGCATGGCGATGAACGACGAGGAGACCGTGGCCCTGGTTGCCGGCGGCCATACCTTCGGCAAGAGCCATGGTGCGGCCAGTGCCGGACAGTACGTGGGTCCGGAGCCCGAGGCCGCCCCCATCGAGCAGATGGGCCTGGGCTGGAAAAACAGCTTCGGCACCGGCAAGGGGGCGGACACGATTTCCAGCGGGCTTGAAGGCGCCTGGACCTCCGAGCCAACCAAGTGGGACAACGAGTATTTCGACAACCTGTTCAATTTCGAATGGGAGCTGGAGAAAGGTCCTGGCGGTGGTTGGCAGTGGAAGCCGAAGAACGGTGAGGCAGCCGATCAGGTGCCCGACGCACATGACGCGTCAAAGCGGCACCCGCCGATGATGTTCACCTCGGACATCGCCCTGATCGCGGACCCGGCCTACCTCGAGGTCTCCAAGCGCTTCCACGCGAACCTAGACGAGTTCTCGGACGCGTTCGCCCGGGCCTGGTTCAAGCTGACCCATCGCGACATGGGGCCGGTCGCGCGCTATCTCGGCCCGGAAGTGCCGACCGAGAAGCTGCTTTGGCAGGACCCGGTCCCCGCGGTGGACCACCCGTTGATCGACGAGCAAGATGTGGCGGCGCTCAAGGCGAAGACGCTGGCCTCCGGGGTGTCTGTCTCGCAGCTGGTTTCGACCGCCTGGAAGTCGGCCTCGACGTTCCGCGGCACCGATAAGCGGGGCGGCGCCAATGGCGCGCGCATCCGCCTGACGCCGCAGAAGGATTGGGCGGCGAACGAGCCGGCCGAGCTGGCCACGGTGTTGGCGGCCCTGGAGGGAATTCAGGCCGAATTCAACGCGGCGCAGCCCGGCGGCAAGAAGGTCTCGCTTGCCGACCTGATCGTGCTCGCCGGGTGCGCGGCCGTTGAGAAGGCCGCGAAGGATGCCGGGCACGCCGTGGAGGTCCCGTTCACGCCGGGCCGCACCGACGCCTCCCAGGAGCAGACCGACGCACAGTCCTTCGCCGTGCTGGAGCCGCACGCGGACGGGTTCCGCAACTATCTCGGCGACGGGCGCGGGCGGCACGAGGAGGTTCACCTGGTGGACCGGGCGCATCTCCTGACGTTGAGCGCGCCTGAGATGACGGTTCTGGTCGGCGGCATGCGCGTGCTGGGCGCGAATCACGGAGGCTCCGAGCTCGGTGTTTTCACCAAGCGGCCTGGGGCGTTGACCAACGACTTCTTTGTCAACCTGCTCGACATGAGCACGACATGGAAGGCGGTGTCCGAGTCCGACGACCGGTTCGAGGGGCGCGACCGGCGGACGGGTGAGCTGAAGTGGACTGGTAGCCGCGTCGACCTGGTATTCGGGTCGAACTCGCTGCTGCGGGCCGTCTCGGAAGTGTTCGGATGCGCCGACGCCGAGGGAGCGTTCGTGAACGACTTCGTTTCCGTATGGACTAAGGTGATGAACCTGGACCGGTTCGACCTGGCCTGATCCGATCAGGCCTCCGTTCGGAGATTTAGCGGCATGGGGCGGCGTTTCAGGAGTGAAACGCCGCCCTTGCTTTGCGCGCCTAGCATTGCCGCCTGTTTTGAGACAAGGCTGCGTGGCCCCGCCCTCAACCAGCGCTTCACCCCCAGGTTCCAGCACCAAACCGCCATGGGGAAGTCGCCAGCAGTATCGAGGCTGCGCATGAGCCCAGCCGGTGGTCGGGCCACCCCGTGCCGGCTTGGCGCCGTTGACGCCCCGGCGCGACAGGGCAAAGCTCTTCGTCCGGTCCTGGGCCGGCGTGCGCCGGGCGGGAATTCACGTTCGACATGGGACATTCCTCGCAGGGAGTTGCACCAGCACCCGTCACCAGCGGCGACTTCGTCCGTCGTTCCCATGCGGCCCATGGGGTGCGACCCGGCAAGGAACCTGCACCGCCATCGCCGAGTACCTGGACGGCCAGGACGGCGACCTGGCGCTGACCGGCCGCACGCCCAAGGAGCGCGCCGTGGTCCACATGATGCAGCGCCGGATCGAGGCGGGCCTGCTCGACGCGGCGGCAGCCTACTTCCACCACGCGACGCCAGGCCTCGGCCCGGACATCGAAACCTACCAGAACCGCGAATAGGGCGAGCACCAGCGCGAGCGCGCCGTCGCCACCAGGCGCGCCCTCGACGCGGCGGAGTGCGCCAACCTCGCGGCATGGCGCGCGGGTCAACGCGCGGCCGAGCGTCGCGGCTGCGGCCTGACCTCATTATCACTGGAGACGTGCCATGAACCTCAACTCGGACTTCGGCGCGCGGGCGGCGGTCCATGCAGGGCGGCTGGACTGGACGCCCTCGCCCATCCCCGGCGTGGACCGGCGGATGCTCGACCGCATCGGGCAGGAAGTGGCGCGCGCCACCTCCATTGTCCGCTATGCGCCGGGCAGCCGCTTCTCGCCGCACACGCACGGCGGCGGCGAGGAGTTCCTGGTGCTGGACGGCGTGTTCCAGGACGAGCACGGCGACTTCCCGGCGGGGAGCTACATCCGCAACCCACCGACGACCAGCCACACGCCGGGGTCCGGGCCGGGCTGCACCATCTTCGTCAAGCTATGGCAGTTCGACCCGGACGACAGGACCGGGGTGCGTCTCGACACCGGCTCTGGCGTCTACGCACCGGCACCCGGACAGCCAGGCGTGCAAACCACGCCGCTGTTTGAGGATGCGCGCGAGCAGGTCAGGCTGGAACGCTGGGCGCCTGGCGCCATGGTGAAGCTGGCAGTGCCGGGCGGGATCGAGCTGCTGGTGATCGACGGCGAGTTCATGGATGGAGGCGAGACATTCAAGGTGCAGTCATGGCTTCGCCTTCCGGCAGTGGCGGTCTTGCAGGCCACAGCGGGACCGCAAGGCTGCCTCGTGTGGGTCAAGGCGGGCCACCTCCTTAATGCGCGAGCCGCACCGCCTGCCGTTTAGGCCCGCCGCCAGGAACCGAGGACGCCGCCCGAACGCAGCACGCCGGACGACCGCTGCTGCGTGTCGTCCCGCACGACATCGATGTCGGAGAGCATGTCCTCGAAACGGTGCCCGCAGCATCATCCTGCTGTAAGGCTCAGCACGCTGTCGTTTGCCTCCAGGTGCTGCGGCGGCTGGTCCAGCTTGCGGACGCTGACTGGGATGGACTTGGCCGCCGGGGTATCGGCGCCGTCCGCCTTGTGCCACATCGGGATAAGCGGGTTGGCCTCGGGGTAGTAGGCCGCCATGCAGCCTTCTGGGATGTCGTAGGGCGTGACGATGAACCCGTCCACGTGCCGCTCGACGCTGTCGC
>CAXTCN010000089.1:0-19992 GCA_964242575.1 uncultured Acetobacteraceae bacterium | reverse complement strand
TGTCACGTCCGGCAAAACGCTCAGCACCACAGAAGCTTTGGTGCGAAAGCCCTGAGTTCTTTCCTCGTTAGCGAAGAATTTAGGGGTCGACTCCCAGGTGCGCAGCAGAATGCTGACAGCTTTGTTCGCCAGCTTTACCAAAACGTGCTTGGGCGCGCCCCGGACGCAGGTGGTCAAACATACTGGACGGGCTTGCTAAGCTCGGGACAGGTGGATCATGCTGGCATCTTGGCGTCGTTTGTGGAAACGGCAGAAAACCTGGCTAATACTGCATCGCGAATCGCCATTGGCTTGTGGGTGCCCGACCAACAGGCTACACAGACAGCCCGACTCTATTACGCCACGCTCAACCGTGCGCCCGATGCAGCTGGACTTGAGTTCTGGACCAACTATCTAAGAAGTGGAGCAACGTTGCTACAGGAAGCGGAAGCCCTCACTAAAAGTGGAGAGTTCATGGCAAAATATGGCAGTCTAAGCAACTCGGACTTCGTGAGCACCATGCATGCTAACGTGCTGGGCCGAGCAGCCGACGCGAGCAGACAAGATTTTTGGACTAAAGTCATAGATAGTGGTGCCGCAAGTCGCGCCGGCGTGGTTGTCAATTTTAGTGAGAGCCAAGAGCATCAAGTTAAGCTGGCACCAATGATCGAAGCCCGCGGCATTATCATAGGCTAGCTTTCTATTTAGCCCTGACAGACATTCTTCAACCACACGCTATTGGGTGAGCGGGCCGTCTATACGAAGATAGGAACGTCGAATACAGGAGCCTCGCGGAGTCCGTCCCACGACACCTCTGCCAACACAAACCTTCAAAACTCCCGCGTGCACGCGGTTAGCAGTGCTGTCATCCTGCAACCAGAGTTGGTCGACAGCAATACCGTCAGACAATCTCAGACCTCCGCTGTCCTTTACGCAAGGAGCGGCTCATCAACACAACATCATGATCTGCCTCCCGCTCCAGCCCTACCCGTTGCCAGCTAAGACGGGCGTAAAGCGGCTCGGCTATTGAGGTATATAGCCACAGGATCGGCACCGAAGCCGCTAACGTGAACGCTTCAACCTGTCGTATCAGGGCAGTCGCGTAGCCACGGTCGCGGAATGCAGGCTCGACAAAAAGGCCGGCGAGCCACGGCGTGAGGTCAGGCCCGCGCATCTAAATCCTGGCGCACCAGGCTGGCAGTGCCAACAGGCTTGCCGTCATCGAACAGGACGAACGTCTCTTTCGGGCCGTCTGGCAGCGCAAGGATCAACGCCGTCGTTTCCTCGACCGTATAGCCACCCCGGTAGTCAAAAAAGCTAGTACGCGCCAGGGGGCGACGATATACGCCAGTTCGGGCCGGTCGGAAACCGCAGCGAAACGCATCGTTGTGTATTACGCTGAGGTCGCACCTTTTGGAAGCGGAACGTGCAACGATGCCGCGTGACATCTGAGGCTTGGCCAGGATCAAGGCAAGCGCCAGACCGTTCGACACCCAGCGCAACCCGGCGCAAACTCATGCCCTGTCGCCACTAAGGAACCCGCCCATGACCCATGACCTGATCCTGCGCAACGGCCGCGTGCTGGACCCGGGCACTGGGCGCGACGAGGTGACCGACATCGCCTTCGCCGGCGGCAAGGTCGCCGCAATCGGACCCGGCCTGCGCGGGCGGGCCGAGCGCGACGTGTCCGGCTGCCTGGTGATGCCGGGCCACATCGACTTCCACACCCACGTTTACTGGGGCGGCACCTCCATCAGCATCGACGCCGACGCGCTGGCGCGGCGGGCCGGCACCACCACCTGGCTCGACGTGGGCTCGGCTGGCCCCGGCAACTTCCCGGGGTTCCGCAAGCACGTCATCGAGGTGAGCCAGACGCGCATCCTAGCCTACCTGCACGTGAGCCACGCCGGCATCTTCGCGTTCTCGCCGTCGGTCATGGTGGGCGAGAGCCTGGACATGCGCCTCATGGACACCGAGACCTGCGCCGCCATGGCGCTGGCGCACCCGGACCTGATCCGCGGCATCAAGGTGCGGGTGGGCGCCAACACCAGCGGCGTGAACGGCATCGCGCCGCTGTACCATGCGCTGGAGGCCGCCGACCGGGCCGGGCTGCCGGTCATGTGCCACATCGACCGCCCGCCGCCGCGCTACGCCGACGTGCTGGCGGAGTTGCGGCCCGGCGACACGCTGACGCACTGCTTCAAGCCGTTTCCCAACGCGCCCTGCCACGCGGACGGCCGGGTCAAGGACGCGTGCTGGCAGGCGCGCGAGCGCGGCGTCCTGTTCGACATCGGCCACGGCAAGGGCTCGTTCGACTTCGCGGTGGCGGAGGCGATGCTGGCCGGCGGCTTCCCGCCCGACATCATCAGCTCGGACGTGCACGTGCTGTGCATCGACGGCCCGGCCTATGACAACATGGAGACCATGAGCAAGTTCCTGGCGCTCGGCATGGCGCTGCCGGACATCGTGCGCGCGGTGACCGCGACGCCGGCCGCGGCACTAGGCCGGCCGGACCTTGGGGACCTTTCAATCGGCAGCACGGGCGACGCGACCGTGATGCGGATCGAAGGCGGACGCTGCACCTTCACCGACGTCTCCGGCCAGACACGGACCGGGACGCAGCGGTTCGCGCTCGACAGCGTCGTGGTCGGCGGCGCGCTCTGGCACGCGGTGGACGCGCAGGTCACGGCGCCGGGTCAACGGGCGACGGCGGCGCTCCGCCTGCCTCGACCGCCTCGCCGGCCAGCAGGCATAGGTCCTCGCGATACCGCCCGGCGATGATCTGCACGCCCACCGGCGCCGTGCCGACCAGGCCAGTGGAGACCGTCAGCCCCGGCAGGCCCATCAGCGGCAATCCGGTCTGCACCAGTTGCGCCGTCCAAACCCGTTTCCAGGCGGCGTCGCCCTGCAGGTCCAGGCCGTCCGGGAACGGCAGCTCTGCCGAGACTGGCAGCACCAGCACGGGATACCGCTCCAGGAACGCCAGCCACTCGCGCGTCAAGCCGGCCCGGCGCACCAGGCTGCGCGCCACCACGTCCGGCGGCAGCGCCAGGGCCGTCTCGCGCACCGCGCCCAGCACCGCCAACGCGCCGGCGTCGCCCTCGCGCTCGGCCGCGTCCCACATGGCCGGGAAGCCGTCGCCCAGCCATAGCCGGATTTGCAGGTCGGTCGCCTCCTGCAAGGACGGCGTGTCCTCGACCAACTCCACGGTCCAGCCCGCCGCCTCCAAACGCCGGCCGGCGTCGAGCAGCGCGGCCTCCACCTCGGGCACGATAACCAGGCCGCTTGGGCGCAGGCACAAGGCGGCGCGGCGCGGCGCGGGCGGGCCTTCGAGCGGAGCCGGCACCCACCAGGGATCGCGCGCGTCCGGCGCGGACATGGCGGCCAGGCCCAGGCGCACATCGGCGATGGTGCGGCCAATCGGCCCGGACACCGCCATGAGTTGCGGCCCGATCCCGCGTTCCGGCCCGGACGCGTTGAACGCTGCCACCCGGCCCAGCGTGGGACGCAACCCGTGCACGCCGCAGGCATAGGCGGGATAGCGGACCGAGCCGCCGATGTCCGTGCCGTGCGCCAGGTGCCCAATGCCGGCCGTGACCGCCGCCGCTGCGCCTCCGGACGATCCGCCGGGCGTCAACGCGGGGTCGCGCGGGTTGCGGGTGGCGCCATGCAGGCGGTTGTCGGTGAACCAGCGCAGGGAGAATGCCGGGGTGTTGGTGCGCCCCAGGATCACCGCCCCGGCCCGGCGCAGGTTGTCCACCACCGGGTTATTCGCGGTGGCAACCTGGTCCCGCTGCTGGATCAGTCCGTTGGTGGTGGCGTAGCCCGCCTGGTCCGTGTTGACCTTGACCGTGACCGGCACGCCGCCGAGCAGGCCGGCGTCCTCGCCGCGGGCGATGGCCTGGTCCACCGCGTCCGCCTGCGCCAGCACGTCCGCCGGGCGATGCTCCACCACGGCGTTGATGCGGGGATTCACCTGGTCCAGCCGGTCCAGCGCCGCCTGCGCCGCCTCCCGCGCCGAGACTGCGCGGGTGCGGATGCGGTCCGCCAGTTGGGTTGCGGACAGGCGCCATAGCTCGGTCAATGCGGAGTTCCTTCCAGGCCAGTTGCAGCGTGCCGGTCAGGCCGGCCGGATGTTGGTGAACAGCGGCAGGCCCTTGAGCATCCCCGTGAGGCTACGCTTGTACGCGGTCGGCTGGTAGTACAGCCCCAGCGGCAGGAATGGCACGTCAACCCAGGCCTGTAGCTGGATTTCGCGTGCGATGGCGGCCTGCGCGGCGGGGTCAGCGGCCTCCAGCCATTCGGCCCGCAGCGCCTCCAGCCGTGGCGCGGTGGGCCAGCCATTCCAAGCGCCCAGCCCGTTGCCGCGCAGCGCGAGGTGCCCGGCCGGGTTGATGAAGTCGTAGCCGCCCCAGAACGAGCCGAACATGCTCCAGCCACCCTGGTCAACCGGCTTCTGGCTGGTGGACCGCTGCACCACGGTGCCCCAGTCGGTCGGCACGTAATCGACGTTCAGCCCAAGGTCGCGGCACATTTGCGCGCCCACCTCGCAGATGGCGTTGGTGCGCGGCACGTCGGTGGCGGACAGGAACACGACCCTCTCGTTCTTGTAGCCCGCGTCCAGGATGTCGCGCCGGAGCTGCGCTGGGTTGGCGGCGCCCAGGGTGTCCAGCCCAGCGTCGGACGCCATCGGCATACCGGGCGGGAACACGCCCACCCTGGCGTTCCACACCGATGGGTCCTCGCCGGCCACAGCCTGCATGTAGTCGCGCTGTCGCACCGCCCGCAGCATGGCGCGGCGGATGGCCGGGTTGTCGAACGGCGGCGCCAGGTGGTTGAACCGCAGCACGCCCATGAGGCCGGTAGTCTCGATCACCTCCACATTGAGCCGTCGGTCACGCCGCATGGTCGGCACCAGGTCCATCACCGGCTGCTCGACCCAATCGACCTCGCCCGACTGCAGCGCGGCGATCTGCGTGCCGGGGTCTGGCATCGTCAGCCACTCCACCCGGTCGAAATGCGCCACGCGCGGCCCGGCGGCGAAGCTCGGCACGCCGTCGGGCCGGGGCACGTAGCCCTCGAACCGGCGGTACACCACCCGCGCGCCCGGCACGCGTTCATCGGCGGCGAACCGGTACGGGCCGCTGCCGACCATCTCGCTCAGCAAGGTGGTCGGCGGCGTCTGCGCCAGCCGCTCCGGCATGATGGCGGCCATCAAATTGGACGGCTTCGCCAGCGCGTTCGGCAGCAGCGGGAACGGGCGTTTCAGCCGGAACTGCACCATGCTGTCCGACGGCGCCGACAGCTCGTCGGTGGCGGCGAACAGGGCGGCGCCGAACGAGTCCCGCGCGGACCAGCGGCGCAGACTCGCCACCACGTCACGTCCCAGCACCGGCGTGCCGTCGTGGAACATGAGGCCTGGGCGCAACGTGAGCTGCCACAGCTTGCCGTCGCCCGACACAGTATGCCCTTGCAGCATCTGCGGCTGCGGCGTCCCGCCCTCGTCCAGCGAGAACAGCGTGTCGAACACCTGCATGACGTGGTTGCGGGTGACGAAGCTGCTGACCACCGGGTCCAGCAATGACAGGTCGGTGTAGGGCACGAACTTCAGCGTGGTCTGCGACTGCGCCCGGACCAGGCTGGGCATGGCGAGCGCCGCGACGCCGGTTTGCAGAAGGTTTCGACGCTTCATCGAGGGTCTCCGGGACAGCGTGGGTGCCGTGGCCCAAACCAGGCTGCAAGGCCTATGCCACCATAAATCCTTTGGCACGCCAGGTGCATTGCGCGGCACAGTGAAGCGACGGGCGGCCGGTCAGTGGGTCCGCGCCCAGTGCATGAGGGGGCCAAGATGACCTTCAATCGACGCAGCCTGCTGAAATCCGCTGCCATACTTGCCGCCCCGGCCATCATGAGCCGCGCGGCGCTCGGCGCGGACCCGATCAAGGTCGCGGGCATCCACGACACCTCGGGCGGCTTGGACATTTACGGGCAGCCGATGGTGGCCTGCCTCGACTACGCGGTCGCCGAGCTGAACGAGGCCGGCGGGCTGCTGGGCCGTCCAATCCAGCTCATCAACTATGACCCGCAGAGCAACATCCAGCTCTATACCCAGTTCGCCACCCAGGCCGCCACGCGGGACCGGGTGGCGGTGGTGCACGGTGGCATCACCTCGGCGTCCCGCGAGGCAATCCGGCCGGTGCTGCGGCGCTACAACACGCTGTACTTCTACAATACCCAGTATGAGGGCGGCGTGTGCGACCGCAACATCTTCTGCACCGGCTCCACCCCGGCGCAGAACGTGAACAAGCTGGTGCCCTACGTGCTGTCGAACTGGGGCAAGCGCATCTATGTCGTGGCGGCGGACTACAATTACGGGCAGATCACCAGCAAGTGGATCGCTAAATACACAAGGGACGGCGGCGGCGAGGTGCTGAGCGTGGACTTCTTCCCGCTGGATGTCACCGACTTCGGCGCGGCCATCAAGAAAATCCAGGCGGCCCGGCCCGACGCCGTGGTGTCGGCGCTGGTGGGCGGCAACCACGTCGCGTTCTACCGGCAATGGGCGGCAGCGGGCCTCAAGAAGCAAATCCCCATCGCTTCCACCACGCTCGGCGGCGGCAACGAGAGCCTGTTGCTGACCCTGGACGAGGGCGACGGCATCGTGAGCGCGTTCAGCTATTTCCAGGAGGTTGACACGCCTGCGAACAAGGCATTCGTTGAACGTTTCCGCGCCAAGCTCGGCGCAAAGGCGCCCTACCTCGGCGCGGAGCTTGCCATGCGGACCTACACCGGCTTCCAGATTTGGGCGGAGGGCGTGCGCCGGGCCGGCACGCCGGACCGCGCCAAGGTGATCGAGGCGCTAGAAAGCGGCATCACCCATGACGGCCCGGCCGGCCGCACCGTGCTGGACCCCAAGACGCACCATGCTACGCTGGACGTGCACGTGGCGCAGGTGTCGAACCGTGGCTTCAAGGTGCTGCAGAGCTTCCCGCAGCAGCCGCCCAGCGACACCGCATCGGTGTGCGACCTGGCGGCGAACCCGAACAGCAACCAGCAATACGTGGTGGACGTGAAGATCTAGCGCCATGGACCTCGTGCTGGCCATCGGCCTTCAGGTCCTGACCGGCGTCGCGGTGCTGGTGATCGTGTCGCTGGGCCTCGCGGTGGTGTTCGGCATGATGCGCGTCATCAACCTGGCGCACGGCGAGTTCATGATGCTGGGCGCGTTCGCGGCGGTGCTGGCGAGCGGGGCTGGGCTGTCGCTGTGGCTGGCGATGTGGGTGGTGGCGCCGGTCGCGGTGGGCCTGTTCGGGCTGCTGGTGGAGCGGCTGGTGATCCGCCGGCTGTACGGCCGGATGGTGGACACCATGCTGGCGACCTGGGGCCTGTCGCTCGCTCTGGTGGGCGGCATGACCATGCTGGCGGGCAACACGGTCGCGGGCGTCTCGGCGCCGCTGGGCAGCGTGGCGATTGGCGGGTTCCGCACCTCGGGCTATGAGCTGTTCCTGATCGGCGCCGCGGCTGCGCTCTCTTTGGCGCTGTGGGCGGTGCTGCGCTTCACCACCTGGGGCCTGCTGGCGCGCGGCACCATGCAGGACGCGGAGACGGCGTCCGCGCTGGGCGTGGCGCCCGACCGCATCTACGCCGCGACGTTCGCGGCCGGGGCGGCGCTGTCGGGGCTGGCGGGCGCGCTGCTGGCGCCGCTGTCCGGCGTGGTGCCAACCATGGGCGCGGCCTATATCGCCCGTGCGTTCATCACCGTCATCACCGGCGGCGCGTCCATCCTGGCGGGCACGCTGTCCGCGTCCACGTTGCTCGGCATCGTCAGCACGCTCGGCACGTTCCTGTCCACGCCGGTGCTGGGCGAGGTCGCGATGCTGCTGGTCGCGGTGGTGCTGCTGCGCCTGCTGCCGCGCGGCATCACTGGGCGCATCATGCGCCGGTCGCTATGACGGCGGCGCGCTGGACCGCGTTGCAGGTCTGCGCCGCTGCGGTGCTGGCCGCCGCTGCGGCCATCATTCTTCCGGGCGCGCTGGAGCTGTTCGCGCTGCTGAACGCCACCATTTGGACGGCGATGGCGCTGTTGGCTTTGTCGCTCGCCCTGGCTTGGGGCGCAGGCGGCATCCTGTGCTTCGGGCAGACCGCGTTCTTCGGCTTGGGCGGCTACGCCTATGCCGTGGCCGGCATCAACTTCGGCGACGGGGCGCTGGCGGTGCCGGTGGCGCTCATGGTGGCGACGCTCGCGGCGGCGGCGCTGGGCTGGGTCATGTTCTACGGCCGGGTCGGCGATGTTTACATGGGCGTTATCACGCTGACCGTGACATTGATCCTGTTCAAGTTCGCCAACTCGACCGCCGGCGAACAGTGGCGCATCGGCGCCGCGCCGCTCGGCGGGTTCAACGGCATCCCGCAGACGCCCCCGCTCAACTGGCCCGGCCAACCCGACCTGCCCCTCACGCCCGAGGACGTGTTCCGCGTCGCTGTCGCGTGCCTCGCCGTGTGCTACGCGGTGGTGAAGCTGGTGCTGCTGACCCGGTTCGGCCGCGTGGCCGTCGCGGTGCGCGAGAACGAGTTGCGGGCGGAGTTGCTGGGCTACGACGTGCGGGCGCACCGGCTGGGCATGTTCACCCTGGGCGGCGGCATGGCAGGGCTGGCGGGCGTGCTGTTCGCCAACTGCGTGTTCGTAAGCCCCAGCATGTTCTCGTTGGCCTATGCCGGGCAGGTGGTGATCTGGGTGCTGGTCGGCGGCGTCGGCACCTATCTCGGCCCCATGGTGGCGTGCGTGGCGTTGCAGGCGTTGGCAAGCTGGGCCGGCACGGTGCCGGGCTTCGACCCCAACCTGCTGCTGGGCGGGGTGCTGCTGCTGGCAGTTTTATTGGTGCCAAGCGGCTTGCAGCCCACGGCGCACGCCCTGCTGGCCCGGCTCCGCCCGGTTCGCCGCGTCCAGCCGCCGGCGTTGGCGGAATGACCGAGTTGCTGGCCACCGAGGAACTCACCATGCGCTTCGGCGGCGTGGTGGCGGTGGACCGGGTGAGCGTTTCGGTGGCGGAGGGCGAGCTGCGCTGCCTGATCGGCCCGAACGGCGCGGGCAAAAGCACGTTCTTCCGCTGCCTGACCGGCCAATACCGGCCCACGTCCGGCCGCATCCTATGGCGCGGGCGGGACGTGACCGGGCAGGACCCGTTCCGGCTGGCGCGGCTCGGCATCGGCATCAAAACCCAGGTGCCCGCGCTGTTCGACGGGCTGCCGGTCATCGAGGGCGTGCGCCTCGCCGCCCGGCGACTGCATGGCGAGCGTGCCTCGCGCCGGCTGGCGGACGCGGCGCTGGGCCGGCTCGGCATCGCGCACCTGGCGGACCGTCCGGCCGGGCTGCTGGCGCACGGGCAGCGGCAATTGGCGGAGCTTGCGACCGTTGTCGCGTCCGGCCCGGACCTCGTGATCCTGGACGAACCCACGGCCGGCATGGGCGCCGAGGAGACCGCGCGCACCGCGGCGGTGATCCGCGAGCTGAACCGGGACCATGCCGTGATCGTGGTCGAGCACGACATGGGCTTCATCCGCTCCATCGCCCGCACCGTCACGGTGTTCCACCAGGGCCGCGTCTTGGTGCAGGACACCGCCGACCGCGTGCTGGCGGACCCGCGGGTGCGCGACGTTTACCTGGGACGCGCCGCATGATGGAGGTGGACGCTCTGCACGCAGGCTATGGCCGCATCGGCGTGCTGGATGGGGTGTCGTTGCAGGTCGGGCACAGCGAATGCGTCGGCATCCTGGGCCACAACGGCACCGGCAAATCGACGCTGCTGAAAACGCTGATGGGCCTGTTGCCCACGACCCGCGGCAGCATCCGCTGGGACGGCCGGGCCATGGAGCGGGCGGCCCCGCATCAGCGCGCCCGCGCCGGCATCGGCTACGTGCCGCAGGGCCGGCGCATCTTCCCGGCGCTGTCGGTGCTGGACAACTTGCGTTTCGCCGCAGCCGCCGCCGGCGCCGGGGAACGGGCGGTTGACGCCGCGTTGGCCGACTTCCCCGAGCTGCCCCGCCTGCTGGACCGGCCCGGCGGCGCGCTGTCCGGCGGCGAGCAACAGCTTCTGGCGCTCGCCCGCGCCCTGGTGGCCCGGCCCCGCCTGTTGCTGCTGGACGAGCCGACCGAGGGTATCCAGCCCAGCATCGTCCAGGCGATGGCCGAGCGCATCCGGACCCTGCGCGCCACCCGCGGCCTGGCGGTGCTGCTGGTCGAACAAAACCTGGACTTCATCCGCGCCCTGTCCGACCGTGTGCTGTTGATCCAGCGTGGCCGTATCGTGCGCGAGCTGCCAGCCGCCGGGTTGGATGACCCGGCGCTGGAGCACGAGTTCATCGGCGCCAGCTAACTTGGAGGACCCGCCATGACGACGCTCACCGTGAAAACCCCCACCCTGGAGGAGCTGCGCGAGGTCGCGCTTGAATTGGGGTTCACCAACATGAGCGACGGCGATTTGCGCCTGCACCACAAGATGCTGGAGGGCAACTTCGCGGCCTACAACGTGGTGGACCAGATGACGGACGAGCTGCCGGAGGTGCGCCATCCGCGCACGCCGGGCCGGCGTCCGGCGCCGGAGGACAACCCGCACAACGCATGGTACGTGAAAACCACCATCGAGGGCGCGGCGTCGGGGCCGCTCAAGGGCAAGACAGTCGGCATCAAGGACAACATCTGCGTGGCGGGCGTGCCGATGACCAACGGCTCGCCGACGCTGGAGGGCTACACGCCGGACGTGGACGCGACGGTCGTGACCCGCATCCTGGACGCGGGCGGCACCATCCTGGGCAAGACGGTGTGCGAGCATTTCTGCTTTTCGGGCGGCAGCCACACCAGCAGCACCGGGCCGGTGCACAACCCGCACCGGCACGGGTACTCCGCCGGCGGGTCGTCATCCGGCAGCGCTGCCGCGGTGGCGGCGGGCGACGTGCCGATGGCGCTGGGCGGCGACCAGGGCGGCTCCATCCGGATGCCGGCGTCGTTCTGCGGCATCTACGGCATGAAGCCGACGCACGGTTTGGTGCCCTACACCGGCATCATGCCGATTGAGCTGACCATCGACCACACCGGGCCGATGACCGCGACGGTCGCGGACAACGCGCTGCTGCTGGAGGTGCTGGCCGGTCCGGACGGCCTGGACCCGCGGCAGTACGGCGCGGCGTCCAAGCCCTACCGGGAGGCGCTGGGCCAGGGCGTCGAGGGCTTGCGGATCGGCGTGGTGCAGGAGGGTTTCGGTTGGCCGCAGAGCATGGCGGCGTCGGACCAGGTGGTGCGGGACGCCGCCGGCCGGTTCCGCGGCCTGGGTGCCACGATGGAGGACGTGAGCCTGCCGATGCACCGCCACGGCAGCGCCATCTGGCTGCCCATCGCGGCGGAGGGCGCGACCATGCAGATGATGCACGGCAACGGCTTCGGCTTCAACTGGCAGGGCCTGTATGTCACCAGCCTGCTGGACGCGCACAGCAACTGGCGCACCCGCGCGGACGAGCTGTCGGACACGCTGAAAAGCACCATGCTTGTGGGCCACTACATGACCACGCGCTACCGCGGCCACTACTACGCCAAGGCGCAGAACCTGGTGCGCCGCCTGCGCGCGGCCTATGACGCCGTGCTGGCGCAATACGACCTGCTGCTGATGCCCACCCTGCCCATGACCGCCAGCAAGCTGCCTGCGCCGGACGCTCCGGTGGACGAGATCATCACCCGCGCCTTCGAGGTGCTGCCCAACACCGCGCCGTTCGACTGCACGCACCACCCGGCTATGAGCCTGCCGTGCGGCCTGGTGGACGGGCTGCCGGTCGGGCTGATGCTGGTGGGCAAGCTGTTCGACGAGGAGACCATCTACCGCGCCGCCGCCGCGTTCGAGGGCGGCGTGGATTGGAAAGGCATCAGCGCGTGACCGCCCGGCACCACGACATCCCCGCCACGCCCGAGGCCATGGTGCTGGGCTACCTCGACGCCGCGACGCCGCCGGTGCTGGAGGTGGACTCCGGCGACACCGTCACGCTGCGCTCGTTCCCGGCAGGCGGGCACGCCAGCTTGCCGCCCGACTTGAGCATGGTGCCGGACGACTACCGAGCAGCGCTCGACACGCTGCCGCCGGGTCCGGGGCCGCACTTCATGACCGGGCCGGTGTTCGTGCGTGGCGCAGCGCCAGGCGACACCTTGCAGATCGACATCCTGGAGGCGACGCCCACCATGGATTGGGGCTTCGTCGCCATCCTGCCGCTGCTGGGGACGCTGCCGGACGAGTTCACCGACTATGAGACCATGCACCCCCGCATCGACCGCGCCCGCAACGTGTGCGTGCTGCCGTGGGGCACCGAGCTGCCGCTCGACCCGTTCTTCGGCATCATCGCCACGGCGCCGCCGCCCGCGTGGGGCCGCTGCACGTCGTCGGTGCCGCGCGCGTTCGGAGGCAACATGGACAACAAGGAGCTGAAGCCCGGCGCAACGCTGTATCTCCCGGTGTTCAACGAGGGCGCGCTGTTCTCCGCCGGCGACGGCCACGGCGTGCAGGGCGACGGCGAGGTGTGCATCACCGCGCTGGAAACCGGGCTGGCCGGCACGTTCCGCCTCACGGTGCGCCAAGACCTCCGCATCGAGCGGCCGTTCGCCGAGACCGCCACCCATCTCATGTCTATCGGCCTCGACGAGGACCTGGACGACGCTGCCAAGCAGGCGGTGCGCGAGATGGTGCATCACGTTTGCGCCCGCACCAACCTGTCGCGCAACCAGGCCTACATGCTGTGCTCGTTGATCGGCGACCTGCGGGTGACGCAGACGGTGGACGGCAACAAGGGCGTGCACATGCTGCTCGCCAAGTCATACCTTTGACCCACGCGCCGTAGGAGGAACCATGATGCGCAAACTGAGCCTTGCCGTCGCCGCGCTGTCGATGCTGGCGGCGTCGGCCTACGCCCAGGCGCCGATCCGCATTGGCGTTCCCATCGGCCTCAGCGGCGCCAACAGCGTCGTGGCGCCGTCCGTGGTGCAGGCGGCGGAACTCGCAGTGGCCGAGATCAACGCCAAGGGCGGCGTGATGGGCCGTCCGCTGGCGCTCGATGTGGCGGACGACGGCAGCGGCGCGGCCGGGGCGCAGCGCGCGTTCGACAGCCTGGTGTTCCAGAAAAAGGTGGACGTGCTGATCTCGATGGAGACCAGCGCCGCGCGCAACGCCGGGCTGCCGATCGTGACCCGGGGGCGCACGCCGTTCATCTACACCTCGTCGTACGAAGGGCGCTCCTGCAACCGCTACATGTACGTGAACGCCTGGGTCCCGGAACAACAGGAAGCGCCGGTGCTCGACTTTTTCCTGAAGGACAAGGGCGCCAAGACGTTCTTCCTGATCGGCAGCGACTACGCGTTCGGCCGGGGCATGTTGGCCTACGCCAAGCAGTATATCGAGGCGCGCGGCGGCAAGGTGGTCGGCGACGAGTACCAGCCGATGGATGCCGGGGACTGGACGGCCATCATCAGCAAGGTGCGCGCCGCCAACCCGGACGCGCTGGTGCTGTCGACCGCCGGCGGCGTGCCGAACGTGACGCTCACTAAACAGTACAAGGCGGCCGGCATCGACGTGCCGGTGGGCAACCTCGGCGTGGACGAGGGCACTGCCAAGACGATGGGCCAGGACGCGACCGGCATCTACATTTCCGGCTCATACTACACGAGCGTGGACACCCCGGCCAACAAGACCTTCCTGGCCGCCATGCGCGCCAAGTTCGGCGACGCGCTGCTGACGCCCAACGACCTGTCGGTGCCGCAGTACGAGGCGATCTATTTATACAAAGCAGCGGTGGAAAAGGCGGGCGGCACGGCGGTGGACGGCGTGATCAAGGCGCTGGCCGAGGTGTCGTTCGAGGGACCGCGCGGCCGCATTCAAATGAACAAGCAGCGCCACACGCCGCTTACGATGTACCTGGGCCAGGTACAGGCGGACGGCAGCATCAAAATCTTGCAGACCGTGAGGGACGTGGACCCCGGCGACCAGTGCCCTAACCTGAAATAGCTCGGCAATGAGCCTGCTGCTCGACATCGTGACCACGGCCGCCATCCTGTATGTCGTGGCGCTCGGCCTGCTGATCGTGTTCGGGGTCATGGGCATCATCTCGTTCGCCCACGGCGCCATGCTGACCGTGGGCGGCTACGCGGCGCTGCTGGTGACGCAGGCCGGGGCGAACCCGTGGCTCAGCCTGCCGGCGGCGGCGCTGGCGGGGCTTGCGGCTGGGGCGGCGATGGAGCGGACGGTGCTGCGCCCGCTGTACCGCCGGCCGCTGGACGCGATCCTGGCGACATGGGGCCTCGGCATCGTAATCGGCCAAGTTATAACCCTGGTGTTCGGCCGGCAGGTGCAGTTCGCGCAAAGCCCGCTTTCGGGCGCGGCTGTCGTGCTGGGCGCGACGTACTCGCAGTACCGGCTGCTGCTGGTGGGGGTCGCGATCCTGCTTGCGCTGCTGATCGCGCTGGTGCTGCACGGGACTCGGCTCGGCCTCGTGACCCGCGCCGTCATCGCCAACGAGGACCTGGCGCAGTCGCTCGGCGTCAACAGCGCCCGGGTGCGGTTCGCGAGCTTCAGCCTGGGCTCCGCGTTGGCGTCGCTGGCCGGGGCGCTGGTGGTGCCGTTGTCCAGCGTGGACCCGAACATGGGGGTGCCGTGGCTGGTGGGCGCGTTCATGCTGGTGCTGCTGTCCGGGTCCTCGTTGGTCAGCATGGCGTTGGCCGCGGTGGTGCTGGGGGCGGCGCAGGTGCTGGTCTCGACCTACCTCAACGCGGTGCTGGGCGGCATGACCATTGCGGTCCTGGCCGCCATAATCCTGCGCGTGCGCCCGTCCGGATTTGCCCGTGCGTGACGCGGACGGCGTGGCGCCGGAGCCTGGACAGCGCTGGCTGCCGGCGGCGCTGACGTTGGCAGCAGCGGCTGCGGTGCTGGCCGCGCCGCTCGTGCTCGACACCTACAGCGTCAACGTCCTGACTCGGTCTCTGCTGCTGGCCGTGGCGGCTGTCACCGTGGACCTGCTGTGGGGCTACACCGGCATCCTGAGCTTCGCGCAATCCGCGTTCCTGGCCATCGGCGCGTATGCGCTGGCGCTGGTGTCCACCAACATGGGCTTCAGCATGGGCGCCTGGCTGCTCGCGTTGCTGCTTGGCCTTGGCGCGGCCGGGTTGGCGGCGCTGCTGGTGGGATGGCTGGCGTTCTCCTACGGCGCGTCGCCGCTGTATGTGTCCACTATCACCCTCGTATTCCCCATCATGTTCGTGCAGCTTATTTTCGCCGGCGGCAACGTAACCGGGTCCAGCAGCGGGCTATCCGGCTTCGAGGTGCCGGAGCTGGACACCGAGGCCTGGTTCCGCATCGCGGGGCTGCTACTGGTCGCGGTCACGGCGTTGGCGGCCACCTTGGTGCGCAGCGACTTCGGCCGGCTGCTGGTGGCGATGCGTGAGAACGACGTGCGCTGCCAGTATCTCGGCATCCCGACCGCCCGGCTGAAGGTGCTGCTGTTCGTGGCATGCGCCCTGGCGTGCGCGGCGGCCGGCTGGGTCTATGCCGGGGCCGCCGCCGTGGTCGCGCCGGAGCTGGGCAATTTCGTGACCGGCACCGAGCTCGTGATCTACACGGCCCTCGGCGGCCGTGGCACGCTGGCCGGGCCGATCCTCGGGGCAGTGTCCATCGACGCCATCAGCAATTACCTGGGCGGGGCGCTGCCGTTCCTGTGGGCGCTTATCGTCGGCCTGGTGTTCGTGGTGGTGATCGTCGCCCTGCCCGGCGGCTTGCTGTCCCTGGTCCGCCTGGGCCGTGCCCAGCGCCCCCGCCCGGTGCCGCGGCTGGTCGAAGCGCCCGCCAGGGTCCGGCCGCATGACGGCGACGTGCTGCGGGTGGAGGGCTTGGACAAGCGGTTCGGCAGCCTGCAAGTGTTGCGGGGCGTCACGTTCACCGCGCGAGCCGGGGACCTGTTGAGCCTGATTGGCCCGAACGGCGCTGGCAAGACAACGCTCATGCGCTGCATCGCCGACGGGCGGGAGCGCAGCGCCGGCGCGGTGGAGGTCGGCGGCCACAGCATTCGCCAAATGCCGCCGCACCGCTGCGTTGGCTTGGGTGTCGGCCGCAAGTTCCAGACGGCCTCGGTGTTCGAGACCATGACGGTCGCGGAGTGCCTGCGCGTGGCGCGCAGCCGCATCGAACGGCCGTCCTTTCTGCGGCGGTTCCCCACCATCGCGCTCCCCGCATCCGCGCTGGAAGTGGTGCGCGCCACCGGGCTGGTGGATCGCCTGGGCACCGAAACCCGGCACCTGTCGCATGGCGAAAAGCAATCGCTGGAGCTGGCGATGGTGCTGGCGCTCGAGCCGGCGCTGCTGTTGCTGGACGAGCCGACCGCTGGGCTGACCACGGCGGAGCGGCAACGGATCGGCACGTTGTTGGCAGACCTCGCGGCCCGGCATCGCCTGTGCATCGTGCTGGTCGAGCATGACCTCGACTTCGTGCGCCGCATCTCGTCCCGCGTCATCGTGCTGCACCAGGGCGGCATCGTGCTGGACGGCGCGGTCGAGAAGGCGGTGCAGTCCGACACTGTGCGGACCATCTACGCCGGCGCAGCGCATGGCTGAGCTGCTGCGGGTGGCGGACGTCACCGCCGGGTACGGCGCGACGATGGTGCTGCGCGACGTGTCGCTTGACGTGGCAGGTGGCGAGATCGTGGCGCTGCTTGGCCGCAACGGCGTCGGCAAGACCACGTTGCTGCGCACCGTTGCCGGTTTCATCCGGCCCCGCGCCGGGGGCGTATTCCTGGACGGCCAGGCGCTGCATAGCGTCGCGCCGTACCGCATCGCCCGGCACGAGGTCTGCTACGTGGCGCAGGAGCGGGCGCTGTTCGCCGACATGACGGTGGGCGAGAACCTGCGGCTCGGCGTCGCGCACGACCGGGTCTATCGCGAGCGGCTGCCGTTGATCGAGCCGCATTTTCCCGTGCTGTTGCAGCGCCTGGCGCAGAAAGCCGGCACCCTGTCGGGCGGCGAGCAGAAAATGCTGCTGGTCTCCCGCGCCATCCTGGCCCGGCCCCGGCTCATGCTGCTGGACGAAATTTCGGAAGGTTTGCAACCCTCTGTCGTGGACCGCCTCGCCCGCGTGCTCGCGGCCGAACGCCAGGCGCACGGCACGGCCATGCTGCTGGTCGAACAGAATGTCGCCTTCGCGCTCAGCGTCGCGGATCGCTTCGCCGTGCTCACGTCCGGCGTGGTGGTGGAGCGTGGCGGGGCCGCGGACACCGGCGCCGCGGCGCAAATCGAACGGCATATGACGGTGTAGCGGTTTCCCTGGATCGGGGTCAGTGCCGCGTCGATATTAACTATTTCGTAAGAAGTTGGCCTTACCTTGCTCTTGAATAAGGAGCGTAGGTCAGCATGAGCATCGCCGAGCTTGGAATATTTAAAATAGCGGAGCAACGCCTCGCCTGGGCAGGGCAACGGCAGCAAGTCCTGGCGCAGAACGTCGCCAACTCCAGCACTCCGGGTTACACGCCAAAGGACATCGCGTCGTTCGAGTCGGTGCTTTCTGGAACGGCGCAAGCGCCGCAGTTCAGCCGCACCAATCCTCTGCACATGACAGCCGCCACGTCGTCCCAGCCGACTGTCCAGAACGCCAAAGTTCGTGAACGGGCGCCAGACGGCAACTCGGTTTCCCTAGAGGACGAGCTGACGAAGGTTGCCGACACCGCCAGCACGCAGGAGCTGGTCACCAACCTATACCGCAAATACCAGGGACTATTCCGGATCGCGCTGGGCCGGGGAGGATAGAAATCATGGATATCGCAAAAGCGCTCACAGTATCGGCTAGGGGAATGGCCGTGCAAACCGCACGGCTGCGGACCATCGCTGAGAACCTGGCGAACCAGGACACGACCGGATCGGACCCGAGCGTCGGCCCGTACCGGCGGAAAGTCATCTCGTTTGAAAACCGCATGGATCGGGCGCTCGGAGCTGAAACCGTACAGGTGAAGTCAATAACCACCGACAAGGGAGATCTGCCGCAGCGCTTCGACCCATCCCATCCAGCAGCCGACGCCAAAGGTTACGTCAAGACCCCCAACGTCAACAGCTTCGTTGAAATCATGGACATGCGTGAGGCGCAGCGCGGCTACAGCGCGAACCTGAACGTCATGGAGGTTACCCGCTCAATGCTTACACGGACCCTGGAGTTGCTGAAGTGACGATCCCACTGCTTACAGTCAGCCCGACCGCCGCAGCCGGCGCCTCCGCAAGCATCGGAACCGCTGCGCCCAGCGCCTCGCCCGGCCTTGGCTTCGGCGACATGGTAAGCCGTGCGCTGGACAGCGTTGAGACCTCCGGCCACGCGGCCGACTCCCAGGCCACCCAGGCCATCATGGGCAAGGGCAACCTCACTGAAGTCGTCACGGCCGTCTCGCAAGCCGAACTCGCCTTGCAGTCGGCCGTCGCGATCCGTGACCGGGTGGTCCAAGCCTACCAGGAAGTCATGAGAATGCCGATTTAGCGGGGACTTGACATGGACGAGGCCGAGATTGGGACTACGCTGCGCGATACTCTTTGGGTTGTCATCAAACTAGGCGGGCCGTTGCTGATTGCTGCGCTGATCGTTGGTTTGTTGATTTCGATCATCCAGGCCGTGACGCAGATCAACGAGGCGACCCTGGTGTTCCTGCCAAAGGTGCTCGTGCTGGGAGTGGCCTTCGTTCTGCTTGCGCCTTCAATGATCCACATCATGACTGACTACACCCACGTCCTGATGGACCAGGTCATTTTGGCAGGCGGACGATGAGGCGGGTCCTGTAATGGACGACGCTGCCCTGCTGGCGTCTTTGCCTGGCCTCGCCTTCGCATTCGTCCTGGTGCTGGCTCGCACTGGAATGACGATCATGCTGATGCCGGGCCTTGGTGAAGCCGAGCCGCCGCCCACGATCCGCGCCGGCGTCGCGCTGGCAATCACTGGCTTGCTGCTGCCAGGCATCGCTCCGCTCGTTCCGGCGGCTCCTGACAGCGGCCTCGCCGGCGCGGGCATGATCGTGGCGGAGTTGTGCGTTGGCGCCCTGCTGGGTTGGCTTGCGCGCCTGCCAGCGTTGGCCCTGACCATGTCCGGGGCCGTCGTGAGCTACATGCTCGGCCTGTCCAGCGTCGTGCAGCAAGATCCCGCGCTGGGCGGCCAGTCGGCGGCCATGGCGCGGCTATTTGGGCTTGTGGCCCCGGTCCTGATATTGTCCACCGGCCTGTACGCATTGCCGCTGACGGCGCTTGCCGGGAGCTATGACCTCATTCCGCCCGGCACCGTCCTCCCGGCCGGACCGCTGACGGACACGATCGTGACCGCTGTCTCCTTCAGCTTCGGTCTGGCCATTCGCCTGTCGGCGCCGTTCCTGCTGATTGGCGTCATACTGCAAACCGGGCTTGGCTTGCTGGCGCGCCTAGTGCCGCAGCTTCAAGCCTATGCGGCGGCGGCGCCGGGTCAGATTTTGGGCGGGCTGTTGCTGCTGGCGCTCATTGCGGTCCCGCTTCTCAGCTACTGGACGGAGGCGGTCCGGTCCGCCTGGTCCCAATTGCCAGGCTTGTAGAATGAAGCAGCCGCGGCCATGAGCGAGGAAAGTTCAGGCGACAAGACCCACGCCCCGACCGAAGCCCGGCTGCAACGCGCCCGGGACGAGGGGCAAACCCCGCTTTCCCGCGAGGTCGTGACCCTCGCCAGCCTGGCCGTGTCCACGCTGTTCATTTCGATGGCCGGACCGGGCCTGGTCCATGATCTTGGGCTGCGGCTGCAACGCATGTTGGCGCAGTCCACCGTATCGGCTGACGCGGCGTTGCGCGATGCCGGCATGGCGCTGGTCCTGGCGATCGTACCCCTGTTGACCGCGATAGCGTTCGCAAGCGGCTGCGCCGTGATGCTGCAAACGAGCGGGGTGCTCAACAAAAAGGCGCTTATACCAAGTTCCTGAAAGCCTGACTCCTGGCTTTTCAAAGTGGCGGCGATC
>CAXTCN010000088.1:0-20042 GCA_964242575.1 uncultured Acetobacteraceae bacterium | reverse complement strand
AGGCATCGGAAAACTGCTTAGAATGCTCGCCGTGTTACAGCGTTGAACAGCCCTGTAGAACAAAGTGGCAATATACGCAGCGCAGGCACATTAAGCCATAACAGAGGCATGGGCGAAAATACTGTAACGATTGCGTATGGTGTCGGGGCATTGAACAAACAGGTCGGTTGAGCGGTCTGCGCCCGCGGTTCCATTCAGCCTTGTGGACAACGCAAGCGCCACATCATTCGTCACACGGACGGACCCGAGCGCATCCACGGCGAATGGCGGTGCAGGGATAGCAAGCTTCTGGCCGTACGCGACTACTTCCATGTCGAGGACGAGGAGGGCTGCCGATTCTGTTCCGCCAAGGAGACGGAGTGGACTTGGCCACCGACGGGTTATGGTGGTTCCTGTATGGGCTGTTCTGACGCGCGGGCAATGGCGTCCAGAATCACCGCACGGTCGAACACGCCGCATGGGCTGTCCGCGCCGGGCAGGAAGCGGCGGAAATGAATGAAGTGCTCCTGCGCGACCCGGTGCAGCCGGCGCAGCTCCGCCAACGGGTTCGGGTGGTCGTCGGCCCGGATATCGAGATCGGGATATTGGTCCCGCGTGCAGACCTTGAGCGCCGCGGACTGCCGGCCGCGCTTGTCGCCGCCCACGGCTTCCCCGGCCTCAAGCGCCGCCAGCAAACGCTCCGCCAACGAGCCTTCCGCTGCCGCGAACGCATCCAGGGTGCGGTCCAGCACCGCCGCCCCGGCCAGCATGTTGCCGGCCACCGACACCTCGGCCCCGCGCACGGCGCCGCACCAGCCGATGCACGCTGGCCCGGTATGCTGCGCTACCCGCCCGGCCGCGTCGATGATATGCAGTTGCCGGGCTTCCCGCCCGGCGTCGGCAGCCAGCAACGCCGCCATCACCGCCTCTGGCGCGGCTCCCGCCCGCAGCATCGGCATGCCGTGCACGGCATACATCGGATTGACTAGCGCCTGGGTGGCGAGCGCTGCGACCTGGCCTTCGACATGCAAGCAAAGCGCGCCCACGGCGAAAAACCGGGTCGCGACGGCGCCGCCGAGCGCTCCGGTCGTAGGGTCGCGTGCAAGGATGGACCACGTCATTGCCGTCACAACAGCACACGATCCCACTCAAGCACCAGCACCCTGCCTTAAGGCGTCAGCCGCCGTGTCGAGCGGTGGCGCGAGTGGACGCAGCAAGGCTGGCTAGGTCCCGCCGGATTTGCTGGATGGGATCGCTCCAGTCATGCGGCCGGGTTTGGCGATAGATGCGCATTGTGGGGTACCACGGGCTGTCGTTCCGTCCGTGCAGCCACCGCCAGCAGCCGCGGAAACGCGAAAGCATCCAAACCGGCTTGCCCATGGCACCCGCGAGGTGGGCGACTGCGACTACGAGGTCCAGCCCGGCAACCAACGCGGCCGTGTCCGCGAAGTCCGTCACGCCCGGCATGAGGTCGGTCATGCCGATCCCGTCTGGACCACCCTCCGCGCCGACTTGCAATCCATAAAACGCCACGCCGTCGATGCCGCCAAGCGGCGCCAGGTCCGCGGGCGCCAGGGAACGCTGCCGGTCATCGGCGAACGCTTTGTTCCCTGCCCAGGCAAGGCCGACCCGGACGCTCCCACTGCCGGACGCGACCGTGCGGCTTGGCGTGACGTAGGGCACTGTATCTGGACGGTCGCAAGGGTGGTGCCAAACAGGCGGGGCAAGCTCAGCAACGGGCAGAACAGGTCGAACGGCGGCAACGGGCCGCCAATGCCCACGATGTCGGAGACGCCGGGCACGGAGCGCAGCAGGCGCACCAGGGAGGATTGCACTGCCAAAATGACCCGTGCGCCGCGTGCCGCGACCAGGGCAGCGTAACGCACGAACTGCAGCGTGTCGCCCAGGCCCTGCTCAGCGTGCAGCAGCACCGTCTTGCCGCGCACGTCCCCCCCGGTCCAGCGCGCCTTGTCATTGATCCAGGCGGGCGTGCCGTGCAGGCGAAGGCGCCACTCGAACTGTTGCCAAACCTCCGCCGTAAGCTCCCCGCACGCGAGGCGGGAGGTGGCGAGTTGATGCCAGGCGACCGGGCTGTCCGGCGCCGAGCGCACGGCGTTATGCCCAGCGGCAACCGCCTCGTTGAACCGGCCCATGCTCTCCAAGGCGATTGCCCGGTTGATGTGCGCCGCGGCGAAGCCGGGTTACGCCGTGATTGCCCGGTCAGCCATCGCAAGCGCGTCGGTAAAGCTGCCAAGGCCGATCAGGGCGCAGCTCGCATTGGTCGCATGCTGGGCGGAGGGTGCGAGCCGGAAGGCGGTCAGTGCGTGGGCCGCGGCTTGGTCCAGATCGCCCACTGCCGCAAGGGCCGTGGAGAGGTCAGCGTGAAGGTCCGCGCTGTTTGGCTGAAAGTCTATCGCCAGGAACAGGGCGCCCAGCGCGGCCTCATGATGTCCCAGCCGCAGCAGCGCCTTGCCGCTCGGGGCCAGCAGTTGCGGATCGGCCGGGTGCCGCTTGCACCCCGCCTTCAAGTGCCTGAAGGCATCGGCCGGTCGCCCGGCCTCGATCAGCGCTCGGCCCAAACTGATGCAGGCCGCGGCATCGTCCGGCCGCAACGCCAAGCAGCGCTCCCATGCCGTGCTCACCGAAGCGGCCTGGCCGGCGGCTTGGAACGCGTTGCCACGAATGTTACGCTTCGCCTGCATCAACCGCTCCGCCCTACCCAGGGCAGAATGGCCTGGAATGGTTGAGGAACCGTTAAGGCTACCGCCAGCCCAGCAACGCCCGTTCAAGCCGGCCCAACACCCAGGCCACCGTGAGGCCAAGCAACGACAGCACCACGATTCCGGCCAAAAGGTTGTCTACGTCATACAGGTTGCCGGCCTGCAGCACGAAGGCGCCGATGCCCTGCTCCGCCCCGATCATCTCGGCCGCCACCAGTAGGATGATGGCGATTGAGGACGTGACCCGGAACCCGCTCAGGATCGCTGGCAACGCGCCCGGCAGCACGATCTTCAACAGGATCGCGCGGCGGGAAAGGCCGAAGCTTTGCCCCATGCGGACCAGGTTGCGCGCTACCGCGTCCACTCCGGCAGCCGTGTTGATGACGGTCGGGAAAAACACGCCGAACCCCAGGGTAGCAATCTTTGAGCCCTCGCCGATGCCGAACCATATGATGAACAGCGGCACCAGGGCGATTTTCGGGATCGGGAACAGCGCCGACACCACGGCCAGGCCCGGTGAGCGCAGCCAGCTTGACACGCCAACCGCGAAGCCGAGCAGTATCCCGGCCCCTGTGCCAACCGACCATCCTATGGCCAGCCGCTGCAAGGACGCACTGAGGTGCCGCCAAAGCTCGCCGCTCATTGCGAGCTGATGCAATGCCCGCATGATGGCGACCGGCGGCAGCAGGAACAGCGTTGGGATCGCACCCAGGCTTGCGCCGAGCTGCCAAAGGGCGACGAGGCCGACCAGGGTCCCGGCCGCCGCCGCCGGCACGGACCGGGGGGCGAAGCCGCGCGCGCGGAACGGCACGCGGCCCGTCAACTCACGCAAGCACGCGCTCCCGCTCGGCCGCCGCCGCGTCGTCCCGGATCATGTCCCACAACCGCGCCTCGATGGCGGCGAGGTCCGGATCGGTCGTGCGGCGGCCCGCAACCGGCCGGTCGATCTCCACCACCGCCCGCACCCGGCCGGGCCGGCGCGACAAGACCGCGACGCGGTGGCCGAGCCGCACGGCCTCGTTCAGGTTGTGCGTGACATAGACTGTCGTGGTGCCGGCCCGCTCGATCAGCGCGGCGAACTCGTCCAGCAGCAGCGCCCGGGTCTGCGCGTCGAGCGCCGACAACGGCTCGTCCATCAGCAGGCACGCCGGGCGGACCGCGAGCGCCCGGGCGATGCCCACTCGCTGCCGCATCCCGCCCGAGAGCTGCCGTGGCCACGCGCCCGCGAAGTCGGACAGCCCGGTCAAGGCCAGCACCTCGGCGATCCGCGCCGACCGCGCCGCCCGGTCCAGCCGGCCCTCCAGCACCAGTGACACGTTGCCAGCGACCGTCCGCCACGGCAGCAGCGCGAAGTCCTGAAACACCGGGGTCAGCGGGTTGAGGCAGTCCTCGGCGACGGTCCCCTCCATCAGCACCTCGCCCGAAGTGGGCGCCAGCAGGCCGCCGATGATGCCGAGCAAGGTGCTTTTGCCGCAGCCGGACGGGCCGACCGGCACCAGCACCCGGCCAGGCTCGGCCACCAGGTCAATGCCGTCCAGCACGGGCAGGTCACGAAACCGGTGGCTGACGCCGCTGATGACGAGCCGCACGCTCGACGCGGTCATGGACCCGGCAGCGCCCCGATGAACCGGGTGTCGATCACGTCGGCCGGGTCTATCTGCGCCTTGACCAAGCCCTGTTCGGTGAACCAGCGCAACTGCGCCGCCACGTCCTGCACATCGAGCCGGGCGCCTTCGTCGTAGTACCCCACGTTCTCGCCGATTTTCCGCGGCCCGTCGGGGGCGCCGATGTACACGTATTTTTGCAGCAACGGCATCACGGCGTCGGTTTTCGCGTCCCGCACCGGCCTGCCATCGGCGCCCAGGCGCAGGAACGCTTCCCGGTAGTCCATGACCCCGCGCTGGTAGGCCCGCGCCAGGCGCTCCAACGTGCCGGGCCGGTCGTTCAGCATACGGCTCGATGCGAACAACGCGGTCAACTGGTATGGCACCAGGTCCCCGGCCCAGGCAATGATCCGCGCCTCCCCGGACGCCTCAAGCGGCTTTGCCATGGAGGCAATCGCCATCGTCGCGTCCACCTGCCCGGTGCGCACCGCCGCCACCATGTTGCTGATGGCCTGCAACGGCCGGAGCTGCATCGACTTGACGTCGAACCCCTCCCGCTCGGCGATGCGGCCAATGAGGTAGTGGAACGACGACCCGAACTGCGTGATGCCGAAACTGCGCCCGGCCAGGTTCGCGGGCGTGGTCAACCCGGCGTCGAACGCCCGTTTGGACGCGATGATCGCCGTGCCCTGGTAGCCCGGCTGTTCGCGCAGGCCGCCGCCGATGACTTTCAGCGTGCCGCGCCCCGCCAGGCTGAAAAAGCCGCCGGTCAGCGCCGTGATGCCCACGTCGATATCGCCCGACACCGCCGCTGCCGCGATCGGCTGCGCCGCCTCGAAAAAACGGAAGCTGGCGTCCAGGCCCTCATTGCGGAAATACCCACGTTCCATGGCGATATACAGCGGCGCCGGGGACAGCGTGTGCAGCAGGCCGATCCGCACCGGCTCCGCGGCCTGGCCCGGTCCGGCCGTTGTCGCCAACGCTGCCGTCAGAACCGCGCGCCGGGTCATGGCTGCACGCATTGGCTTCCCTTCAATTCCGCGCCGCGACACATGCCACACGCGGGATGGGTTGCACAGGCAGGCCCGCCCGCGCATACCCCGTTGCATGGCCCCGCCGCTCCTGTTGTTGCAGAACATACGCCTTGCGTTGGGCACCGCCCCGTTGCTGGACGGCGCTGAGCTGGGCGTGGGCGCGGGGGAGCGCATCTGCCTTGTGGGCCGCAACGGGTCCGGCAAGTCCACCTTATTGAAGGTCGCGGCCGGGCTGTTGCAGCAGGACAGCGGCACCCGCTTCCTGCAGCCCGGCACCACGGTGCGGTACCTGCCGCAGGAGCCTGACCTTGCAGGATATGCGACGACGCTTGACTACGTGGAGGCCGGCATGGGCCCGGGTGACGACCTGCATCGCGCCCGCACCCTGCTGGACCAACTCGGCATGCAGGGCGACGAGGACCCGGCCCATCTTTCGGGCGGCGAGAAGCGGCGCTGCGCCCTGGCCCGCACCCTGGCGCCCTCGCCGGACCTGCTGCTGTTAGACGAGCCGACCAACCACCTGGATTTGCCGGCGATCGAGTGGCTCGAAGCCGAGCTGATGAGCCTGCGCGCCGGGCTCGTGCTCATCAGCCATGACCGGCGCATGTTGGAGCGGCTGTCCCGCAGCATCGTCTGGCTCGACGGCGGCGTGACCCGGCGCATCGACCGCGGCTTCGCCCATTTCGAGACCTGGCGCGACGAGGTGGAGGAACAGGCCGAGCGCGACCAGCACAAGCTCGGCAAACAGATCGCGCGGGAGGAGGACTGGCTGCGCTACGGCGTGACGGCCCGGCGCAAGCGCAACGTGCGGCGGCTGGGCGAGCTTGGCGCGCTGCGGCAGAAACGGCGGGAACAGGGCGGCGCGGCCAGCCCGCTGCGCCTGGCCGCGACCGAGGCGGAGCTGTCCGGCAAGCTGGTTTGCGTCGCGGAGCACGTCAGCAAGGCCTTCGACGGAACGCCCGTGGTCCGCGACCTGACGCTCCGGGTGTTGCGCGGCGACCGGCTCGGCATTGTCGGTCCCAACGGGTCGGGCAAGACCACCCTGCTCAAGCTGCTGACCGGCGTCGACCAGCCCACGGCTGGCAGCGTCAAGCTCGGCTCCAACCTGGCCGAAGTCACGCTGGACCAGCAGCGCGCCAGCCTCGACCCGAACGCCACGTTGCAGGATGCGCTGACCGGAGGCGCTGGCGATACCGTCGAGGTCGCGGGCGAGCGGCGGCACGTGATCGGCTACATGAAGGATTTCCTGTTCAAGCCGGAACAGGCGCGCACCCCGGTCGGCGTGCTGTCGGGCGGCGAGCGGGGGCGGCTGATGCTGGCCTGCGCGCTGGCCCGGCCCTCCAACCTGCTGGTGCTGGACGAGCCGACCAACGACCTTGACCTTGAGACGCTGGACCTGTTGCAGGAAATGCTGGCGGAGTACCAGGGCACGGTGCTGTTGGTGAGCCACGACCGTGACTTCCTGGACCGGGTGGTGACCAGCACCCTCGCCGCCGAGGGCGCCGGGAGCTGGGTGGAGTACGCCGGCGGCTACAGCGACATGCTGCTGCAACGCGGCACGCCGGACGCCGTGACGCCGGAGCGCGCGCGCACCAGTGGCCCGAGGCCGCTGCCGCAACGGCAATCCGGCCGCAAGATGACGTTTAAGGACAAGCACGCGCTGGAGACGCTGCCGGGGCAGATGCAGGCGATGCAGGCCGAGGTCGCGCGGTTGCAGGACGTGCTCGCCGACGCAGACTTGTATCGCCGGGACCCGAAGCGGTTTAGAACAGCGACCGAGGCGCTGGCCCGCGCCCACGCCAACTTGGCGGCGGCGGAGGAGCGTTGGCTGGCACTGGAAATGTTGCGTGAGGAGCTGGAGGCATGATGCTTCGAATAGCCCCCCTGTTGTTGCTGTTGGCGCTGTCCGGGTGCGGACTGGCCGCGTTCCCGTGCCGGGTCGGCTCGGCGGCGCTTAAGATCGTGCCGGTGGTCGGCCATGTCGCGGCGGCGCCTACGGACGCCTGCGCTGAGGTAATCGACTAGGCGCGGCGGCCGGGATTACGGCACCACCCACCTCTGCTCGATTGCGACCCCAGTCCAGGCAAACGTGGCCCGGCGATGGCCGCCCTGGGCCAAGTGCAGCCAGTCGAGCCCGGTCAGGCGAACCCTGAGCACTGCGAAGTTCGCGAACGCCGCCACCTCACTCAGGCGGTCCGCGTCCGCCTCGGCCGGGTCAGCCAGCGGCGTGCCGGGCACGGGCCGCACGGCGTAGGTCGCGCGTGACCCGGCGTGCAGCCCTGTCCAGTCCGCCCGGGCGGCCTCCCCGGACACCACTGTCGCGCTCCCATCCAGCCGGACCTGTTTCTGCGCGCTGCTGTCCCACACGTGCAACGCAACGGCGTCGTTGCGCTCCAACGCGCTGATTTTACCCGCGCGCCGGTCGCTGTGCAGCGTCAGAAGCCGTGCCTCTGCGTCGAACGCGCGCAGCACCACGGTCCGCACCTCCGGCCGTCCGTTCAGGCCGACAGTCCCGAGCGCCGGGTTGCGGAACGGCGAGTGGCGGTCGGCCACGCCATGCGCCAGTTGGCGGAACACCTCGGCCCGCACCTCGTCCAATGTCATCATGCGCGCACTATTGCCGCGCCGCCCCTGTTTGCACAGACTGCCGCCCCACAGCAGGAGACGCCCATGCGGCCGGACACACTGGAGCGGCTGCGCACCGCCAGCACTGCCACGCTTACGACGCTGCTGTTCAAGCGCGGGCTTCGCAACGTCTATATGCAGGGGGTCCGGCCGTTGTCGCTGACCAGCGCCAACATGGTCGGCCCAGCCATGACGCTTCGCTACATCCCCGCGCGCGAGGACCTGGACCACATCGGCATGTTCGCCGACCCCAGCCATCCGCAGCGCCGCGCCGTCGAAACCGCGCGGGCCGGATGCGTGCTGGTTCAGGACTGCCGGGGTGACACCCGGGTTGCCTCGGGCGGGCAAATCCTCGTGACCCGGCTGATGGTGCGGGGCGCGGCTGGCATGGTGACGGACGGCGGCCTGCGCGACAGCGGACCAATCGCCGCGATGCCGTTCCCGGTGTTCTTCGCCAAGCCGTCCGCGCCGCTCAACCTGGTGCAGCATCACGCCGTGGACATCGACGTGCCGATTGGCTGCGGCGGCGTCCCGGTCTATCCCGGGGACATCATCGTCGGCGACGCGGACGGCGTCGTGGCGCTGCCGGCCGCCTTGGCGGACGAGCTGGCCGAGGAGGCCGTCGAGCAGGAGCAACTGGAGGCGTTCATCCTGGAGCGCATCGCCGCCGGCGCATCGCTCCCGGGGACATACCCGCCCAATGCGGAGACCCAGGCGGCTTATCGGGCTTGGCGCGCCAGCAAGGCTTGAGCGGATGTGATATGTAACCCCTCGACAGGGACGGCATCGACACCAATAAGGACGCCACCAGCGTGTGCGTTCACGCCGATATCACACGAGGATTTGGGTTATGGACCGGATTAAAGTCGCGGGACTGCGTGTCGCGCGAGAGCTGCATGAGTTCGTGGAGACCGCATTGCCGGGCACTGGCGTTGAGGCAGACGCGTTCTGGACCGGCTTCGCCACCATGGTCCAGGATTTGGCCCCGCGCAATGCGGCGTTGCTGGCGAAGCGTGACGAGCTGCAGCGACGCATCGACGAGTGGCACGCCTCGCAAGGCACTGCCCCGCATGACCCGGCAGCCTACACCGAGTTCCTGCGCAGCGTCGGCTACCTTCTGCCGGAGCCTGCGCCGTTCGAGGTCAGCACGGAGAACGTCGACCCGGAGATCGCCAGCATTGCCGGGCCGCAACTGGTGGTGCCTGTGACGAACGCGCGTTATGCGCTGAACGCCGCCAACGCGCGGTGGGGCAGCCTGTATGACGCGCTCTATGGCACGGACGCGCTGCCAGAGACAGGCGGGGCCGAGCGGGGCCGCGGCTTCAACAAGGTGCGTGGCGCGGCCGTTGTCGCCCGCGCCAAGCAGGTGCTGGACTTGGCTGCGCCGCTGGCCAAGGGCTCGCACGCCGACGCCACTGGCTATGCAGTGGTGGGCGGCGTCCTCGCGGTCGGCATGGCCGGCGGCGGCACGGTGGCGCTGGCGACGCCGGGCAAGTTCGTGGGCTACCGTGGCGACCCCGCCGCGCCCAGCGCCGTGCTGCTGCAGAACCACGGGCTGCATATCGAGATCAGCATCGACCGCAGCCACGCCATCGGCGCCACCGACCCGGCCGGCGTCGCGGACATTCTGCTGGAATCGGCCATCACCACGATCCAGGACTGCGAGGACAGCGTTGCGGCCGTGGATGCGGCGGACAAGGTGGCGGTGTACCGCAACTGGCTTGGGCTGATGCAGGGCACGCTCACGGCAATCCTGGAGAAGGGCGGCCAGACCATCACCCGCCGGCTCAACCCGGACCGCGAGTACACCGCGCCGGACGGGTCCCCCCTGACGTTGCCAGGCCGCAGCACGATGCTGATCCGCAATGTCGGGCACCACATGTACACCGACGCCGTGCTGGACGCGAACGGGGCCGAGGTGCCGGAGGGCATGTTGGACGCGGCGGTCACCTCATTGATCGCCATGCACGACCTTCGCGCCGCCGGGCCGGTTCGCAACAGCCGCGCAGGCTCGGTCTACATCGTGAAGCCCAAGATGCACGGTCCGGACGAGGTCGTGCTGGCGGCGGAAATCTTCGGCCGGGTCGAGGCGCTGCTGGGCATGGCGCCAAACACGTTGAAAATGGGCATCATGGACGAGGAGCGGCGCACCAGCGCCAACCTCGCAGCCTGCATCCACGCTGCGCGGGACCGCGTGGTGTTCATCAACACCGGCTTCCTGGACCGTACTGGCGACGAGATCCACACCTCGATGGAGGCTGGCGCCATGATCCGCAAGGCGGAGATGCGCGGCAGCGCCTGGATACGCGCGTACGAGGACCGCAACGTGGACGTGGGCCTGGCGTGCGGCCTGCGCGGCCGGGCGCAGATCGGCAAGGGCATGTGGGCTGCGCCGGACCGCATGGCGGAGATGCTGGAACAAAAGATCGGCCACCCCCGCGCTGGCGCCAGCACCGCCTGGGTGCCCTCCCCCACCGCCGCCACCTTGCACGCGCTGCACTATCACCAAGTGGACGTGGCCGCGCGGCAGGCCGAGTTGGCCGGACACCCCCGCGGCACGCCGGAACAGTCGCTTGCGGCCCTGTTGACCCTTCCTGTGGCCGACCGGCCGAACTGGGCGCCGGACGACGTGCAGCAGGAGCTGGACAACAACGCGCAGGGCATCCTGGGCTACGTGGTCCGCTGGATCGACCAAGGCGTTGGCTGCTCCAAGGTGCCGGACGTGCATAACGTGGGCTTGATGGAGGACCGCGCGACCCTGCGCATCTCCGCGCAGCACGTAGCCAACTGGCTATACCATGGCGTGGTGACCGAGGCGCAGGTGCAGGAGACAATGCGCCGCATGGCTGGCGTGGTGGACCGCCAGAACGTCAATGACGCGGCTTACCGCCCCATGGCGAACCGCCCGGACGGCCCGGCTTTCCAAGCGGCCTGTGACCTAGTGTTCAAGGGCCGTGCCCAGCCGAACGGCTACACCGAGTCCATCCTGCATGCCCGTCGGCGCGAGGCGAAAGCAGCCCGGCGCGAGGCGAAAGCGGCATAAGGCCGTAGCCGCCCTCCTCCTGTGCGGGAGGCGGGCGGCACGCACTCGCTCGACTCTAGACTTCCACCACCGGCTCCGGCTCCGCGCTGACCCGGGACACCCTGCGCCCTTCCATTGCCACCACCTCGAACCGCCAGCCGCCGAACACGATCCGGTCGCCGGTGCGTGGCAGGCGGCGCAGCAACGCCAGCAACAGCCCGCCTAGCGTGTGATAGCTCCCTTCCGAAGGAAGGTCCGGCAAGTCCAGGCGCGACTTGATTTCATCGACCGGCATGGCCCCGTCCAGCAGCAGCGCGCCGGTCGCTTCGGTCCCGTCGCTCGCCACCGGCTTCGGGTCCGCCGGCTCGCCGACGATGGCCTGCAGCACGTCCGCGGCGGTGACCACGCCCTCGAAGCTGCCGTACTCGTCCATGACCAACGCGAGGCCAAGCGGGTCGTTCTTCAGCCGTTCCAGGGCATCGAGCGCGGTTACGGTGTCCGGGATCACCATCGGCTTCCGCAGCACCGCCGCGACCGACAGCTCCGCGCCGTCCAGGATGCGGTCCAGGATGTCCTTTGCCTGCACCACGCCCACCACGTTGTCGACCGAGCCGTCGCACACCACGAACCGGCTGTGCGTCGTGGCCTTGAGCGTGGCGGCGATGTCGGCCCGCGGGTCGGTACGGTCAATCCACGCAAGCTCGTTCCGTGGCGTCATGATCGCCCGCACTGGCTTGTCCGCCAGCCGCAGCAGGCGTTCGATCATGTCGCGCTCGCCGTGTTCCAGCACGCCATCCTCCGCGCCCTCGGCCAGCAACGCGGACAGCTCCTCCTCCGTGACGCCCTGGCGCTCGTCATTGTGGGCGCCGAACAGGCGGAGCACGAGGTTGGACGACTTGCCCAGCAGCCACACCACTGGGCTGCCGACCCGCGCCAGCCCGGCCAGCGGCCCGGCCACCACCGCCGACACCGCCTCGGGCCTCCGCAACGCAAGCTGCTTCGGCACCAGCTCGCCCAGCACCAAGGTCAGGAACGTCGTGCTCACGACCACGACCGCAAGCGACAAGCTTTCTGCGAACGGCGCCAGGTCCGGCACGCCCTCCAGCCACACCTGGAGCCGGGCCGAGATGCGCGCGCCGCCAAACACGCCGGCCAGCACGCTGACCAGGGTGATGCCGACCTGCACCGTCGGCAGGAACCGCTGTGGGTCTTCGGACAGCACGCGCGCGGTGGTTGCGCCGGGCACTCCCTTCCGCTCCATAACCACCAGCCGCGCCCGACGGACGGACACCAGCGCCAGCTCGCTCATGGCAAACACGCCGTTCAGGATGACAAGGATCAGGATGACGGCGAGTTCGAAACTAAGGCCCATGGCGGCATCTTAGCGTAACGGTGCCCCGATGGGCAGCGTTGCAGCCCGGCCGGTTGCGCCGGCGTCCCCCTGCGACTAATCCCAGCCGACGCCACAGGAGACCCGCCATGACCCGGCCGCTGCCGCCCCTCGCCATCGCGCTCGGCATCGCCGGGCTGCTGCCGTTCATCCTGTGCAGCCTGGGCGCGCTCATGCTGTCAAGCGACTGGGCGGACCGTAGCCTGCTGGCGTTGCTGGCCTATGGCGCGGTGATCCTGGCCTTCCTCGGCGGCGTGCACTGGGGCTTCGCGCTGGAAGGCGAGGCCGAGCCGGCCAACAGCATGTCGCGCGTGCAGCGGTCGCGATTCGGCTTGGGCGTCGTGCCGTCGCTCATTGGCTGGGCGGCGTTGCTGGTGACGTTCATCGGCCTGCCGCGGACCGGCCTGCTGGTGCTTGCGGCCGGGTTCATCGGCACCACCGTGATCGAGGCGCAAGCCGCCCGGCGCGGCCTGGTGCCGCACGCCTACATGTGGCTGCGCTGGGGCCTGTCCGCGGTCGTGGTCGTTTGCCTCACGTCGGTGTTCCTGGTCCGCGCCTTCGGCGGCCGGGTCGTGCTCTGACGGGCGGCCGTTTCGCTCGCTGGTTGATGGGCTAGTGCAAGCGCCGTTCCTGGCCTACAACCCCTGATGTAAACTGAGGGTTACCGGACAGGCCGGGTGGAAGGTGGGCGTGAGGGCGTTCTGGGACCCGGTGCAGCTACGGCACGCGCCTCAATTCTTCCTGCAACGCGGCCAGGTCCGTCCCAACTTCGAACGGCCGGAGCGGGCGCTTGCCTTGCTGGAGGGCTGCCGCGCGCTGGGCCTGGCGCCTGAGCCGCCTCCGCCGCTGGAGCGTGCGCAGCTTCTGGCTGTTCACACGCCGGCCTACTTGGATTTCCTGCAAGCCGCCGCAGCGCGTTGGGCCGAGCTGCCGGACGCCGGGCCGGAGCTGGTGCCCAACATCCATCCCTCCCCCGAGATGCTGGCCAATGGCGCGGAGGCTGGTCCCACCGTGATCGGCCAGCTCGGCTGGTTCACCGCCGATACCTCATGCCCAATCGGACCCGGCACTTGGCATGCGGCCGAGGCTGCCGCCGCATGTGCCGTGGCAGCGGCGGACGAGGCGGCGGCTGGCCGCACGGCGTATGCCTTGGCCCGACCGCCGGGCCACCATGCCTACCCCGCCCGGGCTGGCGGGCACTGTTACCTGAACAACGCCGCCATCGCCGCCGAACGCCTGCGCGCCCAGGGTGTTGGGCGGGTGGCGGTGCTGGACATCGACAGCCATCATGGCAACGGCACGCAAGGGACGTTCTGGGACCGCGGCGACGTGCTGTTCGTCTCGGTGCACGGCGACCCGGCGGGCTACTACCCCTGGTACGTCGGGCACGCCGGGGAGCGTGGCGAGGGCGACGGCGCGGATTGCACCCTCAACCTGCCGCTGGCAGCCGGGACCGGAGACGACGGATGGCTGGAAGCGCTGCGCGCCGGCACTGAGGCGGTCCACCGGTTCGGCGCGGAGGCATTGGTGCTCAGCCTGGGGTTCGACGCCTCGGTCAACGAGCCGCTCAGCTTTCTGCGCGTGACCGACGACGGCTTCGCCCGGGCGGCCGAACGGATCGCCGGGCTGCGCCTGCCCACGGCCGTGGTGCAGGAGGGCGGCTACAACGTGGACACGCTCGGCCCGTTGCTGCACCGGTTCCTGTCGGCGTACGCGTGAGCCTCGCCCGTATCCGCAGCTTCGCGTTCAGCGGCATCGAGGCGATCCCGGTCGAGGTCCAGGTCCAAATCAGCTCCGGCATCCCCGCGTTCCTGATCGTTGGGCTGCCGGACAAGGCGGTGGGCGAGGCGCGAGAGCGGGTGCGCGCCGCGCTGACCGCCATGGGCCTGTCGCTGCCGCCAAAGCGGGTGCTGATCAACCTGGCGCCCGCCGACCTGTTGAAGGAGGGCAGCCACTTCGACCTGCCGATCGCGCTCACGGTGCTGGCCGCGATGGACGTGCTGCCGCGGGACGAAATCGCCGGATACGCCGCGCTGGGCGAATTGTCGCTCGACGGCGTGATCAACGCGGTCGCGGGTGTGCTGCCGGCCGCCATGTCCGCCTCGGCACGCGACCTCGGGTTGATTTGCCCGGCGAGCCAAGGCGGCGAAGCCGCGTGGGCCGGGCGGATTGAGGTGCTGGCCGCGCCGGACCTGCTGTCCCTCATCAACCATTTCCGCGGCACCCAGGTGCTGACCCCGCCCGAACCCGCGGGCGTGCAGGAGCCCGCACCCGGCCCGGACCTGGCCGACGTGCGCGGCATGGAGACCGCCAAACGCGCGCTGGAGATCGCCGCCGCCGGAGGTCACAACCTCATGCTGATCGGCCCGCCCGGCGCCGGCAAGTCCATGTTGGCCGCACGGTTGCCCTTCCTGTTGCCGGACCTGATCCCCCGGGACGCGCTCGGTATTATGTAGCAACTACACCTAAACCGTTGGCGTCAACGAAAACAGGGATACTGACCAAATGAGCGACACCTGGTTTGAGGATGATGGCCGGCGCACGCGCATGATGACAGAGCGTGACAGGCCGGCGGCTAAGCCTTTGACGGCTGATCCTTCGCAGTCCGCTTCTGAGCAGCAGAAAGCTTTGGAGGACGAGCTTGACCTCGCGCTTTGGGAATGGGAGTTGAACTGGCAGGAGTCAGATTAGTACCAGGTGGCACATCTTGGCTCAACAAGTCTTGCGCTCTTGACCCGCTTTGGCCTGAACTGACGGTCGAAGCGAAGTTCGTAATATCGTCAGCAAGGCTCAGTATAGCGTCGGACAACTCGTTCAAATCGTGAGCTGCAACTTTTGTCATCCGAACTTGCAACGTGCGGCGCGACTGAACCCTGAAAGAAACATGCTCAGCTCCAATCAGGGACCAGAAGGCATGGACGGTGTCGTTTCTTTTAGGCCGAAGGTCGCTTAACCTCTGCTCAATCGCCTTCCATTCGGCGATCCAGCCTGGATTTCCAGTGAGATGCACCAGTGAGTGGATAATATTCGTCAGCAGCAGCACTGGCATTTCCGCTGATACGGCGTCTGACACAATCCAGTTTAGCCCGAGCAGATCGCGGAACACGGTCCGCAGCGAACCTTCCACATCGGTCCACCGCACCGCCACAAACCCGATAGCCGCAGCCTGCTCCTCTGAGATAGGAGGATATACATCGGGCTTGTTGAGTCGTGATCGACGCTTTGGTGGGACTGTCATGAACAAGGACGCTAACGCCGCCGATGCGGCCCGTCGAGCCGTTGTGACGCGCCTTGCCCTGCATCCAACCGCCTTAACGTGACGCATTTGTTGATGTCATGATGCGGGTGTGGATAAAATGTTGGCTTAGCGCGACTCATGGCTTGTATGCGTCAAACGAAAGCGCTACGTTTGCTGAATGACACTCCCTCCTGAGTTTCTCGCTGGCTTGACTGCAAAGCGTGACGAAGCCAGTCAGGCGCGGCAGCGCGTTTACGACGCGCAGCAAAAGCTGGCGTTGGTGGAAGCCGAGCTGCGCGGCTTTGAGATGGCGGCGCGGTTGTTGGATAAGAACACATCTACCGCGCCGTCTTCTGCCGTCGCTTCGGCTACGCCCCGTCACATTCGGCAAGCATCACAAAGCGACAGTGAGCTTCCCGGTATTCGCCGTCAGTGGAGAGTCTTGCTGGCGGCCACGGCTAAGTTCTACCCGTCTGACATGCATCTGGACGACATGGAAAGATTGTCGGTCGACGTTGGAGTGCCCGCAAACCGCAACACGCTCAGGTCACAAATGTCAATCTACGCCCGTCATGGCGTGGTCGAGCGAACCGGCACGGGCCGTTACCGGCTCACACCCCTTGGCGCAACCGCTGTTGGCATCACCTTGCCCGGCGCGTCGCCTGAACCAACGCCCCTGCCTGCTGAAGCAGCCGATGACATCCCGTTGATGGATGACATGCTATCGACGCAGGAAGGTGCAGCAACCGACGATCAATTAGAGAAGGAGGATGCCTAATGTCCGCTGCAAACCGAACTAGGTAGCTGGACCGGAAAGGTTGGCCCCGATCCGATCCAGCGAACCTAACTGCGAACCAATTCAGGTCCCAGACTCAGTTGCCCACGAAGGCGATTAAAGTATCGCACGCTGCGTCTGGGACTTCAAGACTGAACTTGAACTCAAGGACGCACTCGTATGCGCAAACGCCGCTTTCCTGCGACCCTGCCCAAGGCCCGCTATGTTCTTTGGCTGGTCTATCACCGCGGCCTCACACAGACCGAGGCTGCGATACTGGTTGAACTGAACGTTGGCACTGTCTGCCACATCGTTCATGGCCGCCGCTTTCCGCACGCCTACCCGCTGCCGTTTCCCGGCCTTTAGCGTCACGGGGAGGGTCGGGCCACAACGCCCTGTGGCCTGCCTTCCTCGCTAAAGATGGGGATGACGCCGCCCTGCTTCAAAGCGGCAACCAGCGCCGATAGGTTGTTGCTGATGGGCGTCCGCCGTCCTTTCTCAAAGTCGCGTACGGTGCTCAGGGACACGTTGGCGCGCTCCGCCAACTGTTCCTGGCTCCAATCCAACCATCCGCGCGCCGCTCGGCTTTGCTCAGGAGACAACATGCGCATGGTGTAGAAGATTTCTGGCTCAATGTCCACGATTATCGTTGACGCCAACGTTGTCCACGGATACAACCAACGTCAACGAATATCGTGGACGCAAGCAGATGGCCCAGCATTTTCTTCTCACCGCCGCCGCCCGCACGCTGAGCCTCAAGGCCATCTTCCGCATGAGCGATGACGAGGCTCATGCGGCCTTCGTGGCGATCCGCTTCGCAGACAACGGCGGGGCGGCCTTCTGCCCGCGCTGCGAGTGCACGGCGGTTTACACCTACGCCACCCGGCGCATCTGGAAGTGCAAGGCGTGCAATCACCAGTTCAGCGTCACATCCGACACCATCTTCGCGTCACGTAAGCTCGCAGTTCGTGACTACCTGGCCGCCATCGCCATTTTCGTAAATGCGGTGAAGGGCATCAGCGCCTTACAGCTCGGACGCGATCTGGACGTACAGTACAAGACGGCGTTCGTCTTGGCGCACAAGCTGCGTGAGGCGATTTCTGCCGAGCAGATCAAGGGTCAGCTTTCCGGCGTGGTCGAGGTGGACGGCGCATACTTCGGCGGACATGCAAAGCAGGAGAACATCAAGGCGGACCGCAAGGACCGTCGCCTAGCCGTCCCTGCCAAGCGCCAGTCCGTTGTCGTTGCCCGCGAGCGCCAGGGCAAGACGCTGCCGTTCGTGGTCGCCAAGGAAGCCGATGCGGTATCTCTGATCCGTGAGGCCGTGGCGATGGGCAGCATCGTCCATGCGGATGAGGCCGGCGGCTGGGACATGCTGCACGCCTTTTACGACGTGAAGCGCATCAACCACTCGGTTGCGTTCTCGCTGGATGGTGCCTGCACCAACCAAGCCGAAAGCTACTTCTCCCGCCTGCGCCGCGCCGAGATGGGGCAGCATCACCACATCAGCGGCAAATACCTGGCGGCCTATGCCGTCGAGATGGCTTGGCGGGAAGATGGGCGGCGGATGCCGAATGGGGCGTTGCACCAAACCGTGACGGCGGCGGCGCTAGCGCATCCAGTGTCACGGGTTTGGAAGGGTTATTGGCAGCGGTAAACTCATGCGCCCATCGGGAGCGGCGCAGACGCAGGGATTGACGGATGGCGAACACGATAAATCCAGTGACACCCAGCCATAACAATCCTAGTCCAATCACGAACACAACCTGAGGTGCGGTCATGTGGGGGTACTCACTTCAGATTTGGCAATCGGTCGTATTTTGGCTTTGGACGATAACCGCAGTTGGCGGTGGAGTAGCCGTCGCCGGATCGCTTCTAAGCGCACTCGTATCAAATTCAATCTCGGAGGAAACGCAGAAGCAGGCAGACACTCGCGTAGCTCAAGCGAACACCGAGGCCGTCAAAGCCCGCTCGGAGGCCGCTCAGGCTGCAGCTGTAGCCGCTCTAGCGAATGAACAAACGACTAAGTTAGAAGGAGAACTTGCGCTCGCAAAATTGGAGACTGCAAGAATTCAGGAAACGGTAAAGTGGAGAACCGTGTCAGCAGACAGCGCAAACATACTCGCAAGTCAATTGCAGGGGCTACCCTTCAGCATAACCGTAAAAATTCAGCCTTCAGACCCCGAGGCAGTCGCTTTTGGGTATGTTCTTCACAAAGTTCTTCAGGATATTGGAGTCAATGTTAAACAACTGACCTTAACGGGCGAAATGTTCTTCTTTGGTGTTCAACTTAGTGGCCCAAACGGGGAGGGTTTGGAAAAGCTTAAGGCAGCGTTTTTCGATGCTGGCATCAAGCTTAATGTAGTAACCGGCGATCATTACACGTTGAGCGTGGGGAGCAAATTGCCGGAAATCCTTGTGCCGCAGTATCAAACAATTCCTTAGCCGTAGGAGATGACTTTAACAGCCTAGCGTGCCACCTCCCAAAGTACGAACTGCCCCGGCCCTTGCATCGCCCGCACAGCTCCATTATCCTTCTGCCCCCGTAGCGCCACCCCCACGCGCTTCGTCATGATCCGCAGCAGCCGCAAGTCGGACTGATCCAATGCCCGCGTCACCAGCAGTTCCAAGGCGATGTCCCGCGTCGTCATCGGCTCGGATGCCTGCCGCAGTATGGACAGGATCACGCGGGACATCTGCCCCCGGTTCGCCCAATCGGCGGGCGGGCGGAACGCCTTGGGGCGGATCGTCTCAACTTGGAAATTCGGGGCGAACTGGCGGATGGTCTGGTCCAGGTTCTCCAGGTCGTCCACCATCTTGCGGAGTGCGGCGTGCGTGCGCTCAATATCGCCAGTCAGTTCGGCGCGGCGCTTGACCAGGCCGGTTAGCACGTAGTCGGTCATGGGATGCCCTCTCAGTGAGGGAATATATTACTCCAACGTTTAACGTTGGTGTTAGTTGTTTTAGGTGTGGTTGCTACATAATACCGGACGCGCTGGAGGTCAGCATGATCCACAGCGTCGCCGGCATGTTGGACGGCGGCCGGCTGGTGATGCGTCCGCCCTACCGCGAGCCGCACCACGGCGCATCGCAGGCGGCGCTTACCGGCGGCGGGCAGCGCGCCCGACCGGGCGAGGTCAGCCTGGCGCACCGCGGCGTGCTGTTCCTGGACGAGCTGCCGGAGTTCCCCAGGGCCGCGCTGGAGGCGCTGCGCCAACCCTTGACATGACGGTCCAGGTGCAGCCGATCCCCCCTGCCGAACTGTCCCGCGCCCCGCCCGGCGAGGCCAGCGCCACCGTGGCCACCCGCGTCGCGCACGCCCGCGCCGCGCAACGCGACCGGTTCGGCCCGAACGGCGCAGCCACCAACGCGGAGGCCGAGATGGGCGTGATCGACCTGCAACCGGAGGCCCGGGCACTGGCGGAGCAAGCGGCCGAGAAGCTCCGGCTGTCGGCGCGCGGCTTTACCCGCGTGCTGCGGGTAGGCCGGACTATTGCCGATCTGGCGCACGCGGCCCAGGTGCGCCGGGCCGATGTGGCGGAGGCGTTGGCGTACCGGCACCGTATTCCGGGTCGGGGTTCTTAACCCTAGCTGTTCGTTAGTAGCTGCTCAACCTCTCCTACGAGTTGGCGTGAGCGAGGCTATGCGCAGAGCG
>CAXTCN010000087.1:0-20056 GCA_964242575.1 uncultured Acetobacteraceae bacterium | reverse complement strand
CGTCCTGGAAGCGTCAACCCGGCTCCAGCTGTAACCCTTCTTTGAACCACGCCCGCAGCAGGTTCCCGGCATACCTGTCCGCCAGAGCGGTCCACGCGGGCTCCGGTGGCTCGTGCTCGGCACGCTGCGCGAGGGCAAGCAGGGCAACCGCCTGGGCGCGTGGGCTGCCGAGGCCGTCAAGCGCCGGCCATGACCGGTTGAGCAACTCACCAGCCGTGCTGCCAAGGGCGCCTGGAAGTCCGTGCGTGGCAGCGACCAGGGCGCGTATTGCCCGGGCCTGCGCGTTCTCGCCGCCGTCCTCGTCGAGCCAGCGGCGGTCATACGACATGAAGTTGTGGAAGCGCCGTGTTGCCGGGTCCAGTGCGTAGTGCAGGAACGACAGGGTGCGGCGCGCGATGGTGGGCGCAGCGGGGTCGTCGCCGGCGAGCACCGCGAGCTGCAGCGCCCGCGCATTGTCGTCGGTCGTGTAGCCCTCGAACGGGTTGGCAGTTGCCACGATCGCGTGCTGCAGCACGCCCGTCCCATCCATGAGGGCAGTGACGTGGTCCAACGTGAGCGCGGGCAAAGGCAAGGGCGCAACCGGGGCAACGCGGGCATGCCGCGTCGCGTCGAACAGGTTCAGGTACTCCTGCGCGACGTTTGGCCAGCGCATCTGCTCGCCGTAGGCCCGGGCACGGCGTTCCATCGCTGCGCGGCGATCGGGATGGCCCAGCAGCTCGCCCAGCACGATGCTGAGCGCGGCGGCATCGCGGAACGGCACCAAGGTGCCGCGGCAGTTGGCGAGCAGCTCCTCCGCGTACCAGAACGGCGTGCTGACCACCGCCTTGCCGCTGCCGACGGCGTAGGCGAGCGTGCCGGAGGTGATCTGCTCGCGGTTGAGGTATGGCGTAAGGTAGATGTCGGCCGCCGCGATGAAGCATGTGAGCTCATCGTCGCTGGTGAAGCGGTTGTCGAAACGGACGTGCTCCGCCACGCCGAGGTCCGTGGCCAACCGTTCCAGTTGCTCACGGTAAGCCTCTCCGTGCTGGGCCAAGACGTTCGGATGCGTGGCGCCGAGCACGACATACAGGACGTCCGGGAAGTCGCGCACGACGCTGGGCAGGGCACGGATGGCAGTCTCGATCCCCTTGTTGGCCGACAACAAGCCGAAGGTGAGGACCAGCGAGCGCCCGGACAGCCCGAGACGTGACTTGGCGGCATCGCGGCCGAGGCTCAGGTCGGGAATGCCGTGGTGGATGAAGACGACCTTCTCGCCCGGCACGTCCTGTTCTGCGAGGAAGTGCCTGGCGCGCTCGCTCATGACGACGATCTTTGTCGAAAGTGCTGCAAGCTCCTCGATGACCGCGCGTTGCTCGGCGGTGAAGTCTTCCAGCACCGTGTGCAGCGTGGTCACGATGGGCGCGCGCACGCGCCGGAGCAGCGCCAGCACGTAGCTGCCGGCGGGACCGCCGAAGATGCCGAACTCGTGCTGGACGTTTAGCACGTCGATTTCGAGCGCGTTCAGCGCGTCCGCGGCGGCCTCATATGCGGCCAGGTCGTCCTGCTCGACGGTCAGTCCCACTCGCGCCGGGTAGTCGTATGACCGGCCGTCGTTCATGGCGACGACGATGATCTCGGCGTTCGGCTTCGCGTTCACGATGGCGCGGGTCAGATCGTCGCCGAAGGTAGCGATCCCACACTGCCGTGGCAGATGGGTCCCGAGCACGGCAATCCTGTCGGCGGACATGAAGGTTCCTTCGTCGCTAAGTGAGCCGCGTGAACGCGACAGCAGGTTTGATGGACCTGCTTCTATGTTAAGGTCATTAACACCAGAGGTGTTCTTCTATCTGGTTTGTGGTCTGCTTGCTGGGAACCAGGCGTCACACGTACGCTGGTGTGCTTACCAGGAGCGCGACTTGGTTGATCTCGCTTTCCAGGTCTTCCAGCTCTCGGTCTGCCGTTCGCTTTTCGTTTAGGATGACTTGCAGGATGTGACGGTCGATCTCGAAAGAAAGCGCCCTCGCATAGCCCAGGAGCGCAGCGTAGGCAGCAATCTCATGATGTTTGATGCACCGGAGCGACGCCGTCAGGGCAGCGTCGAGCAAGTCCGGATCGCCCACCAGGGTTGCGAGAGTGTCCATCTTTCGCAGCAGTGCAGCGGCAACCGGATCAGCGTGCTTCTGGTGGCTCTTCCCATGTCGCTGCACGAAGGCCTCAATCCGCCCTTTATGCACCAATGTTTGCGTTGCGTGCCGCTCGATGACCTCCCGCAACGGCACGGAGGCGGTCGCCACCATCATTTTGGGCGAAGCCTCGGCAAACTGGGCCTGACTGGAGCTCAGCTCCTGTAGTCCTTGGCGATAGAGGGCCTGCAAGCTATGAAGATCCATGTGACGCTGTCCCTTGTTCTTCGTGTCCTTTGCGTGGAATCCGCGGTTGGTCCGGAAGGCACGCATCCTCCACGACCGCACCTCAACAGAGGCTGCGCTGCATGTAAGAGCTATTAACGCGTGATGCCCGAATGGTTCCGGGCTGGCGCGTTGAGGATCTACTGATGCGTTCCGGAGAATGGCGACGCTTCGCGCCAAAACCTCACATGGAAACCCCAAGACCCGCCATTGCGTCCTGATCTGACGGCCAGGGGTGCAAACTGCAGCGGTGCCAACAGTATGCCAAAGCTGCAAGCGCTTAGCAGGACGGCGTCATAACTAGGCTGGGCATGGCCTGGTGCTCAAGTTCGGCGTTGAGCGCCGCGCCGATCAAGATGGCTATGCAGGACACCCAGGTCCAGATTATGAACCCGAGCACGGCGCCGGCTGAGCCGTAGAGCCAATCGAAGCTGCTCACATGCTCAACGTGCCAGGATACTGCCGCCGAGCCGAGCAACCAGGTGACCGCCGCAACGACCCCGCCCCAACTGACCCAGCGCCAGCGCGGGCAAGCTCGGTTCGGGCCATGGCGATAGGCGAGTGCAAGGGCGACGGAGACCGCGGCCAGCAGGATCGGCCAGCGCAGGAAGCGCAGCAGTTGGTCCGTGTCGCCACCTTGGCCTGCCTGAACACCAAGCATTGCCGGCACCGCCAGGACACCGCCTAATGCGAGGGCGACAAAGGCCATGGCGCCAAGCGCAAACAGCAAAGCGGTGCCGCCGAGGGGTAGCAGGCGTCGGCTCTCCACTTCGCCGTAGGCCAGCTTCAACGCGCGGAACATCTGCATGGATGCGACCGCCGCGCTCCAGAACGCCGCCGCGGCAAGGCCGATGCCGAGACCCAGTCGGCCGCCGTGGGCCGCAGTGCGGTCCAACACTTGGCCAACCATCTGACCTGACCCAGCTGGTAGCATGCTGGCCAAGCTTTGGAGGCGCTCCGCCGCCATCGCCGGGTCAATGGCGAGGCCGCACAGCGAAACCAAGGCGGCGAGCGCGGGGACAGACGGCGAGGAGGGCGTAGAACGCCACGGCTGCCACTTCGCCCAGCAAACGCTGCTCGAACACCCGCAAACAACAACGCCGCAGCACCTGGCCTAGGCCCAAAGCAGAGATGCGCGCGGGGGTGGACACGCCCTGCCCGCCTAGGGGCACATTCGAACGTAGGCAGCAGAGGGCGGGCCGGTTCGAGTTTGATGTGAGGGCATGTTGGGCTGGAACCCTTCGGGCGGCGGAAGCAGCGCAAGGCAGGCGGAAGCAGCGCAAGGCAGGACGAATCGCCTGGATCAGCACCTTGCGCCGCGAAGCCGAGAGAGGTGCCGTTTGCCGGCCGCCTACGGACGCACGCGATGCCGCATGAGCGTACCGGCAAACGATGTCTTATCGCGTGGTCGAAGGGACAGGCGTGGTCGCCCCCGTGGACGGAGCCGTCGTCAAAGGTTGCGTCGTTGTCTCACCGATGGAGGAACCTGGCTGCTGGGTCGGCCTTTCCGTCCCTGCTGCCTTCGGCAGGCTGTTGACCGTGTTCGGCGTCGACTCGCTGGATCCCCCGGCAGGAGGGTTCTGCGTGGTGGTGAACGAGTTCTGCGCAAGCGCCGGAGCGGCGCCCAGAATGGCAAATGCTACGATCAGCGTCTTCATGATTGGCGTTCCTTCGTTGTTTGTAGGCGTAAAGACTTGCAGGGTCGGTCTGACCTTACCGACCCCGCCTCGGTGTCACCCCCTATCTACTTGCTAGGCAGACGAGAGGGACAAGCGTGTCGCGTTGCCGAAAGCGCGCCTTGGCCGGAGGGCATTCAGCGGAACTGACTGCGGCCTCCGGCGGCGTTGCCGGGCTGTGACGCGGAGCGGTTGAAGCAGCCGAGCTTGTAGCAGCCGAACAGCGCCGCCGCGCCGGCCCCGATCGCGAGCTTGCTGCCGGTGGACATGCCGGTGCGGGTTTGCTCCTCGGCTTGCGCGGGGACGGCTCGACCGCCTGCGCCGACCGTGACCGCCACGCGTTGCGCCTGCTGCGGTCCGCCGTTGGCGGGCATGTAGTCCACGGCGATCTGCCGGCCCGGCTGCAAGGAGCCCACATAGGCGGCGAACGTTGCGACAGTCTGGAACACTTGGCCATCGACCGCGATGATCTGGTCGCCGACGTTGAACCCTGCCTGGGCGCCGGGCGAACCGCGCCGGACCCCGTTGACCCGCAGCAGGTCGAACGTCATGCCGCCCTCATTGATCTGTTGTGCCCGGCCGATGTCCATGCCAAGCGCGCCGCCGTTGCGGGGAAGCCCTGCCGCCCGCCCTGCGGACAGCAATTGGTAGCCCATCTGGTTTTCTGCCAGGGCTACACTTGGCAGGCCTTGCAGGCTGAGGAACGTGGCGGCGACGAGCGCCGCAACCGTGCGGTTGACCATGGTGATGACTTTCGGTGTGCAATGACGCGCTGACGCCAGCGCCAGCGCGCCCACAGCAGAAGTCTGGGCGGCTTCGGCTCAGACCGACATCGTGCCTTCGTCCGGCAGCTGGCCGTTCGGCGTCATGCCGTGCACGGCCTCCGGCAGGTGCTGGCTGAGCTGGGACAGGAAGTCGTTCGGCTGCATGCCGGCCTGGCTGGCCATGCTCTGCACCTGGTCGGCGCCGAGCACGCCATGCAGCTGCTCTGGGGAGATTGGCTGGTTCAGACCGTTGCCGACCCAGGATTGCGCGATGTGGCCCAGCCCGCCTTGCTGGAACTGCGACATCAGGCCGCCAAGGCCGCCGCCGCCCATGCCTGCTCCCATGCCGCCGGACTGCCCGCCGCCCAGCAGGCTGCCAAGGACGCCGCCCATCGGGGAGGACGCGCCTGCGCCGCCGCCCATCAAGCCGCCGAGGACTGAATCAAGAAGACCCATGGTCTATTCTCCTGTTGTATGTGGCCCGATCGCGGGCCGTCGATTGCAACATGATGTGCCGGACGCCATCGATCAGCGATGGCGGCCAGGTCGGCGTCCGATCCGGGATGCGCGAGGGCACCCGAGACGGTTGCAGCGAAGGCTCAGCGCTTCGAGCTGAGAGGAGGGACCGGGATCGACGCAGCGGCAGCGGGCTTGGTCGTGGCCGTGGTGGTGGTCGTGGTTGCAGTCTCGACGGCCGGCACCTGCTCGACGTCGACCTTGGTCTGGCGCACGGTGTCGCGCACCGTCTCGACGCGATCAGTTGCCTCCTTGTGCAGCGAGATCTCCTCGACGACGCGGGCCTCCTTGCCCACGACCGCCTCCTCGCTGACCGACTGCATCTCGACCGAACGCTCGTGGAAGTCGGCGTCGGTCACGAGGCGGCCGTCCGTCACGGGGCGGCGCTCGACGTGCACGGTCTCGCTGTGCAGGGAGACTTGCTCCTCCACTGGCGTCTCAACCACGTAGCTGCGCACACGCGCGCCGCCTCTGTTCACCGCACGCTTGCCGACCACCAAGTGCTCTTCCATGACCTTGATGGTGTCGTCGCCAATTGCTGTCGCGACCGGCACGGCCGTCGCCGCAGCCTTGGGCAGCGGCGCGGTGGCGACAGGCACCGCGGCCATGGTGGTCTGCGTCGTGCCGTAGCTGGCGGCGCGGTCGTCGAAGTCGATCGGGTCGTGCTGCTCCAGGATCTCGATGACCCGGTTCTTGTGCTGCTCGGGCACCTTGACCGTGACCACGGTCGAGCCGCTCGCGACGCTGCGGTCATACACCGCGGAGTCGGTCGACTCGCCGCCGAACAGGCTAGCCCAGAAGCCCGGTTCGCGGGCGGGCGCGGCCGCTGTGCTGCTAGCCGTGCTGTTTTGGGCGTGACTGCTGATCGCGTTAGGCGGCACGTCGGCCGCCTTGAGGTCGCGGATGGCTGCCTCGGCGTGAGCGGGTGTGTCAAACATGGCGACGATGGTTTCTTCGGTCATAGGTTTGGCTCCTGGGTAGGATTGCGTTCAGTCCCGAGCGGCTGGCGGACGTCGTCAGCTGGTTGTGACGCCGCCTCGGCGCGGGTGATCACGGCGTCCTGCGTCCGCAGCAGCACGACCTCCTGGTGCCGCTCCGTGCTGCGCAGGCACCGTATGCGGATCTCCTCCTTGAGGACCAGCCGCCGCTCGACCACGACGACCTCCTCCACCATGGGCAGGATCGTCGTGTCACCTTCCTCCCGAATGGGCGGCACGGCCTCCACCGTGCGGCCGATCGGCACCCGCTCGACTTCGACCCGCTCATGCGTCAGCGCCTCGTCGACGAGCTGCTCGTGCTCGTGCGTCACGGTGGCGACGCGGACGGTGCGGTGCATCTTGCGCCGAGCGACCACGAGCGCCTCGGCATACAGCGGCAGTGTCAATGTGCTGGGGTCGGGCTCCGTCATGACTGGCATGGGTTCCGCCTGTTCCGGTTACGGGGTTGGGCTTCTAGGGGTGAACTGAGACACGGCACGGGGCATCGGGCAGTCGGTGGGCTGGCACCGGGACACGTTGTCCCCGGCCTTAGTTGGTATCCTCCCCGGGGCTTTTGTCCCCGGGCTGGTCCTTGTGGCCGGGCAGGTCGTCCAGAACCGGCCGGGGCGTGCGCTCGGCATTGCTGTTGCCAATCCGACTGACCCTGTCGGCGGCCTGTCTGATCGTGGTCCTGACCTGTGCTGCGGCAGCCTTGATCCATTCGGTGTCCAATCGGTCCCTTCAGCCCCAAGAAGGGCACGAGACGCACCGGCGAGGACCAAGGGTATGCGCGAAGCTTGGAGATGACCGTCACATCGAGAGCCACGTCGTAGGCCCGATGCCGTGCGTGCGCACAGATGCGGCCGTACTAGACGCACTGGTCCTTTGCTCAAGAACGAGCGGGATCACGCCAACGTCATGAGCGGTATGGCCGCTCCCTGGATCCGGTGAAGCCCCGCTCGCGCGCCCATATGATGGCGTCGCTGCGGCCATGCGCGCCGATCTTCCCATACAGCGTTGCGAGATGGTTGCGGACAGTGTTGCGGGACAGGCTGAGGGCCTTGGCGATGCCGTCTCCGTTCATGCCCTGGCACAGCAGGCCCAGCACCTCCCGCTCCCGAGGTGTGAGGTCGGCCAGCTCGGTCCGCGCCGCCTCCGTGCGCTCGGGGTGGCGGAGATGCGCCAGCTTTTCGATGATCGTGCGGCTGAACCAGGACGTGTCCTGCATCACCGCCTCGATCGCCTCGAACAGCTCGGCCTCTGAGCGCTTGCGCTCGGTGATGTCCTGCAGGACGGACAGGACGCACCGCTCCCCCGCGATGGTGACGATCTCGGCCGAGGTGAGGCAGTCCAGCAGCCATCCGGTCTTGGTCAGCAGCCGGACGTCCTGGTTGCGAACGCGGCCGGTTGCCTGAACATCATCTTCGAAGCGGCGACGCGCCGCCGCTGTGCCCCACAGCTTCAAGTCGTCGGCGGTGCGGCCGATCGTCTCGGCGACCGTGTGGCCGAGGGTTCCGACGAACGCCTCGTTCACGTCGAGGATGCGGAAGCCATCCACCAGGCTGACCATCATCGGCACCGGAGCCAGCCGGAACGCCGCGGCGAACCGCGCCTCGCTCTGCTCCCGTCCCTCGATCTCCCGCGTCACCTGCTTGTTGGCATCCGCCAAGGCACGGGTCCGCTCGCCCACCTGCTCCTCAATCCTTTCATAGTGACGGCGCAGAAGCTGCTGCGCCTGCCGGTTCGCGGTCACGTCCCGGACGACGCTGACCATGCGGACGGGAACCGGATCGTTGCTGCCGGAACAGCCGGCGAAGTCGGTCCGGCCCTTGACGGCAATCCAGCGCAGCACCCCATCGGCGCGGGTGATCCGGCACTCGAAAGCCAGGTCGCCCGTGGTCATGGCGTCGAGAAAGGCCGCCTCGGCCGTCGGGCGATCCTCTACGAGCACGTGGTCCAGGAAGGTCGCCAAATTCCACTCGGGCGTCGGATCGGGGTAGCCAAAAATCCGGTCGTGCCGGGGCGAGCAGTGCGCGCCGCCGTGCATCAGATCCAAATCCCACGTTCCCATGTCGGCGGCATCGAGGGCGAGACGGAGCCGTGTCTCCCCATCGCGCGCCTCGCCCAAGACGCGCAGGCGGTCCACCGCGGCGGCGAGCAGGTTGGCGTAGCTGCGCAGGAACGCGGTATCGATGCCGGTGAACTGGCGGGGCGTGCGGCTGTCAACTTCCAGGATGCCGAACGGCGGCCTGTCCTGGCCGCCGATGATGACGACGTTGGCCACCGCCTTGACGCCGTTCTCGATCAGGAACGGCGGGTAGGTGAACCGGTTTTCCGTCGCGATGTCGGGAGAGATCATCGGCTCTCCCGTCCGAAGCGCATGGCCTTCCAAGCTGTGGTCGGTGGCCTCGAGCATCACTTCGCCCACCACGCCGGGCTTCCAGCCCACGCCCGCACGCACTGACAACGAAGTTCCGTCCGCTTGCAGCTCCATGACCTTGGCGAGATCGGTGCCCAAGGCATCCCCGACCAGGCGGCAGGCCTCGATCAGGATCTCGTCCAGGTTGTCGGACCGCAGCGCGAGCTCCCCGAACCTGGCCAGGACGGCTTGCCGCCGCAACGACGCCAAATGGTCGCCCTTCTCCGGGGAGGGCAGGCAAACCCGTGGGGAGCTGGTCGCCGGCCGGGTAGGTTCTGGGATCACGAGACGAGGTTGGGGGAGTGGCGAAGCTGGGGTGACGTGTGAGGCTGGTGACGGGGTTGCGGCCCGGGGTGGTGACGAAGGTCGAGGTCGCACGCGTTGAGCGCGGCACCGAGGCAGGCTTGGCCGAACTCGGGCTGCGGCTGGACGAGGCGAAGCGGCTCACGGCGGTGCTGCGGGCCCAGATCGTGCCGACGCAGGTGACCGCCTTGAGCGAGTGCCCGCGCACATGCGAGGCGTGCGGGCGAGTGCTGGCCAACAAGGGCCACTACGGGGCGACGTTGCGTTCCCTGTTCGGCAACGGGCCGGTACGCGCGCGGCAGCTGCTCGCCTGCCCCTGCTAGGGCCGGGGAGGGGCGAGAAGCTGGGCGGCTCTTGCCCTCGGCAACGGCGCTGTGGCCGCGCCCGAGTTGGCCTACGTCACGGCCCGGTATGCGACGTTGCTGCCGTTCGGCAAGGTCGCCGCCCCCCTGTCCGAGCTGTTGCCGCTGGGCGCAGCACAGCACGCCAGCACTGTGCGCAACAGGACGTTGCATGTCGGCTCGGAGGTCGTGCAGGCGCGCATGGCCGAGCCGTCGAAGCGACCCGGGGCGTCGGCGTCGGGCTCCGTCGTGGTCGGCCTGGATGGCGGCTACGTCCGGAACCGACATCGGGGTGAAGGCCGCCACTTCGAGGTGGTCGCGGCCAAGGTGATCGATGCTGATAATGGCCAGCACCGCTTTGCCTTTACGCGCACGGGCACGACCGCCGACGCACGTCTCGCTGGCACGGCGGTCCATGGCCTGGAGCGGGCAAGATGGCGCCTGTGGCACGGAGGCTGGCCGGGATGCCGGCGCAAGCTTGGGGCCTTGTGCCGCTGGGCGGGGCGCAAGGCCGTGCGCGACGGGGCCGGCGCGAACGCGCTGCGGCGGCACGTCGCCGGGCTGCTGGGCTACCTCGAGCGCAACGAGGCGGTGTTGGTGCACTACGCCGCCCGGCGCCGGCGAGGCGAGCCGATCTCGGCCTCGTTCGTGGAGAATGCGGCGGGCGGGATTATTGCCTGGCGCAGGATGAGGAAGCAGCAGATGCGCTGGAGCCAGGCCACAGTGCAGCCCTTCCTCGACGTGCGCACGGCCGTGCTGAACGGAACCCGCAAGGACGCCCTTCGCCGACGCCACCCCGGCTTGCGTCCGGCAAACAATGACCAAGCCCTGCCAGCAGCGGCCTGATCATCCCCCAGAGGTTTGCATGCTCTCCAACAGCGCCGCCCATGGAACGGTAGGACTGAGCTGAGCCTCACAACGCAGGCCCCTTGGCCAGCGGCGACTGATCGTATTGAGCCAGCAGGTCGACCGGGTCGCGGTAGATGGCGATGCACCCGGCACCTCGCAGGCTGTCCTCTGGGAAGCCGCCGCACAGCACGCCAATGGTGCGCAGGCCTGCCTTCTGCGCCGCTTCCGCGTCATACGGCGTGTCCCCGACCACAAGCACGTCCCGAGGGTCGGGGTTGCCCAGCCTGTCCAGGGCGGCAAGGAAGATGTCCGGGTGCGGCTTGCTGCTCTCGGCGTCGTCGGACGAGGTTTGCTCGTGGATCAGGTCCTCGATGTTCGCGACCTTCTTGTAGGTCTCAAGCTCGTCCTCCTTGGCGGAGGATGCGAGGGCGATGCGGAGGCCCGCCGCCTGCAAACGTTCGAACAAGGCCCTGACGCCAGGGAACGCCCTGACCTGTGGCAAGTAGCGTTCCTTCAGGATTTCCCCACGGCGCTCCTCAAGCTCCTCGCCCCAGGCTTCGATGTCGTCATCGCCCAGGAACACCGGCATCAGTTGGTCGCCGCCCTTGCCGATCTGCCCACGGATGTCGCCAAACGGGATATCGCGGCCATACTCACGAAACGCGTCCTGCCAAGCTTTTGCATGCAGGTCCACGGAATCGATCAGGGTGCCGTCCACATCAAAGATCACGGCTTTCGGCATGGGCTAGCGCTCCTGGTGTGCTTCATTCAAGGCGGAAGCACATGTAAGGCGCTCTTTCCGGTTGAGTTGCACCGGAACGACAGCGGCCACCGTCCCGTGACGATCCCAAGAGCCTTTGAGGATGGGCAATCCCTCACAGGCTGACTTTTCGTGACAGGAACTAATCGCACTGTGGGCGTTAGGAGGCTCTTACATAGGATCAGCCATTTCGGCACGTCCGACAGCGTTATGGAGCGAAACATGGACGAGGACCGGATCAAGGGCGCGGCGGGCAACATCGGCGGCAAGCTTAAAGACGCCGTCGGCGGCCTGACGGGGGATGCCAAAACCCAAGCCGAAGGCAAGATGGACCAGGCGTCCGGCCAGTTGCAGAATGCCTATGGGTCCGCCAAGGACACCGCGCGGGACGCCGCCGACACAATCGGTACCCAAATCGACAGCCTGCTGAGGGACCAGCCGATGGTGGCCCTGCTGTCCGCGGTCGGCGTCGGCTACGTCCTTGCCCGCCTGATGCACCGCTAGGAGCTCCAGCCATGGCAATGACCCCGAACCTGTCCACAAATGTCGGCGCCACAGTCGGCACCACCGAGATCGTCAGCCCTGATGACCACCGCACGCATTTGCGCAACCGGGTGTCGTGGGGCGCGATCCTTGCAGGCGTCGCAGCCGCGTTGGTCACGCAGCTCCTGCTGAACATCCTGGGCCTCGGCATCGGCGCTTCCTCGCTGGATGCGGCCAACACCGGCGATAACCCGACTGCCAGCGGATTTTCGCTGACGGCTGGCATATGGTGGACGCTATCCGGCATCATCGCCTCGCTAGTGGGCGGCATCGTCGCCGGGCGGCTGTGCGGCACATCGGATAACAACACGGCGCGCTGGCACGGCCTGGTGGCCTGGTGCGCGGCCACGCTGGTGCTGTTTTACCTGCTCACCTCGACGCTGGGCGGCATCATCGGCGGCACGTTCAACGCGCTCGGCAGCACGGTCGGCGCGGCCGGACGCGGCGCGGCGTCGGCGGTGTCCGGCATCGCGCAGAACACGGACGGCGACGCGCTGACGGCGCAGGCCCGCCGGCTGGTCAACCCGAACGACGCCCAGAGCGCACAGGACAACGTGCTGGCGTATGTCCGGGCCAGCGTGAACGGCGACAAGGCGGCGGCAGACGCGGCGCGCGACCGTGCCGTGGACAGCATGGCACGCGCGGCCAATATCAGCCCGGACGAGGCCCGCACCCGGCTGACGCAAGCCGAGCAGCAGGCCCGGCAGGCCGCCGAGCAAGTGAAGCAGCGGACGCAGCAGGCGGCCGAGGCGACCCGCAAGGGCGTCGCGACCGCGGGCATCCTGGGCTTCGTCGCCCTGGCGCTCGGCGCCCTGGCGGCATGGATCGGCGGCGGCATCGGCGCGCCTCGCACTGAGACCAAAATCATGACGGGCAGGACGGCACGGATTTAGGAGAAGGAACGACGTTGCTGAATGAGAGGCATCCACGTTGCGTATTCATCCTCTCAAGACCGCACCGGATCACCGACCAGCCCGCGTCACGGCTAGATGGGCTGATGCTGGAAACAGATGTAATTTGCTTCGAGCACGGTCGCCACGGCTTAACCACATACCGCCGCGACCCTGGCCGGATGAGTACGACTCACACAACATCAGTTACGATCCTTGATTGGATCACATTAGGGAGTTCATCTTGGATCATCTCAATCAGCTGCTCGGTGGATTTACCCATATGTCCGGCAACGCATTGCTGCTTCCAGACTTGTTCTTGAATATGCTCGGTGGCAGCGGGCAAGCTCGATAGGAGAGGTGATGCCACTCGATCCGCTCCCCGGGGGCAAGCCGGGATCGGCCGCCTCGCAATCAAGCAACCTCTTGCTTGCCTGCACAGCCGAGGCCATCGGCACATTCCTGCTTGTGCTGGTGGGAACCGCCGTTGCGACCGCCGCCGTGCTCGGCAAGGGAACTGCCGGGCCTGCGTATGACTCGCTTTCGGTCGCGCTGGCATTCGGACTGATCCTTGTCCCGATCGTCGGCTCGCTGGGGCAGGTCAGCGGCGCACACGTGAACCCTGCGGTCACGCTCGGCCTCGCGGTCGCGGGCAAGTTCCCCTGGAGTCATGTGCCCGGCTACGTCCTGGCGCAGTTCGCCGGCGCGGTCATCGCAGCCATTGTCGTCTGGGCCGCCTACGGCCCCGGGGCTTACGTCGACGCGCACCTGGGCGCGCCGGCGCCGGTGAACGGGGCGAGCGCGTTTCAGGTGCTGCTCGTCGAGGCGCTGATCGCCTTCATCTTGGTTTTCACGGTGATCTCGACGGCCACGGACAAGCGTGTCCCGCCGGGGACGGCCACGGTGGCGATCGGCTTCGCGCTGGCGGCCGGCGTTCTTCTTGGCGGCCCGGTCAGCGGCGGGGCCGGCAACCCGGCGCGCGCCCTCGGACCGATGATCGTATCCGGCACGTTTCCAGTCTGGTTCTTCTACGCCCTCGGTCCACTGCTGGGCGGCGCGGTCGCAGCACTCGCCTTTCGCCTCGTCGGGATGGCAAGCACGCCGAAGGTCGCGGACGAGTAGGCACCCGTCGACGGCAAGCCCCCACTCACGCTGAACTCCACCGGCCTTCCCGCGTCCTCAAAGAGGCGGAGCCGCCATAACAGGAGGCCAACATGGCTCAAGCTCTGCAAGAACTCGCTGCGGCTGGAGTAGCCGTCTGGCTCGACGACCTGAGCCGGTCCCGCATTCAATCCGGCAGCCTCGCCCGTTCGGTCGAGCAGGGCGACATCGTCGGCCTCACGACCAACCCGACGATCTTCGCCAAGGCGCTTGCGTCGGGATCAGGCTATGAGGAGCAGGTCCGCGACCTGGCGCTGCGTGGCACCGCCATCGGCGAGACGCTGCGGCTGCTGACGGCGTGGGACGTGCGCGCCGCGTGCGATATCCTGCGTCCTGTCTACGACCGCACCGACAGACGGGACGGCCGGGTATCGATCGAGGTGGACCCGCGCATCTCCGGCGACGCCGAACGCACCGCGGCCGAGGCGCGTGGCCTGTGGTGGCTGGTGGATCGGCCCAACCTGTTCATCAAGATACCGGCGACCCTGGCCGGGCTGCCGGCGGTCACGGCCTCGCTGGCCGACGGGATCTCGGTCAACGTCACCCTGATCTTCTCGCTGGAGCGTTACGAAGCCGTGCTCGAAGCTTTCCTGGCTGGCCTTGAGCAGCGAGCGGCCACCGGGGGCAGCCTGGAAGGCATCGAGAGCGTGGCGTCGTTCTTCGTCAGCCGGGTCGATACCGAGGCGGACCGCAGGCTCAGTGAGCTCGCTCCCCGCGGCAACGGCGAGGACCGCACCGCAGCAGCTGCACGGCTCCGCGGGCAGGCTGCCATCGCCAATGCGCGTCTTGCTTACGAGCTTTACGAACGGATGTTGGCCTCCCCGCGCTGGCAGGCACTGGCCGCCAAGGGCGCTCGGCCGCAACGGCTACTATGGGCCTCCACGGGAGTGAAAGACAAGGCGTTCGACGACACGCGCTACGTCGTCGAGCTGGTCGCGCCGGATACGGTGAACACCATGCCGGAGGCCACGCTGCAGGCCGTCGCCGACCACGGCAAGGTGCGTGGCGACACGGTCCGGGGTAGCTACGAGGCCGCCCGTGCGGTTTTGAGCGACCTGCGCCGGGTCGGGGTGGACATGGCGGACGTGGCCGACACCCTGGAGGCGCAAGGCATCGCATCGTTCGCCAAGAGTTGGGACGAGCTGATCGCCTCGGTGACGGCGCAGTTGGAGAAGGCAGGAGCCTCGGTCATGCCTGCCGGCGCCGTCACGCCAGCGAGCAGCGACGGAAGCCAGGATGCCTCCCCCGCGGCTGGAGCACCGCTTCAGTCAGCAAGCGGGGCACGATCGTGATCCGCGGCGGAGCAAGTCGTTCGTGCTGGGGTAAGAGGGCTGCCATCAGTCGGGCTGCGTATAGCCTCCTACTTTGATGTGACCAGAGACACTGGGAGCGGTGGCATTCCTGCAGGTTGTTTGCTGGTTTGTCCGGAAGCGGGAGCCGACCTGGAACTCGCCAGGTTTGAGCCTGTTAGGGCCCGAGAAGGAACCGGCACCCTACCCCATGGGCACCGTCCGGACGTTCCCTCACGCCTGCACCACCAAGGATGACGTTGATGAGCACCGCCGACACTCTGCCTGACGCTCATCCAAAAGCGGTGCCGGTGCCGCAGCCAAGGGACCCCGAGCTGCGCCGGCTGGCAAACTGCATCAGCTTCCTTGCGGTGGACGCAGTGGAGCGCGCGAAGTCCGGCCACCCCGGCATGCCGATGGGCATGGCCGACATCGCCGCGGTGCTCTACCGCGATTTCATGAAGTTCGACGCCGCCGCGCCCGACTGGATCGACCGCGACCGCTTCCTGCTTTCCAACGGCCACGGCTCGATGCTGCTCTACGCGCTCCTCTACCTGACCGGGGTGGAGGACATGACGCTCGACGAACTCAAGCGCTTCCGCCAGGTCGGCAGCAAGACGCCGGGGCATCCCGAGTACAAGCATGCCCCAGGTATCGAGACCTCGACCGGACCACTCGGCCAGGGCCTCGCCAACGCAGTCGGCCTGGCGCTCGGCGAGAGCATCCTGTCGGCGGAGTTCGGACCAGAGCTGGTGGATCACCACACCTACGTGTTCGTCGGCGACGGGTGCCTGATGGAGGGCATCAGCCACGAGGCCATCTCGCTCGCTGGGCATCTTAAGCTTGGCAAGCTGATCGTGTTCTTCGACGACAACTCCGTCTCGATCGACGGCGCGACCTCGCTTGCCGTGTCGGACGACCAGTCAGCGCGCTTCCGCGCCTGCAACTGGCACGTCCAGGAGATCGACGGCCACGACACCGACCAGATCCGCGACGCGATTGTCGCCGCCCAAGGAACCATTGGCCAGCCGTCGATGATCGCCTGCCGCACGGTGATCGGCCAGGGCATGCCGACCCGGGCCGGCACTTCCAAGGCGCACAGCGATGCGCCGGGTGAAGAGGAGATCAGCGGCGCACGGGAACGGCTTGGCTGGCCCTACCCGCCTTTCGAGATCCCGCCCGAGCTGCTCTCGGCTTGGCGCGCGGTCGGCAGCCGGGGACAGGCGGACCGGGCAGCATGGGCCGAGCGCCTCACAGCTGCACCGGAGCAGAAGCGGGTGGACTTGGAGCGCCGCATGCGGGGTGAGCTGCCGCCCGGTTGGCACGAGGCTTTGCACGCCGTCAAAGCTGGCTTTGCCGGCAGCAAGCCGCTCGCCACCCGGGCGGCGAGCGGGCAGGTGCTGGACCGTCTGGTCCAGGCTATCCCGGAGCTGCTCGGCGGCTCGGCCGACCTCACGCCGTCCAATAACACCAAGGCCAAGGGACAGAAAGACGTCACTCCGGACGACCATGCTGGCTCCTACATCCGCTACGGCGTGCGCGAGCACGCCATGGCGGCGGCCATGAACGGCCTGGCGTTGCACGGCGGCCTGATCCCGTATGGCGGCACCTTTATGACCTTCAGTGACTACTGCCGCCCTGCCATCCGGCTGGCGGCGATGATGGAGGTGCGCACGATTTTTGTCATGACGCACGACTCTATTGGCGTCGGCGAGGACGGGCCGACGCACCAGCCGGTCGAGCATATGGCAGCGCTGCGGGCGATCCCGGACTTAGCGGTATATCGTCCGGCTGACGCAGTCGAGACGGCAGAGTGCTGGGAGTGCGTGCTCGACGCCGACCGGCGCGCGGCAGTACTGGCCCTGTCGCGCCAGCCGCTGCCGCTGTTGCGAGCCGGCACAGGGCTGGAGAACCGGTCGGCCCGCGGTGCCTACGTGCTGCACGAGGCGGACGACGGCGTGCGGGCGCTTACCATTCTCGCCACTGGGTCAGAAGTACACCTTGCGGTCGAGGCGCGGGCCATGCTGCAGGTCGAGGGCATCCCGACTGCGGTGGTGTCGATGCCTTGCTGGCTGCTGTTCGAGAAGCAGGATAAGGCCTACTGCGACCAGGTCCTGGGCACGGCGCCCCGTGTGGCGGTTGAGGCGCAGGTGCGCCTGGGCTGGGACCGCTATGTCGGCCGTAAAGGCGGCTTTGTCGGCATGAGCACCTTCGGCATGTCCGGCAAGATCGCCGAAGTCTACGAGCACTTCGGCATTACAGTCCGGGCCGTGGTGGAGGCAGGACGCACAGCCGTTCAGGGCTGAGCGGCCCGCTTCCGCCGGTGCCAGCGGGCCGGCGTAGTCCTCGGGCAAGAGCGATGGATGCACGCCTGCGACAGAGTCGGACCCCTACCGTCTCGAAGACACGAGCACGTCGAGCGCCGAGTGAGAGTCCCACCGCTACCCTCCCTGCTTGCACTCGCCATCAAACCATCCGCGCACGTCTGGCCATGCCCCGTCTCCAGCACCCTAAAAGCGAGCACAACACTGCCATGAACGACACCGCGAACAACGGCCCACAATCCAAGGTTTCGACATCGATGGACACGTCGGCTCCTGCCACACATGCGAACCGCGTCTGCATCATCGGCTGTGGCCATGTCGGAATGGCGAGCGCGTATGCGCTGATCCAGAGCAACTTCATTCGCGAGCTGGTCCTGGTTGGCCGTTCATCGGAGAAAACCGAGGGCGAGGTGATGGACCTGCAGCACGCCATCTCGGTGCCGATGAAACCGCCGATCAAGGTCATCAACGGCAACTACGCCGATGCGGCGGAAAGTTCGATCGTCGTCGTTACGGCAGGGGCAGCGACCAACGATCCAAACGTTTCCCGGCTCGAGTTGCTCGGCCAGAACGCTGCAATCATCCGCGACATCGCCGGCAGGCTCCGTGCTGAAAGCTTCAAGGGCGTCCTGATCGTGGCGTCGAACCCCGTGGATGTCCTTACGCACATTGCCCAGGAGGAGTCCGGATTGCCGGCTGGCCAAGTGATCGGGACCGGCACGCTCATCGACACGGCGCGCCTGCGAGGGCTGCTGGGCGAGGAACTAGGCCTCGAACCGCGCGCGGTCGAAGCTTTCGTCATCGGGGAGCACGGAGACTCAGAGATCGCGGTCTGGAGTGGCGCGCGGGTCGCGGGGGTCAAACTCGGCAGCTACCCCGGCGCGCGGCTGCTTCCAGACTATGCCGACCTGCTCGACCAGGTCCGCCGTGCCGCGCCAGAGGTGGTGAAGCGGAAAGGGCACACGGCTTACGCGATCGGCTTATGCGTGCAGCGCATCTGCGAAGCGGTGCTGCGCAACGAGCGCGCGGTTCTCGCCGTTTCGGCCCTGCTCAGCGGCGAGTATGGCATTGAGGGCGTGTATCTCGGGACGCCGTGCGTCGTGGGCAAGAACGGAGTGGAGCGCGTTGTCGAGCTGGAACTCGACGCGGGGGAGCGCGAAGGGATGCAGGCCTCGGCCGACACGCTCAGGAAGGCACGTCTGGCTCTTGCTGACGACGCCGCCGCACAGGCTCATTGAGACAGGCGCTGGATCCGATCCTGGCCGTCCAGCTCGCAGAGCGTGCCCGGCTTCATAAACTGCGCTGATAGAAAATGGATAGACGGCACCCGGCGGCACCCGTGCGGAACTTCATGTAAGGGCCTGAGTGCTGCCGATTGGGTCAGTGCGCGATTAGTTCAGACAACCACCACGTCGTCATGAGCTCCGTGCGGGGAAAAATGTTCGCGAGCACATCAACGGCTACGCCGCCGTCATATGCAATCGTTCCGGATCGCGGCCATGGTCCAGCTGATCGCAACCGCCTTAAACTCCGACCGAAAGCACATGAGCCGGCACCGACGGACATCGACCTGTTCACATGAGACACCGCGGCGCTTTGCCCCTGTTACTGGCAGACCGATTGCTCCTATGATCGTGCTTGCCGATCATGTACTCGACATCACCGGTGTGCTCAGGTCTGGCAATCGCAACGTGACACGTGCGACCGACGTCTCGACGGTCGGCCCGTGCCTCACTGAGTCGTCACGCCTCGCTGAACCGCCGTCCGTTCTGCATCCTGCCGCGTTACGGAACGTATGCCGTCGAAGCGCACCCGAACCGCTGCACTCCGCAAACCTACTGTTAGGCTGCCTTTGGAAGCACAACGAGCGTCGTCTCCCATGCGCACTCCTATCCCGGGCCGGGGATGGAGACAGGTGCTGCGGCGTTGCGTCTGGCGCGTCTTCAATGAACGCCTGCTGGGTGAGGCGGCGGCGGTGGCGTTCTACGCCCTGCTCGCGATCTTCCCGGCGCTCGCCTCCCTGGTCCTGCTCAGCGGCACGATAGTAGATCCAGTGATGGCCGCGGAGCGCCTTCAAGGCTTTGCCGGCTCGCTTCCGGCTGGTGCATCGGAGATGGTGGGCGAGGTGCTGGGACGCACTGCGGCGCATGGCGGTGGCCGGCTTGGGCTCGGCATCGGCCTTGCCGCAGCCGCACTCTGGAGTGCCACGGCCGCGGCGGCGCAGCTGTTCGGGGCCTTGAACCTGATCTACCGCGTGCAGGAAAGCCGGAGCCTGGTTCGCACGACCAGCACCGCGCTGCTGGTCGCGCTTGGCGCCGTGGCTTTCATCGCGTTAGCGCTTGGAGGTGTCCTGGCCTTGCCGCTGGCGCTCGGCAGCCAGGCCGGAGCGGATGGCAGCATCACTTGGCTACTCCATCTGCTGCGCTGGCCAGCCTTGCTCGTCATGGTGTCCGTCGCCCTCGCGCATGTCTACCGGCACGGCCCGAACCGGGCCTGCCCAGCTTGGGAATGGGTGAGCTGGGGCGGGGCGGTCGCGGCATTTGGATGGCTGCTCTGCTCCGGCGTCGTGTCGTGGTACGTCCAGGACATCGGCGGCTACGACTGGCTCTACGGCTCGGCCGGCGCCGTGCTCGGCTTCATGCTGTGGGCCTGGGTATCCAGTGCCGCGGTGCTGATCGGCGCCGTGATCAATGCGGAGCTCGAGCACCAGGCGACACTCAGCGCCGAGCACGTACAGCTTCATCGATAGCCAGCACGGGTGCATGCGGCCCGTGGTTCATGGCGAGTTCGTCAGTGTGCCTTAGCTCGACTTTGGCCATTTCCGGTTATGCGTTGATCCAGAAGTGCGGCTCTGATG
>CAXTCN010000086.1:0-20103 GCA_964242575.1 uncultured Acetobacteraceae bacterium | reverse complement strand
AGTCGCAACCGCACGACTGCTCACGCCAGGAAAACCAACACCCTGAAAGGGGTGCACCTCACACCAAACAAGCCGCAAGGTGGTGACCGCCGGTCAAACCTGGAAGTGCCCAGGTAGTGCTAACACTACCTGGGCACTTCATCCAATGAAGTCTTCTCGCGCGAGTTCCTGCCGTTGCAGGCCGAGCGCAAGCTGGTCTGCGTCGCCAACTAGCGGCGCCCCGGTCAGCCGTCGATCATCAGCCCGTGATATTGATGGAAGTTGCGCGACATCTGATCGACGAACTTCGCGGCGGCGACCGACAGCCGGCGCCCGCGCAGGTGACCCAATACGACCTGGGCCGGCGCCAGGTCGCGGCCATCGATCTCGCGCGTAACCAGCCCGGTTTGATTGGCGGAAGTGCCGCCCGGCACCTGGAACGACACCACTTGCTCACGGCGCACGTAGTTGCGCAGGAACTCGAGCGACCCCGATTCAACCACGACCGTCACCGCCAGCGCCGCGCGCACGATTGCTGCATCAAGCAGGTGACGGACTGCCAGCGAACGGTCCGGCATTGCAATCGGAAAGCATAGGCAGTCGCGCAGCCGCACCGGGCCTGACCCGGCCAGCGGGTGCGCCGCACCCATCAGCGCGCACAACGGCTGCCGGCCGGACAGCAGCACCCGCAGCTCCGGCGCCGGCGGCGGTTGAAGGATCAGGGCGAGCTCGGCCTCATGTGCGACCAATGCCGCCACGGCATGAGCGTGGTCGCGCACCTGCACCACGAACGACACGAGCGGGAAAATGGCCCGATAGGCTTTGATCTCGTCGGGCATGACATGGTCGACGAAGGCTTGGCTGCACGCGATCGCCACGTGGCCGCGCCGCACGCCCGACAAGTCGGCGATCTGCGACCGAACGCGCTCGAAATCGGCCACCTGGTCGCGCACGTGCCGCACCAGCAACTCGCCGGCCGAGTTCAGCCGCATGCCCTGCGCCGTGCGTTCGAAGATGGGTGTGCCGAGCTCTTGCTCAAAATCCTGTATCTTACGTGTCAGCGCCGAAGGCGTGATGTTGAGCTGTTCCGCCGTTCTGCGGATCGAGCCGCTCCGTGCGACGTTGGCGATGTAGGTCAGGGTGCGCAGATGCCTCATCTTGTGTTGCAGTCTGCGCAACAGCCTGCTCGCAAACAAGCATTGGATCACAACACTCAGCGTCGATAGCGTCCGCGCTCTGCACAGTCCGCCTTGGCTTGGGCGGCAGAGGAACCATCCATTGATGTCGCAACGCCCCGCCCATCGTTCCACCACCCATCCAGCACCGACGATGGCCGGCATTGCCGGATTTACCGCGGTTTTTGTGGATGGCCGCAACTCAGCCGGCTTACTCAACGAGGTCTATGACCGGATTGAGGTGCATGGCGAGCAGCCGGTCTGGACCAGCTTTGTACCGCACGCAGGCGGAGGCGGCGTTCGCGATCCAACGCAAAGTCAAAAGTGAAATTTGCCGTTGTTTGGCGTTCCCGTGTCAGCCCATGTCGGCGATAATGGCGATGGGTCCGCCGCCATCGGGGCCCTGGTGCTCGGCACCGCCGGAGATGAACAGGTCGGTCTGGCCAATGGCGGCGCCGACGACGCCGCCGACCACCGCGCGGGCGTGTCGGGTCGCATTGATGTCGCTGTCGTCCAGCATCGTGTGCCGCAGGCCGCGGATCTCGCCCTTACTGCCAGGCTCGGCCTTGGCGAGCACGGCACGGATGCGAGCGCGGTGCTCGCGAGCGAGCTGCCCCGCATGAGGCAGTCCCAACTGCCGCAGCACGCCCAGAACGGCGTCGAGGTCAATGGCATCCGCCATGACCCCATGGGCAATGCACATCCTGCCGCTCCAGGCCGGGCTGTTGCCGAGCACGAGAACCTCATTGCGCATCAGCTCGATGCCTGCGGAGGCGCTGGCCCGGGCCGACCAGACCTCGAGATCCCGCAGGATCATGCTGTCCGACAGCGATCCCCGTTCGGCCTCCTGGAGGGCCAGCGCCACCCCCAGTGCCGACGCGCCGCGCGAGTAGGCCATCGACTTATAGGTGTCTTCGGTGACGGGCGGGATGCCGCGCTGCCTGGCATCGGCAGTGCGCTCGGTCGTCAACAGAGGACATTTCACCTGGACGTAGTGGATGTCGGACGGATCCTCGATGAGGGCTTGCCGCATCGCTTGGCGCACAGCGTCGGCGGTGGCGTCAGCTTGTGCCAGGCGGCCCAGCTCCTCCGGCAGGAACGCGCGGGTGTGCGCGATGCCGATCGCCAGCGCTTTGCCGGCAGTTGGCGCGGACTGGGCCGCCCGGGTCGAGAGCACGGTGAAGTGCGGGGACAGCGCGCCTTCCGTGCCGCCGGACATGACCATGGCAATCCGGTCGGCCACCGCGTCGCGCGTGATGCCGAGCCGGTCGGCCAGCATCGCCTGCAGCGCCAGCACCGCGTAGCCGCGTGTGTGGTCGTTGACGCAGCCGTTGCCCTCGGTCTTGCCCAGCACTGCCAGGATACGGTCCGCTTGGACCACGCCGCGGTCGATCAAGTGTTCCACCCCGGAAACGTCGCCGGGGTGGCGCATGGGGATGCGGTGGACCAGGGCTTCATCGGTCATCGTGGGGCAGCCTCGCATCTGGACCGCTCGCGCGCAAATTGGTGCGAACGCCATGAACCTAGCCCATGACCGATCCGCTGCTTGCTGCCGCTGGCCCGCTTGGCTTCGCGATCGCGCCGGATTGGGAGGCGGCAGTGCTGTTCCATCTGCGCTTGCTGCTCCGGCTTGGCGGCGAGGTTGCGGACGGCCTGCCCGACGCCCTCGATCCCTTGCCGCTCGATCGGCCGCCGGAACCGCCGTGAGCGCCGCCACGGCGGGCGCAGTCCGCGGCGGGCATGTGGATGCCGTCGCGGTCGTCGAGCGCGCCCTGTCCCGCATCGCTGCGCGCGGCGGCAGCGGTGAGGCTGGCTTGGGCGCCTTCACCGCCGTGCTGACTGAGCGCGCTCGTGCACGTGCGGCGTGGGTAGATCAGCAAGGGCGTCACCTGCCGCTCGCGGGCGTGCCGTTTACGGTCAAGAACCTGTTCGACGTGGCCGGGCTGCCGACGCTGGCCGGCTCGCATATCAACCAAAACCTGCCGCCGGCGACCGTGGATGCTTTCGTGGTGCGGCGTTTGGAGGCGGCCGGCGCCGTGCTAGTGGGCGCGCTTAATATGGGTGAGTACGCCTACGACTTCACCGGCGAGAACGTCCACTACGGTCCGAGCCGCAACCCGCACGACCGCACCCACATGACAGGCGGCAGCAGCGGCGGCTCGGGCGCGGCCGTCGCGGGCGGGCTGGTGGCGCTGGCGCTCGGCTCAGACACCAACGGCAGCGTGCGCGTGCCGGCCGCGTTCTGCGGCCTGTTCGGGCTGCGGCCGACCTTTGGACGGCTGTCGCGCGCGGGCACGTTCCCGTTCGCGGCCTCACTCGACACCGTGGGTCCGCTTGCGCGCACGGCGGAGGACATGGGCCTAGCCTACGAGGCGATGCAAGGGGCCGACCCGGACGACCCGGCCTGTGCTGGACGGGCTGTGGAGACAGCGCGGTTTGAGCTGGGCATCACTGGGCTGCGCATCGGCGTGCTCGGGGGCTACTTTCACGACAATGCAGGACCGGAGGCATGGGCCGCGCTGGAGCGGGCAGCGGCGGCGCTGCCGATCATGGGTACGGCCGAGATGCCCGACGCTGCGCTGATTCGCCAGGCAGCCTACGTGGTGACCGCGGTCGAGGGCGCGGCCTTGCACCTCGGGCGGCTGCGGACACGGCCAAATGAGTTCGACCCCGAGGTGCGGGACAGGCTGCTCGCAGGCGCGCTGGTGCCGGGCAGCCTGTATGTCGCAGCGCAGCGGTATCGCCGCCTCGCTCGGGAGCGGACTATGCCGCTATTCGGGCGGTTCGACGCTCTGCTGGCCCCGACTACGCCGGGCACGGCGCCGCCGCTCGGGGCCAAGGTAATCCATATCAACGGCCAGGATCTGCCGCTGCGGGCGTCGCTCGGCCTATTGACCCAACCGTTTTCCTGTCTCGGCCTGCCGGTGGCAGCAGTGCCGATCGCCGGGCCGGGCCTGCCGCTCGGGGTGCAGGTCGTAGCGGCGCCATGGCGCGAGGACGTGTGCCTGCGCGTGGCGGCAGCCCTGGAGCACTCGGGAGTGGCAGCGGCAGCCGGGGAGGTGCCCACATGGAAGTGAACCGGTCCGAGGTGCTGGCCGAGGTTAGGGTCGCGCGTTTTCAACGGCATACTCGGCGCCACAGGCCGGTAGCTCTAATGATGCGAGCTAAGTACCAGTCGGCATGACTTAGGCGAAAAGGGGTCGGTCAATGACGTTGAAGATTGGACGGCGCGAGCTGATTGCTGGAGCCGTGACAGGCTGCGTAATGCCGGCAAGAGCTCAACGGCTTACCCGTATTAGGCTAGTGTTGAACTGGCGCTGGCAGGGGCCGCAAGGCTTGTTTTTCCTGGCTGAGGAGCGGGGCTACTTTCGCGAGGCCGGGCTTGACGTCTCGATTGACCAGGGGGATGGCTCCGCCGCTGCCATCACCAAGGTCGCCTCGGGCGCTTACGAGGCAGGCTTCGGCGACATCAACGCGGCGATCGCCTTGGCGGCGCAACGCCCGTCGGAGGCTCCGCTCGGCGTTTATATGATGTTCAACCGGCCGCCCTTCACCATCGCGGTCAAGGCCGACGGACCGATCCGCACGCCGAAGGACCTTGAAGGACGCACCATCGGCGGCCCGGCCAACGACGGCGCGTTGCGGCTGTTCCCTGCCTTCGCCCGGCTGACCGGCATCGACCCGGCGAAGGTCAACCTCACCAACATGGCGCCGAACCTGCGCGAGCAGATGCTGAACCGCAGTCAGGTGGACGGCGTGTTCGGCTTCGTCAACACCATCCGGTTCAGCGCCCGCCTGGTGAACATCGACGCCGACGCTGCCTTCCGCTGGATCAACTACGGCGACTTCGGCTTGGACCTTTACTCCAACGCCGTCGTCGTCTCGCGTGCGCTGGCCAGGGACAACCCAGCGGCGGTCGCCGGGCTTGTCAGGGCCATCAACCGTGGCACGCAGGACATGCTGAGGGAGCCTGATGCCGCCATTGCCGCTGTCGCGCGCAAGGAACCCCTGATCAACGCGCGGATCGAGCGCGACCGCCTGGTGGCGACGGTGCAGGATGAGATGAACCACCCGGAAGTGGCGCGCGTCGGCCTGGGGGACGTGGTGGATGAGCGTCTCGCGCGTTCCATCGACATTCTGGCGGAGGCAAACCAGTTGCCGCGCCGGCCGGCGCCGGAGGAGGTTTTCTCCAGAGCCTTCCTGCCTCCCCTCGTCGAACGTCCAACGAAGGTGGCGGTGTAGCCTTGGAACTCGGCCTCAAGAGCCGCGTCGCGATGATTACCGGCCCGGCAAAAGGCATGGGTGCCGCCATGACGCGCGCCTTCGCGGCCGAGGGCTGCCGCCTCGTGCTGCTCGGCCGCGACATGGCAGCGGTCGGCCCTATTGCGGACGAAATGCGGGAGCAAGGCGCGGAGGCGCTGGCGGTGCGCTGCGACGTGACGGATGCCGGGATGTGCGAAGCGGCGGCGGCGGCGGCGCTGGAGGCTTTCGGCCGCATCGATGTCCTGGTGAACGTCGCCGGCGGATCAGGTCCCATCGGCAAAACCGGCGCGCAGACGACGACCGGAGAGTTCCAGGAGATCGTCGATCTCAACATGCGCGGCTGCTTCAACACCATACGCGCCGTCGCCCCCGCCATGATGGCGCGGAAGTCGGGCAAGGTCGTGAACGTGGGCGGCACGTTCGGCATGCGCGGCCGGGCTGGGCGGCTTGCCTACTCCGCGAGCAAGTGGGGCCTGCGCGGCATCACCAAGTCCTTCGCGCTGGAACTCGGGCCGCACGGCGTCAACGTGAACTGCGTTGCGCCGGGCATGGTGGACGGGCCGCGCTTCCGCGAGAAGGTCTGCCGCGAGATGGCGCAGCGCCTGGGCATTTCGGAGGCCGAAGCGGCGGAGCGCCATGCGGCCGACTACGCGCTGCGGCGCATCACGACCGATGCGGACGTGGCCAACGCCTGCCTGTTCCTCGCTTCCGACGCGGCGCGGCAGATCACCGGCGTCGATCTGCCGGTTGACGGTGGCTGGGCCGCGCTGTGAGGGAGCCGGGATGATCGCGGACCTGGTGCTTGGCGGCGGCACGGTGGTGAATGGCCGTGCCCGCTTCACGGCGGACGTGGCGATCAAGGACGGGCTGGTGCTCGCGGTCGGCGCCCCGGCGGCGATGCCAGACGCGAGGGAGCGCCTGGATATAACGGGCCTCCACGTCCTGCCCGGCGCAATCGACGTGCACGTCCACTTCCGCGAGCCCGGCTACACGCACAAGGAGGATTGGGAAACCGGGTCGGCCGCTGCGGCGATGGGCGGCACGACGACGGTGTTCGAGATGCCGAACACCTATCCGCCGACCCGCAGCGTGAAGGAGTTGAGGGAAAAGCAGGCAGCGGCGCAGAAGTCCTACGTGGACTTCGGCATCTACGGGCTGCTGGCCGAGGACAACATCGGGGAGCTGCCAGGATTGATCGAGGGCGGAGTCAACGCTTTCAAGTGTTTCATGGGCAACACCTTCGGCAACCTGCCCTCGCCCAGCACCGGGGCGATGCTGGAGGGCTTCGAGGTCATCGCCCCCTCCGGCCTGCGTATCTCGCTGCATGCGGAGGACGCCTCGATCATGGCCCGGCGCCAGGCGCGGCTCGAAGCTGCAGGGCGCAACGATTCCCTGGCGCATATCGCCGCGCGTCCGGCGGTCGTGGCGGTGGAGGCGGTCTCCCGCGCGGCCGTGCTCGCCGAGTGGACGGGCGCACGCATCCATGTGCTGCACATCTCGTCGGCAGCGGAACTGACGCCGCTCGCCGCCGCCAAGGCGCGCGGCGTGGATGTCACGGGCGAGACCTGCCCCTGCTATCTGCTGCTGGACACCGGGGACTACGCCCGCCTCGGCTCGGTCATCCGGGTCAACCCGCCGGTGCGCGAGGCGTCCGACAGCGTGGCGATCTGGGACGCGCTGCTGGGCGGCCTCATTGACATGATCGCCACCGACCACGCGCCGCACCTGCCGTCCGAGAAAATGAAGGACGTGATCTGGCAGGCCGATTGCGGCTTCCCCGGCGTCGAGACGCAGATGCCGCTGATGCTGAACGAGGTGGCCGCAGGACGCCTCGCGCTTGAGCATTACGTGCGGCTCTCGGCGGAGGCGCCGGCGCGCGCGTTCGGCCTGTGGCCTTGGAAGGGCCGGGTCGAGACGGGCGCGCACGCGGACATCGCCGTAGTGGACTTAGCGCGGGCCGAGGTCATCGCCGCCGAGCGCCTGCACAGCCGCGGCCGCATCACCCCGTTCGAGGGCAAGCCGACGACCGGCGCCCCCGTGCATACCCTGGTCCGCGGCCGCTTCGTTCAGCGGGACCGGGCGCTGGTGCGGGAGGCGCGCGGCTGGGGAAGGCAGGTCAGCGCCATCCAGTCCATGCCTGCGCCCACGCCGCGCCACCGCGAACAGACGCTGGCATCGGCTGTGCATGGATCGGCTATGACGTTCGTCGGACCAGGGGACCAGGCATGACTGCGGAACACGCCTTGATGCCGGCGGCTCCGGTTTCTTCCAGGCCGGCCAGGCCGTTCATCCAATTAGAGGACGTGACGGTCCGCTTCGGCCGCGGCGAAAAGGCCGTGCAGGCGTTGGCGGCAACGCGGCTGAGCGTCGCGAAAGGCGATTTCGTTGCCCTGGTCGGTCCGTCCGGCTGCGGCAAGTCCACGATCCTGAAGCTGGTCAGCGACCTGCTGAAGCCCTCGTCCGGCAGCATATTCGTCGCTGGGCGCGAGATCGGCGCGGAGGACGTGCGGATCGGCATGGCGTACCAGAACCCGACCCTGCTGCCTTGGCTCACCGTGCGCCAGAACGTCATGCTGCCGCTGAAGATCGTGCGGCCGTTCCGCCAGGGCTGGGCGCGCAAGCGGCGCGGCGAGTATCGGGACCGGGCGGAGGCGCTGCTCGCGCAAGTCGGCCTGTCCGGTTTTGGCGACGCATTCCCGTGGCAGCTCTCGGGCGGGATGATGCAGCGCGCCAACCTGTGCCGCGCCCTGGTGCACGACCCCGACCTGCTGCTGCTGGACGAGCCGTTCGGGGCGCTCGACCAGTTCACCCGCGAGGAGCTGTGGGACATCATGCAGGATCTTTGGGCCTCCCGGGGCACCACCGTGCTGCTGGTGACGCACGACCTGCGTGAGGCGGCCTACCTCGCCAACCGCATCTGCGTCATGAGCGCGCGCCCAGGCCGCATCCTGGAGGACTGCGCCATCGAGTTCGCCCGGCCGCGGGCGATGGAGCTGACCTTTGGCCCGGAGTTCATGGCGCTGGTCCAGCGGCTTCGCGGCCTGATCGTCCAGGCGCGCGGCGGCGCCGGCATCGTCCGTCACGCAGCTTGACGGGAACCGCCGTGTCTGACGCCATTCGGGACAAGGCAGGCCCAGCCGCCCTCATCTTCGGCGTCTTCGTGCTGTGGGAGGTGTTCTGCCTGCTGGGCGGGGTCTCCGACATCCTGCTGCCGCGGCCGACGCAGATCATTGCCGAGCTTGTTGCCCGCTGGCCGGCGCTATGGCCGCACACCTGGCAGACGCTTTACACCACCCTGGTCGGCTTCGCGCTCGGCGTGGGGATCGGCGTCCTGCTCGGCGTGCTCATCGGTTCCTCCCGCCTCGCCTACAACACCGCCTACCCGCTGCTGGTCGGCATCTCCTCCGTTCCGAAGGTGGCGCTCGTGCCGATCTTCGTGCTGTGGTTCGGCGCCGGCACGGTGCCTGCGGTGCTGACCGCAATGATTATCTGCATCTTCCCAATCGTGGTGAACGTCGCGACCGGCATCGCCACGGTGGAGCCGGAGCTTGAGGACGTGATGCGGACGTTGAAGGCGTCCAAGCTCGATATCCTGTGGAACGTCGGGCTGCCGCGGGCGATGCCCTACTTTTTCGCCTCGCTCAAGGTCGCCATCACGCTGGCCTTCGTCGGCTCGGTCGTGGCGGAGACCGTCGCCAGCAATCGCGGCATCGGCAACGTCATGATGATCGCCTCGTCCTCCTTCAACGTGCCCCTGGTGTTCGCCGGGCTTTTCATCTTGGCCGGGCTTGGGGTCACGCTCTACGTCATCTTCTCCCTGATCGAGCGGCGGGTGACCGGCTGGGCACACCGCAAGACCGAGCTTGCCGTCACCACTTAGGAGGGCTTCACCATGCAGATCACGCGCCGCGCCGCCATCGGCGCCCTGGCTGCGATGGCAAGCGCCAGCCGTATCGCGCCCGTCGCCGCCCAGGCGCTGACCCCCCTCCGCTTCACGCTGGACTGGCGCTTCCAGGGCGTGCACGCCTGGTACTTCCTGGCGCAGGAGAAGGGCTACTTCCGCGAGGCCGGCCTCAACGTCACCATCGACCAGGGCGACGGGTCCGCCAACACCGTCACCCGCATCATGGGCGGCGCCTACGACGCAGGTTTCGGCGACATGACCGCGATCATCCAGCAGGCCGCGGCGCGTCCGGGCGAGCAGCCCATCATGGTTTACCAAATCTACAACCGCGTGCCGTTCGCCATCGTGGTCAAGGCGGACAGCGCCATCAAAACCATCCCGGACCTCGCCGGGCGGAAGCTCGGCGGCCCCGCGGGTTCGGCGACGACGCGCATCTTCCCGCTCTGGGCGCGCCTCAACGGCCTGGACCCGGCACGCAACGAGGTGCTCAACATGGCGCCGAACTTGCAGGAGCAGATGCTCATGCAAGGCCAGGTCGATGGCTCCCTGGTGTTCACGCTGACCAGCTACATCAACCTAGTCGGCATGCGGCAGAACCCGGACCGCGACTTCCGCTGGTTCGTTTTCGCCGACAGCGGGGTCGAAAGCTACTCAAACGGCATCATGGTGTCCCCGCGCCTGTTGCGGGACAACCCGGCGGCAGTGCGCGGCCTAGTCGCCGCGATCAACCGCGCCATGCTCGACGTGGCGCGGGACCCGACCGAGGGCATGCGGGTGTTGAGCCGGATCGAGCCCACCATCAACGTTCCCATCGAGACCCAGCGCATCCAATATGCCTGGCGTACCGTGATCGCGACGCCGGAGGCCGTGGAACTCGGCGCCGGCGACCTCGCCGACGCGCGCCTCGCGCGCGCCATCGCCCAGACGGTCGAGGTGTTCGGCCTGCCGCGCAGCCCAGCGCCTGCCGAGGTGTTCAACCGCGGTTTCCTGCCCGCGCGCGCGGACCGGACCATCCAGGCGGCGCGCACCTGACGCGCCGCATCCAGCTTGCCGCCGCCATCGAGGACGGCGGCGTGCGGCGCAACCTGACGCTGCTGCTCGACGGCGAACGGATCGCCGGGCTGGAGGCGGGGGAGGGCGGTGATCTCGTGGCGCTGCCGCCGCTGGCCAACGCGCACGATCATGCGCGGCCGGTGCCAGCCTCCTCGTTCGGCAATGCCGGCCGGCCGCTCGAAACCTGGCTGCACCGGCTGGCTTTGCTGCCCGCGGCCGACCCATACGTCTCGGCGGCCGTCTCGCTAGGGCGCAGCGCGCTCGGCGGGGCCGGCGCCGTCATGGTGCACTACACCCGGGTCAACGGGCCGATGCCGCTGCCCGACGAGGCCGCCGAGGTGGCACGGGCGGCGCGCGACATCGGCTTGCGGATCGGTTTCGCCACCGCGATGCGGGACTGCAACCCGCTGGTTTACGGCGACCACGAAGCGGTGCTGGCCGCCCTGCCGGAGGCGCAGCGTGCGGCGGTCACGGCGCGGCTGATGCGGACGCCGCTGCCGCCGGCGGAGCAGGTGGCGCTGGCGGACGCCGTCGCCGCCCGCATCGATGGCCCGACGGTGAACGCGCAATACGGGCCGGCGGCCCCGCATTGGTGCAGCGACGCGCTGCTGGCTGCGGTCGCCGAGGCCTCCGCACGCAACGGCCGGCGCATCCACATGCATCTGCTGGAGACCCGGTACCAGCGCGAGTGGGCGGATCGGCAGCACCCGGAGGGCATCGTTATCCACCTCGACCGGCTCGGCCTGCTATCGCCGCGGCTAACGCTCGCGCACTGCACCTGGGCGCGGCCGGCAGAGCTGGACCTGCTGGCGGAGCGCGGCGTGACCATTGCGGTCAACACCGCGTCCAACCTCGGCCTTCGCTCGGGTATCGCGCCGGTGGGCGAGATGGTGCGGCGCGGCTGCCGGGTGGCGATGGGCCTCGACGGCCTTGCCTTCGCCGAGGACGATGATGCGCTTTCGGAGATGCGGCTCATGTGGGCGCTGCACCGCGGCTGGGGGTTCGAGGAGGTGGTCAGCCGCGCGCGTATGCTGCAGGTCGTTGCCGAGGGCCACCTGACTGTCACGAACCGGGCAGGCGGGACGCTCGCACTCGGCGCGCCGGCCGACGTGCTGCTGCTGGACGCGAGGGCGCTGGACTCCGACGCGCTCTGGCCCAGGGTCGATCCGCTCGACTTGCTGCTCTGCCGCGGCGCCGCGTCTCACATCCGCGAGCTTATCGTCGCGGGTCGAACGGTCGTGCGGGACGGCGAACTGACCGGCATCGACCACCCGGCGCTGAAGGCGGAACTGCTGGGCAGCCTCCGCGCCAAACTCCTGGCCGAAGACGGCTTCGCTGAGGCGTTGCCTTTGCTCGAACGCGCCGTCGCCGGCCATTTCGGCGCCGGCGCCTCCGAGTGCTGCTGAGCGACCTGCTCATCTGCCGCTTCCAAGTGCCAATGTCCGGGGTCTCGAGGATATCATGATAGGTGACTATGCGGCCTCCTGTCCGGGTCAGGTTCAGCCAGCGGGCGTGTAGCTGCGCATCTTACCCGGGTTGAGCAGTGCGAGCGGGTCCATGTCCGCCTTCATGGCCGGCTGCGCCTCGCCGACGCGTTTGTGGCCGGCGCCGTCCTCCAGCGTGTAGTAGTGCGGGTTGGCGATCAGCACGCCCCGGCTCTCGTGGAATGCGACGATCTCCGCCAGCCGAGCTTCGGTCGTGTAACGGATCACCGGCAGGCCGCTGCACGTCACGCGCCCGCCGACGCGGATGAACTCCAGGTGCGTCAGAAGCTCGTCCGGGAAAGCCGCACGCAACTCGGCGACCAGCTCAAGCTGGCGATCCGCCGGAAACAGGCTTTGCAAGTAGGTCACCGTTTTGTCCCGCCGTAAGGCGTGCAGCGTGGTGTGGTTCCAAGTGTATTCGTAGATGGGCGTGCGCCCCGGCTCGTCGGACGTTGCGCGCAGCAGCTCGCAGCCGCCGTGGGCACGCAGCAGGTCGTCCCAGGGCACCAGGCCGTGCCGTGCCACCATCGCCAGCACGATGTGGAGGCCGGCCGGGATGTCGAGGCCCCGGAATGTCTCTGGCAGCGGCGCCGCTACGGCGGTGACCAGCTTTTTGGCGATGCCATCGGCTAGGCCCAGCGCCAGGCCGAACCGCGCGGCAGCGTCGAAGTCGTCGAACCCGGCCACCAGGTCCACCCAGGGCTGCACCGGCGCCATGGCGAGCGACAGGGCGGTGATGATGCCGGTCGTGCCGTATGCGTGGTTCACGCCGGCCACCGCTTCGCCTGTGAGCGTCACGATGCGGGGCGTGGCCTCGCACGACACGACGCGGGCGCTGACCACGTTGCCGGCGTCGCGCAGCCCGCCCCAGGCGATGGAGCCGGCGCCGCCGCTGCCGCCAGCTATGAAGCCGCCGATGGTCGCGGTGCGCTTGGTGGACGGGTGCATGCGCAACTCCCAGCCTTGCGGACGGGTAGCGGCGTCGATGTCGCCCATCTTGCGGCCGGGCTCGACCGTCAGCAGCCCATCCTCCAGGGATATGATCCGGTCCAGCGCCGTCATGTCGAGTACCACGCCGCCCTCAAGCGGAACCGCCTGGCCGTAGTTGCCGGTACCGCCGCCCCGTACCGTGAGCGGCACGCGCCAACGCGCGCACTGCGCGGCCACGGCCACGACCTCGGCCTCCGTGCGCGGGCACGTGACGATGTCTGCCGTTTTATGGTCGAGCTGTGCTTTCAGGATTGGGCTATACCAGAAGAAGTCCCGGCTTTTCTGCCGGACCACGGTCGGCTCGGTGATGCAGGGGACGCCGCCGAGTTCGGTCTCGAAGCGGGTCCAGTCAGCAGCGGGGCGGGGAGGGATGGTGTCCATGGATTCAGGACAAGCACATGCCATGCCATCGACGCTGGGGCGTTGGTTCCCGTTGCACGAGCCCAAGCCATTGCGCAGAGTTGACGTCACTGGGCAGGAGCCGCGCCATGAATACGTCAAGCGTCAGTATGCGGCGGGACGCCTGAGATGCGCGTCTTGCTGGTGTATGCCCATCCGGTCGAGACGAGCTTCAACGCTGCGCTCAAAGACCAGATCGTGGCCGCATTGTTGCCGCGGCATGAAGTTGACCTGCTGGACCTGAACGCCGAAGGCTTCGATCCTGTGATGTCACGCGCCGAGCGGCTGGGGTATCATGACATACCGGGCAACATCACGCCTGTGGCGGACTCCGTCGGACGGTTGCGGTCGGCGCAGGGGCTGGTACTCTGCTTTCCCGCCTGGAGCTTCGGCCCGCCAGCGATCCTGAAAGGCTGGATTGACCGGGTGATGCTACCGGGCGTGTCGCTGCATATTCAGCCTACCGGCAAGGTGCGGGGCGGCCTCACGCACCTGCAAAAGCTTGGCGGCGTGGTGACTTATGGGCAAACCCGGTGGCGGGCGCGGCTGATGGGGGACTACCCGCGCAAGCTGGTGCGCCGCTACCTGCGCTACAGCATGGGCATGGCCAAGCCGGTGACGTTCCACGGGCACTACGCCATGAACGTTTCGACACCGGACACGCGGAGGCGCTTTCTGGGTAAAGTCGAGCGGGCGATGGCCGCGTTCTGACGACCACGCTGGCAGGCAGGTGACAGATGCAGGTTGACCCACTCCTCCGCCAGCCGCTGGTTTTTGGTGCCGGCCGTGATGCAGGCGACGTTGGTGACGGTGGCCTGCCCCTCGGCCGGGTCGGCCACGACGATGTTGGGGTTGCGGCTTTCGGCATAGGCCCGGCTGAAGCTGCCGAACTCCACGCTGGCGGCGCCGACGCCCTGGTCGAACAGGGTGAACAACTGGTCCTGGCTGGATTGGAAAGCGGCGAAGGGCTTCAGCTCGGCGATTTTGCGGAATGCCGGCTCGATGTCGTTTTCCGACCCACCCCAGATTTTGGCCGACATCAGCAACGCCGCCGTGCCTTGGGAGCCGGGATAGGTCGGCCAGATCAGCTTGCCTTTCAACTCCGGCCGCCACAGGTCGCGCCAACTGGTGAGTGGCGACAACACCGCGCGCTTGTCGTACACGACGGTGACAGGGTTGAACGCCACGCCGTAGCCGCCTTGCTTCGCTGCGGGAAACAGGTTGGCGGCGTTGGGCACGGCGTCGGTCGGCGCCTGAGTCACGCCGTCCTTCACGGCCTGGCGGCTTTCGAAGATGTCGAGGTAGAGCACGTCGAACGACGGCCGGCCGCGCTCGGCATAGGCCCGTGCCCGGCGCTCGACCGTGCCGCCCAGCACCAGGCTTATCTTGACGTCATGTTTCTCCTCTAGCGGCTTCACGCAGAACTCGCGCAGGATGCGCTCCTGCTCCCCACCCCAGACACCGACGGTCAACTCGTCTCCCCGGGTGATCTGCGCATGGGCCGGATGGATGAACGGGGCAGCGAGGCCCGCGCCCAGCAGCGCGCGGCGGGGTAGGGGCGTCATGGTTCCTCCTCATGGATGGCGGCGATGACGGATGGCTGGCCCAACAGCAGCACGGCAGCGCCGGGCGACAGCGGCGGTTCGGTCGTGGGGCGGAGCACGCGGATGCAGTGCGGTCCGGCGGCAACCTCATTGGCGATGTGGTCACCGAGCCAGGTCGCCTCCGTCACCGTCGCGGGCCAGAACAGCGGCGCGTCGCCAGGGTCCGTCCCGGGTGGGCACAACTGCAGGCGCGATGCGCGCAGCACCGCGTGGGTCATGCTGGGCGCCGGCGCCGGCATGATGGCGTGCCCGCCTTCCGTCACGAACGTCCCCGCGGCGATCCGGCCATGCAGCACGGTGCGGGCGCCAAGGTAAGGTGGCGGTGAACACCCGGCCGGGCCTCTCAGTCAGGTCAGGCGGCGCGGCGCACTCCATCAAGCGACCAGCCCGCAGCACCGCCACGCGGTCGGCCAGCGCCATCGCCTCCTCCTGGTCATGCGTCACGAACAGCGTCATGATCCCAAGACGCCGGCGCAGCCGGTCAATCTCGGCGCGCATGCCGGCGCGAAGCGAGGCGTCAAGGTTGGACAGCGGCTCGTCCAACAGCAGCAGGTCCGGCTCGATCACCAGCGCACGGGCCAGCGCCACGCGCTGTTGCTGCCCGCCTGAGAGCTGCCCGGGGTAGCGGTCACTAAGCGCGTCCAGGCCCATTAGCGCCAGAGCCGCGCGGGCTCGATCCCTCACGTCGCGGGCCGGCAGGCGCCGGGTCTCCAGCCCGAAAGCGACGTTGCCCGCCGCCGTCATGTGCGGAAACAGGGCGTAGGCCTGAAACACCATGCCGATGCGCCGCCGGTGCGGTGGCTCTTGTTCCAAGGAACGCCCGGCCAGGCGGATGTGCCCGCTGTCCGGCTTGATGAACCCGGCCACCATGCGGAGCGTCGTGGTCTTGCCGCAGCCCGACGGCCCGAGTAGCGCGATGCACTCCCCGGATGCGATGCTGAGCGAAAGCCGCTCGACGGCACTAGAGCCGTCGTAGGCTTTGCTGAGCGCATCCAGTTCCAGGGTCGCCATAAGCGGATGAAAGCAAGAACCAGGCTAACCCAACTCATGGCATAACGTTTGCAAAGTCCGTCTCAGCACTCCGGAGGCGCAGATGCGAACGACCTACCAGCTCACGCGGCGCGGGGCAGCAGGCGGCCTGGCCGGTCTAGTGGCCATCGGGTCTGGCCGGGCCCGAGCACAGACGCTCGACCGGGTTTCCTACCAGACCAACTGGCGGGCTCAAGGCGAGCATGGCGGCTTTTACCAGGCCGTCGCGTCCGGCATCTACCGTAAGCACGGCATCGAGTGCGATCTGCGTATGGGCGGGCCGCAGCAGAACCCGGCGCAGCTCCTGCTCGCGGGGCGGGTGGACGCCATCATGTCCAACAGCCTGCAGGCCTTGAACTACGCGCGGGACGGGGTGCCATTTATGGCCGTCGCCGCCGTGTTCCAAAAGGACCCGCAAGGCTTCATGGTGCACCAGGGTCAGGGCAATGACAGCTTTGAGGCCCTTAAAGGCAAGCCTATCCTGATCGGCGCGGGCGGCCGGGTCGGTTACTGGCCATGGCTGCGCTCACGGTATGGCTACACCGACGAGCAGATCCGCCCCTACACCTTCAACCTGGCGCCATTCCTGACCGACAAGCGCGCCATCCAGCAGGCGTTCATCTCGTCCGAGCCGTTCGCGGCGCGTCAGGCGGGATCGGACCCTGGCTTCCTGCTGTTCGCGGACCACGGCTTCGAGAATTACCAAACCACTATTGACGTCGCATCGAAGTTCGCCACCGAGCGGCCGGAGGTGCTGCAGCGTTTCATTGATGCCTCCATCGAGGGCTGGTCGCTTTACATGCGCGGCACCGAGCGCCCGCTGGCGCATGCGCTCATCAAACGGGACAACCCGGATATGACCGACGACCGGATCACCTACGCCGACCAGACCATGGCCGAGCGTGGCATCGTCCGGTCCGGTGACGCGGAGACGTTCGGCATCGGCGCCATGTCAGACGCGCGGTGGGAGCGGTTCGGGGCGGCTATGATCGCGGCCGGGGTGTATCCGCCCGGGCTTGACGCAAAGCGCGCCTACTCCCTGCAGTTCGTGAACCGCAAGGTCGGCATTTGACGCCGCGGCCGCTGGCATCGTTGCGGGGCGTCGAGAAGCGCTACCGCGGCGGCACGCTGGCAGTGCAGGGCGTGAACCTCGACATCATGCCCGGCACCTTCGTGGCGCTGCTGGGGGCGAGCGGCTGCGGCAAGAGCACGCTGCTGCGGCTGATCGCCGGGCTGGAGACGCCGAGCGCCGGGCAAATTGACTGGCCGACTGCAGCGCACGACGCGACCGGACGGCCGGAGCGTGACGTGTCGTTCGTATTCCAGGAACCAACGCTCATGCCTTGGGCCACGGCAGCCGGCAACGTCGCGCTGCCGCTACGGCTGGCTGGCGTAGGCCGGGCGGAGGCGCGAGAGCGGGCAACGGCTGCGCTGGCGCGGGTAGACCTGGCAGCATTCGGCACAGCCTACCCGCGCGCCTTGTCGGGCGGCATGCGCATGCGGGTGTCCATCGCCCGTGCGCTGGTGACGGCGCCGCGCCTGCTGTTGATGGACGAGCCGTTCGCGGCGCTCGACGAGATCACCCGTTTCCGGCTGAACAACGACCTGGTGCAGCTCTGGGAGGCCGAACGCTTCACCGTCGTGTTCGTGACGCATTCGGTATTCGAAAGCGTGTACTTGGCGCAACGTGTGATTGTGATGGCGGCTCGTCCCGGTCGCGTGTCGCAGGCCTTCGACGTCGAGGCGCCCCATGGCCGGGGTGAGGCGTTTCGCACCTCCGCCGCCTATGCCGCGCAGTGCCGTGACGTGTCTGCAGGGTTGGTGCAGGCGATGGCGGCATGAGCACGGGCCTGGGATTGCGATTGCTGATGCCGTGCGCGATCGGCGTGCTGCTGCTCGCGGCATGGGAGGGCCTGGTGCGCGCCTATGCCATGCCGGCCTACGTGCTGCCCGGCCCGGTGCAGGTCGCCCAGGCGCTGTGGGCGGACTGGCCGAGCCTGTCGGTGTCGCTCGGCATCACGCTGCAGATCACCGGGGCCGCGTTGCTGGCCGCGGCGGTGCTGGGATTGCTGATCGCAGTTTTGTTCGTGCAGTCGCGACTGATTGAGCTGTCACTGTTCCCTTACGCAGTGATCCTGCAGGTGACGCCCATCGTCGCGATCGCGCCGCTCATCATAATCTGGGTGGACGACATTCGGCTGGCGCTGCTGGTGTGCGCCTTCATCGTCGCCTTCTTCCCGGTGCTGTCCAACACGACGCTGGGGTTGAACTCGGTGGATCATAACCTGGTGGACCTGTTCCGGCTGTATCGCGCCAGCCGTTGGCAGGTGCTGACCCGGCTGCGCCTGCCAACGGCACTGCCGTACTACCTTGCCGGCTTGCGCATTTCGGGTGGCCTCGCGCTGATTGGCGCCATTGTCGCCGAGTTCGTGGCCGGCACGGGCGGGCGGGCCTCGGGCCTGGCCTACCGCATCTTGGAGGCCGGCTACCAGTTGCAGATCCCGCGCATGTTCGCTGCCCTCGTGCTGGTGTCCGGAACCGGCATTGTCATCTTCCTGACATTGACGGCGCTGTCGCACCTGCTGCTGCGGCATTGGCATGAGAGCGCGATGGGGCGGCAATGATGGCCATTCCTGCATCGGGCGGCTACTGGCTGCGGCAGGCACGGCTGCCGGATGGATCGGCGCTGGTGGACCTGCATGTCGCAGACGGCATCGTGGCCACCATAGCACCCGCCGGCACCGCGGCCGAAGGCGTGGACCTGGCTGGCGGGCAGGTCTGGCCGTGCTTCGTTGATGTGCACACCCATTTGGACAAGGGCCAGATCTGGATGCGCACACCAAACCTGGACGGCACGTTTGCCGGGGCGCTGGCGGCGGTCGCTGCGGACCGGCCGCGATGGACCGAGCAGGATCTGCGGCTACGCATGGAGTATGGCCTCGCCTGCGCCCACGCTCACGGCACTGCTGCGATCCGCACCCACCTTGATAGCGAGCATATCAACGCCGCTACAGCCTGGCGCGTGTTCAGGGCGCTGCGCGACGAGTGGGCAGGGCGTATCGCGTTGCAAGCCGTGTCTCTGTGCCCGCTTGATGCCTATCACGGCGACGAAGGCCGTACCCTGGCTGACCAGGTAGCCGACGCCGGCGGCATCCTCGGCGGTGTGACCCGGCTCGGCGGTCCGCTCGACGCGCCGCTGCCGGACGGTTTCCAGGACGGGCTCGATCAGGTGTTTTCTCACGCCCAGGCCCGCGGTCTCGATATCGACCTGCACGTGGACGAAAGCGGTGACGCCGGCGCCCGCGCGCTGATCGAGATCGCCCGTACCGCGCTGCGTCATAAGTTCCGCAATCGCATACAATGCGGGCACTGCTGCTCGCTTTCCGTGCAACCCGAGGCCTTCGCACGAGAAACTATTGCGGCCGTGGTGCAGGCCGGCATCACCGTTGTTACGCTGCCGATGTGCAACATGTATCTGCAGGACCGTGCACCCGCCCGCACCCCGCGCTGGCGCGGTGTGACCCTGGTTCACGAGCTACGCGCCGCTGGCGTTCCAGTGTCCATAGCGTCGGACAACTGCGGGGACCCGTTCTATCCCTATGGCGACCTGGACATGCTTGAGGTGCTGCGGGAAGCGACGCGCATTCTGCACCTGGACCACTCGAAGGACTGGTCGGGCGCGGTCGGCACAACTCCGGCCGGGGTGATGGGGATGAGTATGGGCAAAATCCGCGAGGGTGCCCCGGCCGACTTGGTGTTGTTCACCGCGCGCCATCCACACGAGTTGCTGGCCCGTCCGCAAGCCGACCGCACCGTGTTGCGGCGGGGCAGGGTTTTGGATGCCGCGCTGCCCGACCCTTCGATGCTGGACGCAGTCGCGGCATGAGGGTGCTTGGTCCGCGTGCGAACAATAGCTGGCAGGTGGATGCCGTGGCGGCGGACTTGGTGCGCCCGGCTGTACTACCGATCCCAGTCTATCTCGATGCATTGCCGAAGCCAGTCACGATTGACCTGGCCCGCACCGCGTTGCTGGTCGTGGACATGCAGAACGACTTCTGCCACCCGGCAGGATGGCTTGCGTCTATCGGCGTGGACACCGAACCTGCCTGCAAGCCTATTGCGCCGCTTGCCCGGCTGCTGCCACTCCTGCGTTTGGCCGGCCTTCCGGTCGTGTGGGTGAACTGGGGCACCCGGCCTGATCGGCTGAACATTTCCCCCCTGCT
>CAXTCN010000085.1:0-20172 GCA_964242575.1 uncultured Acetobacteraceae bacterium | reverse complement strand
GTTTCTTGATCAAAAGAGACGAGAGACCTGCTCAGGTCGTTGGGCTGGGACATGGTGCACTCCATCGGCGTTGATGACGACGGCGATGATGCCTTCTCCTCACCGCCTGCCCCATAGTTTCTCAACCCGGTTGAGAGACGACTTGCCCACGTAAGGTTTGCTGGATAGCCTGGTAGGCGCCCATGCCGCGGCGTGTGGCGGTGCCGATGACGGAGCGCACGCCCGCGAACAGGTCAGCGCCCCAGTTGGAGCGGAAACCGCCGGTGACCTTGCGATAAGTAGCTGTCGGCCGCAGTTCGCGTTCGCTGCTGTTGTTGTCGGCCGGCACCTCGGGATGGTCGAGGAAGGTGAACAGGTGCGAGCGGTGCTTGCCGTATCGCTTTCTCAGGCGCTGGCCGTCACGGTGGGTGGGTGCGAGTGCCATGACGGCGTCGAGCGCATAGTCGAGACGTCGTCGGTATTCGCGCCGGGTGCTTGGGGCCAGGTCACGGCTGCGTCGAGCGAGCACGACAGCACGCAGCAGCAATGCCTTCATGCGTGGCGCGAACACGGTGTCGCCAGCCTCGATCGCGTAGGTGCAGTCGCGCAGCTGGTGCGCCAGGCAGATCTGCCAGTCTTCGGCATGACCCTGCTGCGCGCCGTAAAGGTCAGACACCCAGAGCGCCGGCCGGTGCCCGTCCAGCACCTCGGCCACGGTGCTGGCGCCACGGCTGCTGCGGACGACGTGGATGACCACCTCGCTATTCTGAAAGACCCAGTTCCAGCAGGTGCGGCCATCGACGCGCACGCTCGTTTCATCCGAGCACACCACCCGAGCGCGGCGCAGCCGGGCGAGGATGCTGGCCACGTCGGCATCAAAGGCAGGCTTGCCCCGTCGGAACGCAGCGTCGAGCGCGCCCTCACTAATGGCCAAGCCGAACAGCTCCAACAACAGCCGGCTCAGCCGCTGATAGCTGATCGCGTGCACGAAACGCAGATACAGCGCCAGCGCCACGATCCCGATGCTGAACGGCGTGCCTGGCTCCAGACCTTCCGGCACCGGCGCAAGCGTCGTGCCGCCACAGCACCGGCAGCGGCCCGCATAGCGCTCCACCCGCGTCACCACCGGCGCGACCTGAGGCAGGTCGATCTTGTCGTAGCGCCCATGTAGGACATGGTCCGCCTCCCCGAGCACCGCTTGGCAGTGCGCGCACCGCGCCGGTTTGGCGCTGACGATCTCGTCAGGCGTTGCGGTCAACGCCCGCCCGCCACTCATTCGTCCCAAGCTGCCCGGCCGCGGACCATGGCGCTTGCTCTTCTCTGGCCGGTTCGGCTTCTTGCCCTTCGATGGCGGCAGGCTGGAATTGTCCGGTGTCTTCTGCGGTGCCCCGAGCCTTGCTTCCAGCTCCGCAACCCGCGCAGCCAATGCCTGAACCTGCGCCCACAACGCCCGGATCAGCGCGTCCTTCTCTTCGTGCGTCAGCTGGTTGAGATCAGGAAGCTCGGTCATCCCAGCCTTGAATCCCAGGCGCCAAGGTCACGTCAAGCCGCCTTGTGCACCAGCCTCGCTTACGCCAATCCGCAAGCGGGTTGAGAAGCTATGGGGGCAAGCGGGAAGGAGGCACCATCCTGCTCTACCTCACTGACGGAGCATCTGATGTCACAGCTGAATGATCTGAGCAGGTCCCTCACTCCCTTCGTCCAAGGCAGCACCTTGGTTGCTGTGATCGAGTTGAGCCTGTCGAGCTGGCTGGTCGCCGGATTGGTTCCAGGCGTCGCGCGCCAGCCGCTCAAGAAGCTCGATCCAGACGAAGCGCAGCTCCTGCGGCTCTTGCAGCGCTGGGGGGACGAGGCGGTGAGGGGCGGGTGCACGATCGAGCGCATCGTCGTCGCGTATGAGGCCGGACGCGACGGCTTCTGGCTGGCGCGCTGGTTGCGGAGGCACGGGATCGAGGCTCATGTCATCCATTCCACGAGCGTGGCCGTCTCGCGTGAGCACCGGCGGGCAAAGACCGACCGGCTGGACACCGCGATGTTGCTGCGCGTGTTCATGGGTTGGCTGCGGGGCGAGCCTGGGCACTGCGGGATGGTTGCCGTTCCGACGATCGACGAGGAGGACGCCAAGCGGCCAAGCCGCGAGCGGGAGAACCTGGTCGGCGAGCGGACGCGGATCATCAACCGGATGAAAGCAGCGCTGGTCCGGCTCGGCATTCGCGGCTTCAAGCCGGAGCTGCGCCGGGCGCCCAAGAAGCTGGACGACCTTCGAACGCCCGAGGGTCTGTCGATCCCGCCGAATACCCTCGACGAGATCCGCCGCGACTTGGCGCGGCTGGCCATGGTTCGCGAGCAGATCGACATGCTCGAGCAGGCTCGCCTGGCGCGCATCGAGCAAGCCCCGAAGACCGGGCCGAATGCGATGGTGCGGCTGTTGGCCAGCGTCATCGGCGTGGGCGTCGAGACGGCGGACATGCTGGTCCAAGAGGTGTTGTCCCGTAACCTGCGCGACCGCCGGGCGGTGGCACGCTACGCTGGCCTCACCGGTTCGCCCGACGAGAGCGGCTCCAAACGGCGGGAGAAAGGGCTGGCCAAGTCGGGCAATGCCCGCGTGCGCCGCGGCTTGATCCAACTCGCGTGGCGCTTTCTGCTGTTCCAGAAGGACAGCGCGCTGGCACAATGGTATCGCACTCGGACCGGAGGGGCGAACGGCGCGCGCAAGACCACCATGATCGTCGCCCTCGCCCGTAAGCTGCTTATCGCCATGTGGCGCATGGTCACGACCGGCGAGATCCCGGAAGGCGTCCGCCTGCGGCCTATCGCAGCCTGATCACTCCAGAAAGGATGACCAGCACAAATACAGCTTGGGGGTCTGGTAGCAACCGAACCAAAAGTGCATTTCAAGACCTGAACGGCCACGGTTTGCTGGCGAGAGATAAATACACGAGTTTATGCACGTTAAACCCATGCAAAACCAAGCTTCCGGCAAGACGGCGGCGATCTACATCAAAGGTAGGTTTTCTGCATAAGTTCAACCAAATCAATTGGTTGATCTGAAGTGTCTCGCTGAAACGCACTTTCGGGTCCATTGCTACCGGAACCCCGGGATCAGCAAGAGCACCGTGAGCAAGCTGTGCAAGGACATCGACGACCGGGTGAATGCCTTCCTCGAACGCCCGCTCGTCGGCGACTGGCCGTATCTTTGGCTGGACGCCACCTACCTCAAGCAACGCGAGGGTGGCCAGATCAGGACGGTCGCGGTGATAATCGCTGTAGCGGTGAACACCGAGGGCAAACGGGGAATCGTCGGCCTGCATATCGGGCCTTCAGAGGCAGAGATCTTCTGGTCGACGTTCCTCAAGAGCCTGGTCAAACGCGGCCTACGCGGCACCAAGCTGGTCATCTCCGATGCACATGAGGGCCTGAAGGCGGCGATCCGCCGGGTGCTGGGCTCAACCTGGCAAAGGTGCCGCGTTCACTGGATGCGCAACGCGCAAGCCTACGTGCCCAAGGGCCAGCAGAACATGGTGTCGGCTGTTTTGCGCCAGGCGTTCACCCAGCTGGACCATCCAAATGCCAGCCAAACGATGCGCCATGTCGCCGACCAGCTGCGCGACAAGTGGCCAAAGCTCGGCGTGTTCATCGACGAGAGCGAGGCTGACGTGTTGGCCTACATGAACTTTCCCGCCCAGCATCGGGTGAAGATCCATTCGACCAACCCGATCGAACGGCTGAACAAGGAAGTCAAACGCCGCGCTGATGTCGTTGGCATCTTTCCCAACGAAGGTGCAATCATCAGACTGATTGGTGCCGTGCTGCTGGAATCCAACGACGAGTGGCAGCTCCAGCACCGCTACATGCAAACGGAGGCCATGGCCGAACTTACATCGCCAACCATCGATGCCGTGCCTACCGAGATCGCCACCATAGCCGCGTGATCCGTGACCACCTCAACCACACCGCATTTTACACCAGCTTGACGGACGCCATCGCGTTGGGCGCGGAGCTGCGCAGCTACATCGAAGGCAACAAGGGCGCGCTGATCGACTACGGCCAACGCCACCGGGCTGGCGAGCCAATCTCAACCTCACGGGCTGAGGGCACCGTCAACCAGTTGGTCAGCGCACGCATGAACAAGCGACGGCAGATGCGCTGGTCACCTCGAGGCGCTCATCGTGTGCTTCAGGTCAGGGCTGCGGTGCTCGATGGACGCTTCGGCCACCCGGCAATCCAGCTCGCGGCGTAGCGCTCCAAGTTTTTGACACTCCCCCGGGTCACAGGACCCGTGGCGTCGTTCACCGCTGATGGTGCATACAGACCAAGATCGCGTCTACGCCGGCGTCGCCGAACGTCATCCTGGCGCGGCGGTCATCGTCCCGCCGCGCGCAACTGCCGTGCCGAGCGACACGGCCGAGACCGCACCGACGCAGCGGGACGGCCACCTGCAACGCATCGCCGAGCACGGACGCATGGGATGGCAGAGCGCGTCCGGATACAACAAGCGCGCCCGGGCTGAAGCCGCCATGAACAGGTGGAAGCAGGTAATCGGCGACGAGTTGCGCGCGCACGGACGAACGACGGGCGACCAAGGTGGCCGTCACCGTCCACGCGCTCAACCGCATGCTGGATCTCGGACGCCCAAGCTACGTCCGCGTCGCCTGAGCCCGAACGGGGCTGGAGTCAGTGCACCCGCACCCCTGATCCCTGCACCACGCTGTCAAAGGTGGGTGATTTCGTGCGTTTTATGTAACAAAAGGGCGAATTCTCAACCATGCCGAGGTTTGCATGCTCCTTTACCTGAGCGTGCGGCTCTCGCTCCAACCGACCAAGGCCAGCAGGGTCAGGGCGGCCGAGTAGTAGTCCGGTGCGGACGCGACGGTCGGAAAGTCCGCCGGAAGCTCGCTGGCCGTAGCTGGCGCGGCTGACACGATCCCGACTGCCAGCATGCCCGACGGGGCTGCGAAGGGTGCCGCCACGCCGGTAGCCAAGTCGACCCAGGCCGGCAACGCGGTCAGATGCTGCGCCCAATAGGCTCTCAATCCTTCCTGGACGGCCAAGGGCGTTTGACGCGCCCAGGTGAGGTAGAGCGGCACGCGAATGGCGTCATACGAGAACCGGGGTGGCCAACCGCTCGCTGGCTCCAAAACGCCATCCCGGCGCGACACATGCAACCAGTCGGGCGGCAGCATCCATTGGCCAAAACGGGCATCTTGCATCAGCGTCAGTCCATCCCGCTGCAAGGCCTCCCAGACCGGGTCTTGCGTCCGCATCGCCAACTCCTGCAGCGCAGGGAAGGCGTAATAGGACGGGTTGAGGGTGAACCCACTTTCCGCTTCGAAGCCGTGCACGCCGGGCAGCAGCAGGGTTCGGGTGCCGGACCGGCGCACCAACAGACGGAGCACATCGTTCGTGATGGACGTCGCGGCCGCGGCGAAGTCGGGCCGCGACCAGCGCCGGGCCGCACGAGACAGCGCCATGGCGATGAACAGGTCGCCATCGGTCGCATTGTTCTCGTCCGGCACGGTGTTCGCCTCGCCCGGGACGTAGCGCCAGGAGTGCAGCGCATCCCGGCTGCGGCGCAGGGTGCGGGTCGTCCAATCCAGGATGGACGCGAAGGTAGCCGGGTCGTCGAAGGTCTCGGCGAACAGCAAGCCCCAGCCCTGGCTCTCGGTGTGCGACACTCCGCCGTTGCCGGTATCGACGATGCGGCCGTCCGGGAGCAGGAAGCGCGACTTGAACGCCGTCCACTCGCTGAGGGGCGGGACGGCGCGTGCCGAACCACCAAGGCCTGCGAGCGCAACGCCAATGATCGCGCGGCGGGACAGCATCAGAAGCGGTTCTCAAGCCGCACCGTCACCCGCGTCTCGTTCCAGTTTGCTGCCTTGTCGTACCGCACGCCTCCGCCAATGGTGAGTGAGTCACTCAGCGGGTAGTCGAGGTCCATCCGTACCCCGCCCACGAAGCCCGTGCGGGTCTGTCGCTGGTTCCGGGTCGGGACCAGCGGATTGCTCAACGCCGCCACTTGGGCACGGGCCTGGAGCGCCGGGTCGTTGGGGAACAGCAGGCTCGCTTCCTCGCGGAACGTCGCATAGCCCGCGGTGGCTCCCAGGCGATAGCGCAGGTCACCGAGCCGCGCCCGGTAGTCTACAGGGATATTCACCGCGACGAAGCTGCTGGGGCTGAAGTAGCCGCCCTGGCCGACCGCGAACCCGCGCTGGTTGTTGTCAAACCCGAAGTACACCAGGTCGATCCCGGATGTCAGTTCGGAGTCCCGGTCCTTGAAGATTGGATATGAGAACCCGGCCCCGGCCTCGACCTTGGCGTTATGGGCTACACGCTGTCCGCGATAGATGGCGTAGCCGCCACCGACATAAACGGCGCCGGCGCCCACCGAGGCCTCCAGTTGCAAGCGCCCGCCGGTCTGCGTGACCCCACCCCATGTCTGCCCGCCATCACGGTCCTTCACGCCGGCATATGACACCAGGCTGTCCAGTACAGAACGGCGTTCAGCCCGCATACGAAGGCGGACCGCATCCGTCAGCCGCGGCACGATCTCAACGCCGCCAACCACGTTGGCGACCGGGAACCCAAGCGGCGACGCGCCCACGTCGATGTTGAACAGCTCGCCCTTTTGGTAGCCGACGTTCAGCCCAAGCCCGCGCGCGTTGGTTGACCCCGATCCGAACGCGCCGGTCGCCGCGTTGCTGCCAAAACGCAACGATGTGTCGCCGGTCTGCGCCAGCTGCCCCGCGTCAAGGTAGACCGGCATCACGCGCGCCGTCACCCGGCCGCCAAACTTGCGAGGCTGGAAACTCGCCTGCGCCGTCGCCGACAGCTCCTGCAGCTTATCCAGTCCGGCGGTGCCGGACCGGATGCGCACGTCGGAGGTGCCCATCACGCGAGGCGCGGACTCGTTCCGAACCGCCACAAGCTGCTGGGCGATCTCCTGCGACACGCGATCCCCGGGCACAGAGGCAAGGCCAGCGGGAGCAGCCGGAGAGGCGGACTGGAACGGGTTCACGGTGCCGCGTGCCGGGACGGTGGAAGCCGGCATCGTGCTCCCAAGCTCGTCCTGCCGTTGTGCCGCCGCGATCTCCAGCAGACTCTGCGCCTGGGCATTGGTGCCGAATGCGCGCGCGACCCGGGCCGAAAGCACCGTCGCGCGGCTGTCGTTCGGCGCCATGGCCCGGCCCTCCATCGCCAGCGCCTCAGCCCGGCGATGGTCACGGGTTGCGATGGCAGCGTCCACCGCACCGCGACGCGCGTCCATGTTGCGGGGATCGCGGGCCAGCACCGCCTCCGCGATCCGCAAAGCGTCGGCCGGCTGTTGCGCGCCTTGATACAGGCGCGCCAGGGCCAGCTCGACATCGGGGTTGCCGGCATTGCCGGTGAGTGCTGGGCGCAAGCGCTCGAATGCCGCCGCTTGATCCCCGGCCTCGTTCAACCGGTCGGATGCCCGTATGGCGCCGCCGGTGCGCAGCCCCGCGATGTCCCGCTGCTGACCCGGGGTCAATCCCGCCTCGTTGATGCGGCTCAGCGCAGCAGCGCCCTCGGCATCCTGTCCCGCAGCAAGCAGCGCGCCGGCAATGGCAAGGCGGGCGGGAGCGCCCTGGTTCGTCGCTTCCGCCACACGGGCGGCGCCCACTGCACCGTTCGGGTCGCCGGCGTCCCCAAGTGCCCGGATCACGTCGGCGGCGGTGCTGCCAGACGGGTCGGGCCGCCCGGCCAGCATCATCAAGCGCTGCCGCGCGTCGGCCGGCGCCACGGGCAGCAGGGCGGCAGCTCGCGCCACCTCGGCCTGGCTGCGCACCCGCACGCCCAACCGGGCCATGTCCGCCGTCCGTCGCTGGGGCGGGATGCGGGCGAGGAACGCCTCTGCATCCGCCGGACGCCCGCTCTCCTGCGCCAGGAGTGCGGCGGCATAGCTGCTGTCCGCCCCCCGCGCGTCGCCGGGTAGGCTGCGAGCGGCCAGCTCCTCAACCAGGGCACGCCCCTCGCCATCGCGGCCCTGCCTGCGCAGCACGCGCGCCAGGTCAAGCCTGAGCCAAGGGTCGTTCGGTGCCTGTGCCACGGCGCTCTGCAACAGCACGGCCGCGCTCGCCGGATCGGCAACGCCGGCGGCCTCGGCCCGGAGCCCGGCCGCTTGCACGTTGACCGTCGGACCGCCCTCCACTGGCCGGAGCCGGGGCGTCGGGGCTGGCGCGGTCGCCTCGGCTCCGCGACCCTGCGCCCGCAACGCCTGGTTCAGGCCGGCGATGGAGGGAGCGAAGCCAGGACGGCGCGCCAGGGCGGCGCGGAAGTGCTTTTCGGCCTCGGCAGGATCACCCCGGCGCAGGGTTACCTCGCCGAGCAGGCTCCCGGCATCCGTGGCGTCGTCCACGTTTCGTTGCGTGGCCCGGCGCAGGACGGTGTCCGCGCCCGTTGTGTCACCACGGCGCAGCAACGCGCGCGCCTCCGAAACCTCCAAGGTGTAACTGGCGCCGTCGAGCGCGCGGCGCCACTGCGCGCCACGGGCTGGGTCGGCGGCAATGGCGCGCTCCAGCAAGCTGCGCGCCTCGCCGGCCCGGCTCTCCCGCAGACGTACGATCCCTAGACCACCCAGCGCGTCCGCATCCGCCGGGTTCGCCGCCAGCGCCGCCTCGAACCGCTGGGCGCTGGGGCGCAACGCGCCGGTCTCAAGCTCGGCGAAACCCTGCCGGCGCAGCTCGTCCCCGGGTCCCGCAGGAGCGGCTACGGGCAGGGCACGCGCCGCTTCCAACCGCCGCTTCACGTCAGGGTCGTTTGGATTCCGGCGCAGGAACGCCTCGAACTGAGGGATGGCGGCCGGATCGTTGCCGTAGAAACCAAGAGCCTGCTTCCACGCGCGCACCGCATCCGGCGCGACGGCGGATTGTCCTGCCAGATCGGCCAATCGGCGCAAGCCGTCGGCACGGGTCGCCGGCGCAAACGTCAACGCCTCGGCATTGGCCAGCAAGGTGCGATCGTCGGCCCCCGGTGCAGCGGCGAGCTGCGCCAGGCCACGCTGACCGGCATCACGGCCCTCCGGCGTGGCAGCGAGCGTCTGATAATACTCCCGCGCGTAAGCTGCCGGGGGAACGCCTGGCCCGAATGCAGCCCGGTAGCGGGCGGCCGCGTCCTCGCTCCGTCCCACCCGCGCCAAGCGGCGGGCGTCCTCGATCACCGAGCGGTCGAGGGTGGCGCTGCGCAGATCCGCGTCGACCGCCGCCTGCTGGTCCGGCGTGCCACCTGCCGTGCGCAGCCGTACGGCATAGGCAGCAGCGGCAGCCATGTTGCCCTGCGCCACCGCAATCCGCGCCGCCAGCAGCAATGCGCCGGTGTTGCGCGGATCGGCCGCCAAGGCGCGCTCCGTCGACGACATCGCAAGATCAAGACGGCCCTGGTCGAGCCAGCGCTGCCCCTGACGCACCAGCAGCGACACCGCTGCTTCGGGCGCAGTGGCCACCACAACCGGCGCCGCCTCCTGGGCTTGCACCGTCGCTGCGAGGTGCGCCAGCAGCACGGCGGCGCACGCGCGCCTCATGGCTTCGGCGTCCGCCCGCGTAGCCGTTGCGCGGCCCGGCGGCGCAAGGTCCAGAACAGTGGCGCTCCTACCAGCCCGGTGCAGCCCACGAGCAACACCGCAGCCCGCTCCGGCCGGTTGGCGAGCCAGCGCTGCGGCAGCAGCCAGGGTGGCAACTCGCCAAGGTCGTAACCAGAGGCCGTCCGGAACGACGACGCCTGGCCACCCTGCAGCAGCGTGATGTCGCCCTGGATGCGAGCAGGTCCATCGGGATCCCGCAAGGTGGCAACGGCGGCAGCGACGGCGGCGGGCGTCATGCCGGTTACGAGGACGGTGGACTTGCCGGAGGCGAGCGTGCTCTCCAGGCCGATGATCGCGCCCATTCCTTCTCCACCACCATCCAGCGCCACGGTCGCACGGGTGCGCTCAGAGCGGCTCGACCCATCCCAGAACAGCGCGCGGATGTCCTGCAACGGGTCTGGCAGGCTGAGCGTCAGCCGGCCCTCAGCGGCCTGCAGCGGCCCGCCTTTCAACAATGCGTTCAGGGCCGGCATGCGCCCCAGGGCGCCCACCGCCAACACGTCCCGGCCCGCAGCCGTTTGCAGTCCGGCCGAGGAAACGATTTGCAGCCCCGTCGCCGGAGCGCCGGTGATAGTGGAAAGGGTGCCGATCAGGTCGAGAAACGCCTCGGTCTCTAAGGTCGTCGGCTGCTCCGGTATTACGGCCGCCGTGCCCGACAAGTCCGCCAGCCGCGTGAATGGGAAGCCGGCACTGGCGAAATACCCGAGGTTGGGCATCCGGGCGTAGCGGCGCGCCCGGCTGATGTCGACGGTGCTGTCTGGGTCGATGCTGGCGCGGATGTCGCCTTGCACGGCCACGCAATCGCCGCGCGACATCGGCTGCATGTCGAAACGCAGCTGCAGTTCGTCGCGGCCCAGCAACAGGTAGGGCGGCAGGCTGACCCGGCCCACCTGGGCATCGCTGTTCAGGCCGGCCTGGCGTAGCGCCCACTCCACCGGCCACCAGCGCTCCCGGCCCAAGGGAAAGGAACGGAGATAGTTGTCGGACAGCGAAACATCCAACCGGGATGCGGCGACGTCCACCAACGGCCCAGGAGGCGCGCGGAACTTGATCTCAACCGGCAGGCCGCCGTTGCGCCACGTGTAGAGGTCCGGCGCGGTCCGCAACGGCATGCGGATCGGTGCCGGCGAGAAGCCGGAGGCTTGCAGCTCCGACCGGTCGATCAGGCTGCCGATCGGCACCGCGTGATCAGGGTCCAGCCAGCGCGGCGCAACATACGGCGCGCGCGACGCCGGCTGGCTTGCCTGCACCAATGCCACATCCCCCGAAAGGCCACCCCGTCCGGTGGCGAGCGCCAGCGCGGCGGTCGCCGCCTCCGCCTCGGTCCGGCCGCCGATCACCAGCACGGTGCCAAAGCCGTCGTTGGGGTTGGGCAGCACCGCAAGCGTCGGACCTTCGATCCGCGGCAGGCTGAGCCCGGGAGCGCCATCCCCATTCATCGTGAGCAGCACGGCGTTGCCGCGGGCCGGGATCGTACGGCTGACCGGGAACGACGCCCCTCGGTAGTCCGCCAGCACCGCGAACCAGGACGAGGCGATCGCCGCCGCGCGCAGCCCCGCAGGCCCGGTCCCATCCGCGACCACGAACGGCAGAGACAGCGGCGTACGCAACGCACGCCTGTCGAAGAACGGCTCCGGCAGGCGGGACAGGTCGCGTTGCTGCTGCAGCTTCTCGACCCGGAGGGTGAGCGTCGAAAGGTCGGACACGGTCGCCCAAAGCAGGCCCGACATCGCATCGTTGCACTCGACCGCATAGCGCCCGGTGAAGCGGAAGTTCAGCCGGTTAATTTCGGTGAAGTAGAGCGGGTCAAGCTCGAACTCCACGGGGCCGAAGCCCTGACGCGCCGCGTCGATGGCGATGGTGCCCGACGCCTGTTCGTTCAGGGTGATCGCGATCTGGCTGAGCGACGGGATCAACGAGGGCGACGCGCCGCCGAACACCGACAGCCTGGCCGCGGTCACCACCTCATCGGCCCGTACGCCGAACAGCACCCCCTGCAGGTCGGACGTTCCGCGCATCTGCAAGGGTTGCCGGAGTCCGAGGTCGCGCAAGCTGAGCTTCACCTCACGCGCGCTTTGGGGCGGGAGCGCCACCGGCACGGCCACTGCTTGTGCGGGCGGCGTTACCTGGGCCAGGGCTGGCGCTGCCCATGGCAACACCGACGCCAGCACCCCCATGAGCGCCGGCGCCAGCAATCCGGGGCCACGTGACGCAGCGGTTCGTTTCGGCCGGACCACGTCCGACACCCGCGCTGTTGCTGCCTGCGCCTGTTGCGGGGCGGAAGCCTTCAGCACCCCGAAGCGGTATTTACGGAACACCGCATCCAGCGTGGCGGACACCACGCCGGCCAGTGCACGCATCGGCCGGTCGCGTGGCCAGTGGTCCCAATGCAGCCAGGCGTCCGGCCGGCCAAAGAACACACGCGTGATGGCCGCCTGCTCCATCACGTCGCGGGACCGGAAGCTCAGGAAAGCCTCGTCCGCCTCCCAGCGCAACAGCTTGGCCGGCACCTCCACCACCTCGTCGCAAGTGGTGAACGCCACCACGAGATCGTCCCCGTCCGCGATCGTCAGTGGCCGGTGCAGCGTGAGGCGCGCCCCGGACAGGGAGATGTCACTGCTGTTGGCGGCGACCCGCCCGCCGTCCGGCAGCAGCAGCTCGGCCGACACGGCGGCTCCCACCCGGGCTCGGTGACGCGACTGCTCCCGCTCGCGCCCCACCGCCACCGCGGCGGACACCGGCACCAGGCACATCCCGCACCAAATGGTGTTCAGCAGGTAGGCCTGGAACTCCAGTCCAGCGGTCGTTGCGATCCCATACAGGCCGATGCCGAATCCTGTCAGCAGCAACGCCAGCAAGGCGAGGTTTGGCGCTACCACGCGCAGGTCCAGGTAGCCCTGCTCCAAGGTGCCGCCCTTGTCCGTGACGTTGAACTTGCCCTTGGCGGGGTTCCACAGGGTCAGCAGCGTGACGGGCAGCAGCGGCAGTGCCATGGCAGCCTCGTAGATCTCGCTCCAGAACGAGTGCCGGTTGCGCCCGTTCAGCCGGGCCGTGGTGGCGAAGGTGTGGAACATGTGCGCCCCGGCATAGGCGACGATCGCCAGCGGCGACGCCGCGATGATGTTCTCTCTAAAGAACAGAAAGGCGAGCGGCGCTGTGAGGAACACCAGCCGCGGCAACGCGAACAGGAACGAGAAGCTCGAGGTGAAATAGCACAGCCGCTGCACCGCCGAGAGGCCCTGGGCGAACGGCGTGTTCTCCAGCCTTAGGATCTGGATCATGCCCCGTGCCCAGCGGAGCCGCTGGCCGACGTGCAGGCCCAGCCGCTCGGTCGCCAGCCCAGCCGCCAGCGGCACCCGCAAGTAGGCCGTATGCCAGCCCCGCTGCTGCATCAGGAAGGAGCAGTGGCAATCCTCCGTCACCGTCTCGGTCGGCACGCCGCCAACCTGCTCCAGCGCCGTGCGCCGGAGCACCGCGCAAGAGCCGCAAAAGAAGGTTGCATTCCAGAGGTCGTTCCCTTGCTGGATCAGGCCGTAGAACAGCAGGCCCTCGTTGGGTACGGGCGCCTTGCGGGCCAGGTTCCGTTCGAACGGGTCGGGCGAGTAGAAGTGGTGCGGCGTCTGCACCATCCCGATACGTCCATCCCGCACCAGCCAGCCTACGGTCATCTGCAGGAACGCCCGGGTCGGCGCGTGGTCGCAATCGAAGATCGCGATGAACTCGCCATCCGTGTGCCGCATCGCATGGGTGAGGTTGCCGGCCTTGGCGCCCTTGTTGTCGGGCCGGACGATGTAGCCGCAGCCGCACTCCTCCGCGCAGGCGCGAAAGTCATCCCGCCGCCCGTCGTCCAGTACCCAGACATTCAGCTTGTCCCGCGGCCAATCCATGTTGAGTGCCGCCAGCACCGTCGGCCGCACCAGCTCCAGGCCCTCGTTGTAGCTGGGCACGTAGACGTCGACCGTGGGCCAGGTTGACGGGTCGGGAGGCAGCGGGACCGGCTTGCGCTCCAACGGGTAGGTGGTCTGCAGGTAGGCCAGAGCCAGCAGCACGCCGGCGTAGATCTCCGCCGACAGCAGCCCGATGCTGAGCAGCATCTGGAACGGGCTGTCGAACTGCAGCGTGTCGAGCGAGCGCCACAACAGGTAACGCGCCGTGACCGCCACGGAGAGGGTAACCAGCGCCAAGGTGGCACGCCGGGACCGGAAGCGGTTGATCACCAGGAACGCCAGGACGCCCAGCATCGTCAGCGCCGCCTGTTGCTCGGCGCCCATCGGCAGCGTGACGAACACGAGCACGCCCAGCAGGCCGAGTGTCACGGAGGCGGCCCGCAGCAGCCGCCCCCATCGCGGCAAGGGCCGCGTCAATACCCGCAACATCAATGAAGCCCCCACTCAGCCAGTGCCGGAAACGTGCCGCGGCGTCCCCCCACAGGCGCGAGCTTTGCCCGGGTCTCGATCGCGTCCACCATCAACCCGAGATCCTCGGCCGCGCCGCCCTCTCCGCTGAGCAGCAGTTCGCGGTTTGCCAGCGCCTCCGCGAGTGCGTCGTCCCGGCACACCGCGCCCAGCAGCCGCGTGCCGAGCGCCGTTGCCGTGCTGTCCAGCACTGCCGCGCTCAGTGCGCTGTCCAACTCGACCTGGTTCAGCACGACGGCCGCACGTTCCGACAGGCGCCCTGCCAGCGTGCCGCGGCCATAGACCCGGCCGGAGGCCACCTGCGGGATCAGCGAAGCACTGCCGGCGTCGGCCAGCAGCACCACGACCGCTAGATCCGCAAGCTGCGCCACTGCGGTGACTGCCGACGTAGGACCCGGGGCGCTGTCGACGATGACGACCAGGCCAGGGTCGGACAGCATGTTCCTGACTGGGGCTGCCAGCAGCTCCGGAGCGTCGAGCAGCGCCATCGCCAGCTGGAGTGCGCGTCGGGGCTCGACGGTGCCGAACGGCAGCAGGCGAACTCCGGTCGGCGTCTCGGCGACCGCCGCGCGCCAGTCAGGTTGCTGGTCGATCACCGCGAGGAAGCCGGCGTCTCCTCGCATCGACAGTCCGAGGTGCAGTCGCAACGCGTTTTGTGGATCGAGATCGAGCACCAGCACGCGGTGGCCGCGCTTGGCCAGGATCGCGGCGGTATGTGCTGCGAGGGTGGTCTTGCCGACGCCGCCCTTTGGAGAAGTGAACAGGATGAGCGGCATCGCTGTTTGACTTTGCTAAAGGCGCCTGACCGCGGCCAGGGCAACCCGCGCCGCTGGGCGGGCGCGTCTGTGGAATCGCTGGGTGGAAGGCGGGCGATGCGTGCCCAGAGGCAGGGGACTTGTCTCGACCTCCGTCATGCCGGCCAGCACGGGATACAGCACATGAGGCGGCGTTGCTGTAGGTACCAGGCTGCTAGGCTCGACAGCGGTGACCGCAGATGCCGCCGGCGCAGCCTGATGTTGCGTGAGCAACGCTTCCGAGGCCTCTTCGGCAACGGCCAGGACTGGCACGTGCGTCGCGGCGAATGTCACGGGCGGGAACGAGTAGTAACGGAAGGCCGGTAAGCCACAGGCCGCCGTCAATCTTCTGATCTCTTCCAACAATTATATCCTTACGAATTGTATTCAGATAAAGGGCGGCATCAAGCGATAGCCCCCAAGTCTTAATCGAAAGTCTCACCTAGGCAGACCTTCAAAGTGTTAGAAAACGTCATGTCCGCACGTGACCTTGTTGCATGGACCTGCCCAGTGGCGTCGGGAACCGGCCGGGTCTAGAGGCTCCGCCCTGACCTGACCTACGGCATTCACACAATCTACTTGCGGCGGTGACCACGCTCTGATTCCCTAGAGCATTTGTGGTCTGGGGGAATGTGTTGGGCAGTCGAGAAGGCGCGCTTGGTGATTTTGGCGATGTCCGTCGTGCGGCTACGGGAACCAGGCTGATTGAGCGGGTGATGGAAACCGGATCGCTGGTGATCCGCAAACTCGGCCATGATCGTGCGGGTGAGATCGCGATCCACCGGTTTCTGTCAGCGGCTTCAGTGACGTGTGGCGAGATGGTCGCAACGCTTGCGACCCGCACGGCGGCGGCGTGCACCGGGCGGCGGATCGTGGCGGCGCAAGATACGACGGAGATCAATTTCGCGGGCCGCGAGGAGCGTCGCCGTGGCTTGGGACCGGCGGGCGACGGCATGTCGGCGGGGTTCTTCATTCATCCGGTGATCGCCATCGACAGCGAGACGGAGGCCGTGCTGGGTTTGCTGGCCGCGCGGATCTGGACCCGCACGGACGACTTCATCGCGGCCCCCGTGCGGGCACGCGCCCTGGAAGACAAGGAGAGCATCCGCTGGCTGGACGGCGCAGTGCAGGCCGGGACGCATCTGACCCAGGCGGCTTCGGTGGTGGTCGTGGCCGATCGTGAAGGCGACATCTATGCGAGCTTCGCGCGGCGGCCGGCAGCGGTCGAGCCGATCGTGCGGGCCGCGCAGGATCGCGCGTTGCACGACGGAGCATCTCTGTTTGCCGCGGCGGCAGGATGGCCGGAGTTGGCGCGCACCGACAGCGTGTTGCATGGACCGCGAGAGCGGACGCAGTAGCCCCAACCCCGTCTGGGGTCAGGCGATGCGGACGTAGTTCGGGCGTCCAAGCTCCGACATGCGGTTGAGCGCGTGGACGGCGATGTCCACCTCGGTCGCGCGCCGCTCGTCCGTGCGCGAGCGTAGCCCATCGCCGATCACCTGCTTGAACCGGCCGATCGCGGCTTCGGCTCGGGCCCGCGTCGTGTAGCCGGATGCCTTTTGCCAGGCCATGCGGCCGTGCTCGGCGATATGCTGGAGATGTCGGTCCCGCTGCGTGGGCGCGGTCGCGGCCGTCTCGCTCGGCACGGCGGTCGCACGCGGCGGGACGACGACGGCCGCCTCGGGATGGCGCTCGGCTACGCCGGCGTAGACACGGTCCTGGTCGTATCCACCATCGGCGGTAAACGAGGCCACCACTCCTGTGATCTGGTCGAGCAAGGCTCCGACCTCGGCGCCGTCGTCAATCTCCTTGGCCGTGAGCGACGCGGCAACGATCTGGCCGCTGCCGGCATCCAAGCCGATGTGCAGCTTCCGCCAGGACCGGCGCGTCTTGGTGCCGTGCTTCTCAAGCAGCCACTCGCCCGCGCCGCACAAACGCAGGCCCGTGCTGTCCACCAGCAGGTGCATGGGTTCGCCGTCACGGCGCGGCTGCGGGCGGGGAACCTCCAGCGTCTTGGCCCGGCGGCTCAAGGTGGAGTGGTCCGGCACGCGCAGTTCCAGCCCGAGCAGGCCGATGATGGAGCCGATCAGGCCCTCGGTCTGGCGCAGCGCCAGGCGGAACACGGATCTGAGCGTAAGTGCTGCCAGGATGGCAAGCGGCGAGTAGCAGGGCTGTCCGCCTGAGGTGGTGCGCGGCGCTGCCCGCCAGCCCGCGATCGCCTCGTCCGTGAACCACACCGTGAGGCTCCCGCGCTGGCGCAGGGCCGCGTCGTAGGCTGCCGGGTTGGTGACCCTGTGCTTCTGCCGCGGGATGTGGCGACGGCGGTCCTGGTTCAGTTTGAAAGGCAATAGAGCATCCAGAGTTCAATAAAAGGGCGAACGTCCTACACCGACCCGCCCGGCGAAGCCACCGGCCGCCTCCATGCAACACGCTTCCGGCACGCCCGTGCCGTATTCAACAGCGAACCGGGCCGCCCTAGCGGCAACGTCGTGACAGGCCGCAAGGGAAGCGTCTTCATGGCGATGCGCGTCACCGGCAAGGCTGCCCACTCCGGCGGCAACTTCTCGGAGGGCATCAGCGCGATCGGCGAGCTGGCGCACAAGATCACGGCCATCCATGCGCTGACCGACACTGGCCGCGGCATCACCCTTAATGTCGGCCTCATCAGCGGCGGCCAGAGCGTCAACACTGTCGCCCCCTGGGCCGAGGGCCAGATTGACCTGCGCTACGTCGAGCCTGCCGACCGCGAAGACGCCATGGCCCGCATCGGCGTCATCGTCGAGCGCGCCTTCGTGCCCGGCACCAAGGCCGAGCTGGTCATCAAGGGCGAGTTTGCGCCCCTGGTGCAGTCCGCTGCCGCCAAGCGGCTGTTCGAGCTGTATGTTGACAGCGCGGTGGCCAGCGGCCTGCACGTCGAGGGCGAGTTCACCGGCGGCTGCGCCGACAGCGGCTTCACCGCCCGTATCGGCGTGCCCACCATCTGCGCCATTGGCCCCGTAGGCGGCAGGGCGCACACCCCAGACGAGTTCCTGCAGATTGACAGCTTGGTCCCCCGTGCGCAGTCCTGCGCCCGCGCAATCATCAATCTTGGGCAAGCCGGACTTTGAGCTTTCTGCCGTCTCCTCCAGATCAGGTCAGCGGCCCGGCCCTTATGGCGTCCTGCATGGTATTCGCCGAGCGCGTGAAGCTGTCCGGCAGCGCGCCGGAGCGGTCCAGCCTCGAATGGGTTCAGGCCACCCTCGACGCCATGGGCTTCCGCACCGCCCTGCTCAGCCATGACGCCTACATCAGCCTGCCCGGGGCGGCTCGGGTGGAGGTGGACGGGCGCCCCGTTCCGGCCATCACCCACTCCTTTTCGCGCGCCTCGCCGTCGGGCGGCCTCACAGCGCCGGTGGTGGGCGTCGGCGCCGGCATGGCGAGTGTCAGCCTGCGGGGCTGCATCGCCTTGATAGATGGCATCGCCAGTCCGGCCGCTGCCGCCTTGCTGCTGCGCGAGGGTGCCGTGGGGCAACTGCACATTAGCCCACACGAGCACCTTCATGAGATGTGCATCTCGCCGGTGTGGGGGAACCCTGGCCTCCAAACCCTGGGCCAGCTTCCGGCCACGGTTGCTTGCACAATCTCGCAGGCGGATGGCGCGGCGTTGCGGGAGCGGTTGCGCCGGGGCGACGCGCCGGCGGTGACGCTCCATGCCGAGGTGGACACAGGCTGGCGTCAGACGCCGTTGCTGGTGGCAGACATGGATGGCCCGGAGCCGGACGGGCCGTTCGTGCTGCTGTCCGGCCACCATGACACCTGGTACTTCGGCGTCATGGACAACGGCAGCGCCAACGCCACCATGCTCGAATGCGCGCGGGTGCTGGCGGGCCAGCGGGAGGCATGGCGGCGGGGGTTGCGCCTGTGTTTCTGGTCCGGCCACTCGCATGGGCGCTATTCCGGCTCTGCCTGGTATGCGGACACCCACTGGGACGAGCTGCACCGGCGCTGCGCCGCGCACGTCAACGTGGACAGCACCGGAGGCGTGGGCGCGTCGGTGATGACACAGGCGGCAGCCGCGGCGGAGCTGACCTCGCTTGCCGCGGCTGCGATCCACCAGGAGGCCGGTGGCGTGCACGAGGGCCAGCGCCTGAGCCGCAACAGCGACAATTCATTCTGGGGCATCGGCGTCCCCACGATGTTCGGCATCGTGAGCCAGCAGCCCGACACCGGCCTGCCGATGCGCAACGCGCTCGGCTGGTGGTGGCACACGCCGCACGATCTGCTGGACAAGGTGGACGAGGCGAACCTCGCGCGCGACACCCGGGTGGTCGCGCACGCGCTGTGGCGCTTGCTGGCCGACTTGGTGCTGCCGCTGGATTACGCGGCGCACGCCGACGCGTTGCTGACCGAGCTGTTATCACTCGAATCAACGCTTGGTGGCGCACTCCCGCTTGACGCTCTGCTGGACGCAACCCGCGCGGTGCGCGACGCGGCGGCGGCGCTGTCCCATTCGAACCCGGCGCAGGCCAACCGTGCGCTGATGCAAGCGTCCCGCGCGCTGGTGCCGCTCGACTATACCGCCGGCGACCGCTTCATCCACGACCCGGCGCTGCCGCAAAAGGCATGGCCCGTGCTGGACCCGATCCGTATATTGGCACTCTGCACGGCTTCGGAGCAGCCGTTTGCGGCTGTGGAGGCGGTGCGGGCGCGCAACCGGTTGCTCCATGCGCTGCGCGAAGCCGAGAAGGCGTTACGCCTTTCCTAGCTCGCAGCCCTCACCACTCGCTGCGCCTGGGCTATAGCGGCCAGATAGCGGTTCTGGCCGCGCATCAGCTCCGTTTGCGCCACATGCCGCATGTGGCCGTGCAGGCCGGGCAGCTCTGCGGCCACTGCCAGCGTCGGCAAGGGCGGCACCGTGTACGCCGGGTCGTGGCGGAAGCGGGCTTCACGGGTGTAGTTGATGGGCACCAGAATGCGCGACAGCTCCATCAGCGCCGCGTTGCGCTGTGCTGTGCTGGCGTACGCCAGGCCGGGCAGCTTCGCCTTGAGGGCTTCCGTGGCGGCGCGGCTGCGCGACAGGTCCGCCAGGCCTTCGGACGATGTTTCGTAACTAGCAATGGTGATTAGGAATTCGTCGCAGGTTGCAGCCCAGTCGAACGGCAAGGTTTCGGCGTTGGCCAGGCGCAGCGCCGACAGGAGGTAGATGCTCATGTCGGTCAGCAGAATGTCGCGGTCGGCAATTTCCAAGGTGTCGTTCTCAGTGTGCCAGGCGATGTTCGCGCCGCAACCGGACACGTCGTAGTAGTTTTTCTCGTGCCGCAGATCGTCCGGCATGGTCGAGCTAAGCATAAAGAGGCTGGGCAGCCCGATGTTGTTGAAGCTGTAGTCCCCGGCCTGCGGCGGGCGCTGC
>CAXTCN010000084.1:0-20643 GCA_964242575.1 uncultured Acetobacteraceae bacterium | reverse complement strand
TCACCAGCGCCGCGCCGAAGCCGTAGTTGGCGGCGATGAAGAACCAGGTCTTGGCGCCCTGGCGCATCATGGCGCTGCCAACGGTGCGCGCCATCGCGAACGAGTCGTAGCACCAGTGCGAGGTGTACGGCGAACAGGACCTGCCGGTGACGTCGGAGCTGCCGGGGCTGGTCGCCAGCACGATTTTCCGCCGCTCCTCGGAAATCTGCATGACCGCGAGCGCGACCGGAGTAGAGGGCAGGTCGATGATCGCGTCCACGCCGCCGGTGTCCCACCACTGCCGGGCGATGCCCGCGGCGACATCGGGTTTCAGCAGGCAGTCCGCGGACACCAGCTCCGCGAGCCTGCCCAGCACCGGGCCGTGGTCCGCGATGGCCATCCGCACCGCCTGGATCAGCGCCGGGCCGGAGATGTCGGCGTAGGCCGAGGAAAGGTCGCTGAGCGCCCCGATCCGCACCGGCCCGCTATCCTGCGCCCGGGCGTGGCGTCCCCCGGCAACGGCGGCCGTGGCGGCTAGGCCACTGGCGAGACGGCGGCGGCTGATCGTCATGGTGCTTCCCTCCGGTTTTTATGTTCAGCCCGGCAGAGAATCATGGGCTGCCGCAAACCCGCGTCACACCGCCTCAAAGATGGTCACGTTGGCAATGCCGCCCCTTTCGCACATGGTTTACAGGCCGTAGCGTTGGTTGCGCGCCTGTAGCGCCTGCTGCGAGGAGCCGCATTGCCGGTCGATTGAAACCGCCGGAACGCTCCACCAGCGCGCTCAGCGCCTCGCCGGCCAGGTCGGCGGGGTGCCAGCCCGCCAACTTGCCGCCGCGACGGCCGCCAGCGGTCCGGATGGCTTCGATGACGTAGGCTTCGGCCATCGGCGCTCCGCTACCCCGCGGCCTGCATGGCATGGCCGCGCTTGATCCGCTTCGCCAATGACCACTTATGCACCTCGGTGGGGCCGTCATAGATGCGGAAAGCCCGGATTTCCCGGAACACTTGTTCCACGATGGTGTCATGCGTAACGCCGGTGCCGCCCATCACCTGCACGCACCGGTCGGCGACCCGGAACAGCGCCTCGGACACGGCGATCTTGGCCATGGACGACTCCGTGGTGCCCGGTTCCCCTGAGTCCAGCACGCCGGCGCACCAGTCGATCATAAGCTCGCTCTGCTTCAGGTCCACCAGGTTGTCCGCCAGCATGAAGCCGACGCCCTCATGGTCGATCAGCGGCTTGCCGAAGGCATGGCGGCGCACGGCGTAATCGGTCGCGATCTCCTGCGCCCGGGTGGCGGCGCCGTGCCAGCGCATGCAGTGCGTGAGCCGCGCCGGCGCCAGGCGCACCTGGGCGTACTTGAAGCCCTCGCCGCTGTTCCCCAGCATCTGGTCCGCCGGGATGCGCACGTTGTCCAGCGCCACCACCGCGTGGCCGCCGGGCATGGAGCTGTCGATGGTGTCCAGCACGCGCTCGATGCGGATGCCGTCCATCGGCAGCTCCACCAGGAACATCGTGGCGCCGTCCTCGCTTTTGGCCATGACGATGCCGATGGCGGCACCCGCCATCCCGGTGATGAAGGTCTTGCGCCCGTTGACCACCCAGTGGTTGCCGTCCAGCCGCGCCGTGGTCTGCATCATGGAGGGATCGGAGCCTGCGCCGCCCTCCAGCGCCGGTTCCGTCATCATGAACGCGGACCGCGCCCGTCCGGACACAAGCGGCTCCAGGAAGCGCGCCTGCTGCTCCTGGCTCGCGACCTGACCCAGCAGGAACATGTTGCCCTCGTCGGGCGCGGCCACGTTGACCGCAAGCGGCCCCAGCATCGACAAGCCGGACGCCCGCAGCACCAGCGCGGTGTCGCGGTGGGTGATGTGCCGTCCGTCCGGACGGATGTGCGGCGTCAGCACGCCGGCCTGCCGTGCTTTGGCGCGCATCTCATGCACGAGCTCGTCTGTGGGGCCGTGGGCGTCCCGGCGCGGGTCCGTCTCGTAGGGGATCACGACCGTCCGCACGAATGCCTCCACGCGCCGCGCGATCTCCGGCCCGTCGCCGGACGCCGCCCCGTGCGACGCCGGGTCCGCGCTGCGGCCGGTGGGGGGCGCCAAAGTGTCAAGCTGCATGTCGTATCATCCTCCACTGTTCGCCGCGTGCGCCGGCCGGGCCGCCAGCTTCTCGACCAAGATGTCCGCCACTTGCGCCGCGATTGGGCACGGCGCGAGTGGCCCGGCTGGGTTATACCACCGCGCGATCCAGTTTAATGCCCCGTTCGACTGCCCGAGCCAACGTGAAGGCCAGGTATGCCGCCGAGGTTGCCTTAACCCCGTGCGTCCGCTTGAACAGGAGCGTCCCATGCCCGTCATCGCCACGTTCGACCCCGCGACCGGCATCGGCCGCCTCACCTTCAACCGGCCCGACGTGCTGAACGCCATCGACGTTCCGACCGCCATGGCCCTGCATGACGGCGTTCGGAGCCTGGTGGCCGAGTCCAGGCTGCGCTGCATCGTGCTGGCCGGCGCCGGACGCGCGTTCGTGGCAGGCGGCGACATCGCCTCGTTCGCCGCCGAGCCTGCCCGCACCGTCAACGAGCTGCTCGATGCGCTTCATCCCGCCATCCTGGCGCTGCGCGCCACCCCTGCCCCGGTGCTCGCGGTGGTGCAGGGCGCCGCCGCTGGCGCGGGCCTCAGCCTCGTGCTCGGCGCCGATCTCGTGATCGCCAGCGACCGTGCGCGCTTCGTGATCGCCTACGACCGCGTTGGGGCCTCGCCGGATTGCGGCGGCACCTGGTTCCTGCCGCGCAAGGTCGGCCGTGGCAGGGCGTTCGAGATGATGCTGCTGGGCCAGGCGCTGGACGCCGAGGCCGCACGCGCCGCAGGCATCGTGTCGGTGGTCGTGCCTGCCGCCGAGCTCGACCAGCGCGCCAATGAGCTGGCCCGCCGCGTCGCCGCCGGTCCGACCGGCGCTTACGGTCGGTTCAAACGCCTGGTGGACGACGCGCTGGCGGCCCCGCTGGACCAGCACCTGGAGGCGGAGCGCAACGCCTTCCTGGCCTCGACCGCAACTGCCGACTTCCGCGAGGGGACCGCCGCCTTCATCGCCAAGCGCGAGCCGATGTTCAAAGGAGCGTGACGATGGAAGGAACCTTGGCCGGCGCCGGACAGCGCTGTGACGCGGGTCACATGCAACCGGCTCGCATTGCTTCATCAACGCAACGGGCGAGTTTCAATGCCCGGAGCGTGGAGGACCCGCAATGGACGGCGCAACCTTTGACGACGACCATCCCAGTGGCGATCTCGCTGCCCGACGGAGGGACTACACGCACGCCCTGGTCGACGAAATACGGCTTCTGGTGCGCACGATCTCGAACGATCCCGTCAAACGCCTCTCAAGTCTCAAGCTCAACTGCCAACCGCCCGGCGAGACTGGCTTGAGGGAGTTGAGCGCTCCCGAAATCATCATCGAGGTCTCAACAATTGAAGCGCAAACCGACCAGAAGTCGGGCATCGCCCATATCGGCTTCCTCCAGTTGGTCCGGGACGCGTTGGTGTCGATGACGGCGCCGGCGACAGGCCTCACGATCTCGTACACGACCCTGGTGGCCGGCGACCAACGGGGCCGGTCGGCGGAGTCCAGGTTCACGCTGGCGCAAAGGGCTTACAGCCTACTTAGCGACCGCGCCGCATGGCACCGGCGCGTGGCTTTCCTTCTCACCGTCGTTGCGATCGTTTTCACCCTGTTTGCCGCTTGGGAGGCGACCAAGGTCTCATTGGGCAAAAGCATTCTCCAGAACTTGGACCTGCTCAGGCACCAGCAGGCCGCTATTGCGGCTGAAAAGCTGAAGCTTGAGACCAGCCTGGACAAGTCCGCCGGGGATGCCGACCTTCATATCTCTGCAAACGATCCGATCCCGTTGCATGCGGTCCCGCTCTGCGACCGGCACCTGCTGCGAGAGGCGGCGATGGCCAATCGGCTGGAACGCCCGAGGGGCCTCCGCCTGGAGGCCTCCCCGGCCGAACGGGAGCTGTGCGGCCGGGACACGATCCTGGCCCGCAACATCGAGATTGTTCATTCCAGCCTGCGGCAGTATCAGAATTACTGGCCAGCATCCGTCGGCGGGATTGTCGGCGCGGCCGGGGAAGTCCTGAGGCACCTCGACCCGTCCGATCACGCAAAGCCTGAGCTGGCATGCGCGCTTGGGGCAACGAGCGCTAGCCAGGCTGCCGGACAGGGGAATGGAACATCGGCAGAGCTGGGCAACAAGTCGCCAGACTGCAACGATGTCGAGTTCATGAACGCCCCGATGCTGCAGGTCACCACGAACTACGTTCTTCCGATCACGTTCGGCTTCATCGGCTCGGTGTTGTACGTTCTCCTGGATCACTTCACGAAGTTGCGGAGCAATACGCTGAGTCCAAGGGACTTCCCGCTGATGATCCTTCGCGTCGTCATCGGACTTGTGGTCGCCGCTTGCGTCAGCTTGCTGATCAGCTCCTCCGCCAGCCCCGGCCCAGCCGCCGCAGGATCGATGAACGGGGTTCCGGTTGCGGGCACGCTGGTCGCGTCGCTCACCTTGTCAGCCTCAGGCATCACTTTCTTGGCCGGTTTCGGCGCGGAGGCTGTGGTCACCTTGCTGCAGGGCCTCGTGACGCGCCTGTTTACGACGCCGAATCAAGCCACTCGCGCATAGGCCTCACGAGGCGGGTTGAACCGCGCCGCATAGCCACGACGACGGAGCGGACATCAGTTTCTTAGGATGAAGTCGGCTGGAACGCTGTTGGACGTGACGAAACGCCCATTCGGCAGGTCGTTGCCCTCGACCTTCGCTTCGATCTCCTCTGGCGGCAGGCCATAACTCCGCCACCGGTCGGTCAGCCTCTGGCGCAGGTCTTCCTCCTGGACAGCGACCGCGGCCGTGATGTCGAACAGGGCGTGCAGGCCGCTCCAAGGCGGGCGGTCGAGCAGAAGGTAGTTCCCTTCGACAACCAGGTGGCGCACGGATCGCGGGATCAGGAGGGCGCCCGCCCGGGAAATCTCCAAGGCACGGTCGAACACCGGGACGGCGATCTCATTTTCCTCGTTGCGCTTGAGGCGGTGGAGCATGTGGAGCAGTCCCCCCACGTCGAACGTCTCGGGCGCACCCTTGCGCGCCCTCAGCCCGCGCGCGATGAGAACGCGGTCGTCGAAGTGGTACCCGTCCATCGGCAGCACGGCCGCGCTGTTGGGAGCCGTGCCGTTGAGGTGGGACGCAAGCCTTTCGGCCAGCGTCGACTTACCGGAGCCGGGGGCGCCGACGATGGCGATTGCGCTTCGCCGGGTCCCTGCCGCCTGTGCCATAGCGGCTGCGAGGCCCTCGATGTCGGTCGTCCTAGCATCAGCCATTAAGTCCGATCCATTGATGTCGTAAGTTCCCGGGCCAATGAGACCAGGGCCTGGAGGCCAGTGCAACGAACGCGGCGCTGCCCGAGACGCCCGGCCGCATCCGGCTCAGGCCAGGACGGCAGGTATCATGACAAGCGGGCGGGCCTCCTGCCGGGCAGGCGCAAGGGCTTCGAAGGCATGCTGCATCATCGTCTCGACATCCTGCCGCAACATCGTCACGTCGAAGGGCAGGCAAGCCGCAAAGGGGTCCCAGTCGAAGCAGCCCGCCACGCAGCCGTCCAGCACGGGGGCGGACAACCCCGACGCGAACCCGACCGCACCCTCGAACGCCGCGATTGAGTTGATGAACAATCCTGCCGGGAGCCGGCCGTGCCGGGTGAAGTAGGCCTTGAGCGAACGGCGCGCGTTGGCGGGGGGGTAGCCGCACAACGCCAGGCAGCCGGGATCAAGAGGGATGCCGTGCGCGCGAAGCGCCTCCGTGAAGCCAGCGACGCGGTTGTCCGTCGCGTACTCGCCCGCGACGCCGCCAAGGTAAAGCAGGGCACTGAGCGACTCGCCGCGCCGCGCGACCTTCCCGATCAAGATGTCGGTGAGGTACTTGGCGCCGGCCTGGTTGTCCGACACGATGGAGGGCGCGCCGCTTCCCGGCAGGTCCAGGTTGACGCAGGGCACGCCCGCCGCCGCGCAGAGGCGGTCCAGCGGATCGGGCCGCGGCACGCCCGCGATGAACAGGAACTCGACCCGCTGGGCCAGCAGCGTCCGGGTGACGTTGGCCTCGACCGTCTCGTCGCGCTGCGTGCTGACCACGATGGGGCACAGGTCGCGCCGTCTCGCCTCCGCCTCGAACGCCTCGGCGAGGTCCGCGAAAAACCGGTTGCGGTAGTGCGGCAGGATCATGCCAGCCAGTCCAGACCGCGAAAGGCGCAAGCCCCGCGCGGTCAGGTTGACGTGATATCCGAGCCTGCGCGCGGCCTCGGTGATGCGGTGCGCCGTGTCCTCCTTGATGCGGTAGCGCGCCCAACTGCCGTTGAGCACGAGGCTGACGGTCGCGGCCGAGGCGTTGGTCGCGGTCGCGATGTCGTAGATCGTCGTTTTCCGTCCGGCGGCGCGCGCCATCCGCTCCTCCAAAGAGCTTCGTCCTGTTCGTGCGACCCCGCGCGGCCTCAAAATCGTAAAACGGCTTATCGAGCCGAAGCGTCCGTTGACGCATATTGCTAAATAGATTTAGCCTGTAAACAAGGCCGGAAAAGGCTGCTGCCGACCCAGCAGGTCGTTTCAGCGTGCCGCTGCGAAGCGGGCGAAGGGGGAAACAGGATGGTCAATATCTATCGCCGTGCGTTGTGCGCCAGCGTCGTGGCCCTGGCTTTCACCGGCGCCGCCCAGGCCTCGCCCGACAAGCCGACAATCGGCGTCGTGGTCAAGATCGGCGGCATTCCCTGGTTCAACGCCATGGAGCGGGGCATCAAGAAAAAGGCCGCCGAGCTTGGCGTCCGGGCCTTCATGGTCGGCCCGACCAGCGCCGACCCGGCCCTGCAAGTGCGCGCCATCGAGGACCTGATTGCCCAGAAGGTCGATGTGATCGGCGTGGTGCCCAACGATGCCGAGGTGCTCGAACCCGTCCTGGAACGCGCCCGCGCGGCCGGGATCAAGGTCATCACGCACGAATCCCCCAACCAGAAGAACGCCGACTACGACTTCGAGCTTGCCTCGTCCAAGGGCTTCGGCGAGGCCTATGGCAAGCGCCTTATTGAGGCCCTGGGCGGCAAGGGTCAGTATGCGGTGTTCGTCGGCTCCCTCACCGTTCCTTTGCACAACGCCTGGGCCGACGCCGCGAATGCCTACATCAAGGCCAACGCTCCCGGCATGACGCTCGTGGGCGACCGCTACGGCGTGGCCGAGAACGTTGACCAGTCCCGCAGCACGGCGCTTGACCTCATGCGCGCGCATCCTGACCTCAAGGGGTTCCTGGCCTTTGGCAGCCAGGGGCCAATCGGCGCCGCCCGCGCGGTCGCCGAGAGGCGCATGGGCGGCAAGGTCATCGTGATGGGTCCGTTCTCGCCCGGGCAAGGCAGGAAGCTCGTCCAGGACGGCGTGCTCACGGGCGGCTACATGTGGAACCCGGAACTTGCCGGCGAGGTGTTCGTGACGCTCGGGACCATGGTGGCCAGGGGCGAGGCCATCAAGGACGGCACGACCATCCCGGGGCTTGGCGTCGTCCGTCCGGACGGCCACAACCTGATCGTGGACCAACTCGTTGACTTGAATAAAGACACCATCGACGACCTGGCCAAGACGGGCTTGTAGCGCCGGCTGCCCATCAGAGGTCGCCATGACCTCAGCCTCGCCCAGACCCGCTGCTGGCTTACGCGTCGAGGCCGGAGCGCCGCTGCTGCAACTCGACCACGTCTCGAAGCACTTTGGCGGCGTGAAGGCGCTGGACGACGTGCGCTTCGACGTGAAGCGCGGCGAGGTCCTGTGCCTCGCGGGCGAGAACGGCTGCGGCAAAAGCACGCTGATCAAGATCATCAGCGGCGTTCACCCGCCCGAACCCGGCGCCGCCATGCTGTTCGACGGCCGCTCGATTGAGGGTCTCAATCCCGCGGCGGCGCGGGCCTTGGGCATCCAGGTGATCTGGCAGGACCTGGCGCTGTTCCCCGAAATGACGGTCGCTGAGAACATCGCCTTCGAAAGCAACCTCGGCGCCCGGCCTCGCCTGGTGGACTATGGCGCTATGAGGGCGGAGGCGGCCCGCATCCTCGGCCGGCTCGGCGTCAAGCTAAACCTCGGCGCGCCCCTGCGGACGCTCCCCATCGCGCAGCGCCAAATCGTGGCGGTCGCGCGCGCGCTGGTCGCCGAGGCGACGCTCGTGTTCATGGACGAACCCACCGCCTCGCTCAGCCAGGCCGAAACGGACGCGTTGCTGGCTATCGTGCGGCGCTTGTCCGCCGAGGGGATCGCGGTGGTGTTCGTGAGCCACCGGCTGGCCGAGGTGCTGGACGTGTGCAGCCGCGTCACGGTGCTGCGGGACGGCCGGCTGGTCGGCACCTTCCCGACCGAGGGCATGACGCAAACTAGGCTGACCGAGCTGATGACGGGCAAAACCTTCGATTACGCGGTGCAACGGCGCGACCTGTCAGGTGCGCCTGTCGTGCTGTCGGTCGATAGCCTGTCCCGCGCGCCGGATTACGCCGACGTGTCATTCACGATCTGCCGGGGCGAGATCGTGGGCCTCACGGGCCGCCTCGGCTCGGGCCGCACCGAGCTCGCCCTCAGCCTGTTCGGCATGGCCCCGGCCTCCGCCGGAACCGTCACCCTCGAAGGCAAGCCTGTGCGCTTCGCGAGCAACCGCGAGGCGATCCGGGCCGGGGTCGCCTACGTGTCCGAGGACCGGCTGCAGCTTGGCCTCGTCCAGCCCCAATCAATCGCCGACAACACCGTGATGACCGTGCTCGACAGCCTGCTCGGCCCTGGCCGCCTCATCTCCGCCCGGCGGCAGGACGCACTGGTCGATACCTGGGTACACGACCTCGGCGTCAAGGTCGGCCATCCCGGTCACGCCGTGTCCACCCTGTCCGGCGGCAACCAGCAACGCATCGTGCTCGCCAAGTGGCTGGCCACCAATCCCAAGTTGCTGATCCTGGACTCGCCGACCGTGGGCGTCGACGTGGGCGCCCGCGCCGGCATCTTCGCAATCGTCCACGCGCTGGCCGAGGCCGGAATGGCGATCCTGCTCATCTCGGACGAAATCCCCGAAGTTTACTTCAACGCCGACCGCATCCTGCACATGCGGAACGGCCGCATCGTCGGCGCCTACGTGCCAGCCGAGGCCGACATCGACGCCATCGAGGGGGCCGTGCATGCCTAAGCCCAGCATCGGGGGCACCGAACGGTGGCTCATCCTCGTCATCCTGGCCATGGGCGCTGTGCTGGGGCTGCTCACGCCCACCTTCCTCACCCTGCCCAACCTGTTCGACCTGCTGAACGCCAGCGCGGTCAACATCGTCTTTGGCGTCGGCCTGCTGGTAGTGCTGATCGCCGGCGGCATCGACATCTCGTTCACGGTCGCCGCCTCCGTGGTGCAGTATCTCACCGCGATAACCGTGGCGTCGCTCGGCGGGGGCGACTGGGCCGTGGGGCTGCTCCTGGCGGGGGCGTTCGGCACGCTGCTGGGCTGCGTGAACGCCTTTTTCATCTATCAATTCCGCATCGTCTCGATCGTTGTCACCATCGCGACCTACAACCTGTTCTTCGGCCTGCTGATGTTCTGGTCCGGCGGCGTGTCGCTGTACGACCTACCGGGCTGGTGGACCACGCGCGTCGTGGTGTTCGGCACGGAGACGGCGGGCGGCCATGCCGAGCTGACCCTGATGGTGCTCGTGATGGCGCTGTGCGTGGTGGCGACTTGGCTGCTCCTGCGCCGCACCAGCACCGGCCGCCAGCTCTATGCCATGGGGGACAACCCCGAGGGCGCGCGCCGCGTCGGCATCAACATCGGCGCCATGCACTACCTTGCCTTTGGCTGGCTGGGGCTCATGGCCGGCATCGCGGGGTTGATGCAGGCCCACTACGCCCAGGAGGTCGTGCCCAATGCGCTGTATGGCCGCGAGCTTGACGTTCTTGCCGCGGTGGTGCTGGGCGGGGCGCGGCTCGGCGGGGGCCGCGGCACGATCCTCGGCGTGTTCCTGGGCATCATCCTGGTCGCCATGACCCAGAACGGCTTGAACCTGTTGGGCATTTCTTCTTACGCATTTCGAATGATTATCGGCGCAATCATTCTGGCCGCCATCACGCTGTCGAGCGAGGGCGTGGGCCGCCTGATCGGCTCATGGCGGACGCCGGCCATGCGGAGGACCGCCTGATGCCGGTCCAGGCCTTGCGCCGCAGCGAGGCTGGCCGCTTCGCCCACCTGGTGGTGGACGGTGACGTGGCGGGCCCACTTGCCTTGCTCGTTGTGGTAGTCGCGCTGTTCGGCGTCGCCGACAACGGGTTCCTGTCCCTCAGCACCTTTACCTCGGTGGCCTTCCAACTGCCCGAACTCGGCCTGCTCAGCCTCGCCATGCTGATGCCGATCATCTCGGGCGGCTTCAACCTCGCCATCACCTTCACGGCGAACTTGTCCGGGCTGGCGATGGCCTACGTGCTGCAAAGCCAGGGCGGCGTGGACGCGGGCGCCGGGGCCATCGCGGCGGGCGTGCTGGCCGCGCTCGTAACCGGAGCGCTCGTGGGATGGCTGATGGGCGTCATCATCGCCTACACCGGCGCGCACCCGATCCTGGTGTCGCTGTCGGCCATGATATTCGTCCGCGGCCTTGGCGAGTTCCTGACGCGGGGCGGCGACATCTCGGGCGTGCCGGGCTACGTGCAGGCCGTCGGCCAGGGCACGGTTTACGGCATCCCGGCGCCCCTGCTTGTTTTCGCGGCGGCTGTCCTGCTCTGGTCCGTGGTCCTGTCGCGCTCCCGGCTCGGCTTCGCGACCCGGATGATCGGCTCCAACATCGAGGCGACCCGCTTTTCTGGCGTGCCGACCCGGCGCTCGCTGACGCTGATCTATACGCTGTCCGGCCTGATGTGCGGCATCGCGGGCATCGTCATGCTGGCGCGGTTCAACTCGGTGCGGGTCGGGCACGGCGAGTCCTACCTTCTCATCACCGTGCTGGCGTGCTTCCTCGGCCGGGTCGATCCGTTCGGCGGTTTTGGCCGAGTGTTCCCGGTCGCCATCGCGCTGGTGACCCTTCAGGTGATCGCCTCCGGGCTGAACCAGCTTGGCGCCAGCCAGCACCTCTCAACCGCGCTCTGGGGCGGCTTCCTGCTGCTGATTATGGTCGTCCGGTCGGTCTGGGCCAGCCGCTTCCTGCAACTGGCCCGCAGCAGGCGATGAACGGCCCGGCGCAGCACCGAAGGAGAAGGCAGGATGAATAAGCTAGGCGTCCACGCGCTGGTCTGGGAGAAGGGCTGGAGCCATGACGAATGCGCCCGGGCCATCGCCAAGACGGCGGAGGTCGGCTACGACCTGATCGAAATCCCGGCGCTCGACCCCGCCTCCATCGACGCTGGCTTCACGCGGAAGCAGCTCGGGCAGGCCGGCATCGGCGCCACGTGCTCGCTCGGCCTCGACGCTGACACGGACATCTCCAGCAATGAACGCGAGAAGGAACGTCGCGGCCAAGCGCGCCTCGAAGCGGCCCTTGCGGTGGCGCGCGACATCGGCGCGACGCATGTCTGCGGCATCCTGGAGTCCGCGTTCCAGAAGTACGCCGTGCCGACGACGGCCGAGGGCGTGAAGCGGTCGGTCGAGGTGCTCCAGCGCGTGGCCGAGGTCGCCGCCCGAAGCGACATCACGCTTGGGCTTGAGGTGGTCAACCGCTACGAATCCAACGTGCTCAACACGGCCTCGCAGGCGGTGGAGATGTGCAAACGGATCGGTGCGTCCAACGTCAAGGTGCACCTTGACGTGTACCACATGAACATTGAGGAATCGGATATCGGCCAGGCCATCCTCGATACCGGCGAGCACCTCGGCTACTTCCACACGGGCGACTCGCACCGGGGCTACATGGGCTCGGGATCGATAGACTTGGCGGGCGTGTTCCGGGCCGTGGTCAAGTCCGGCTACGCCGGGCCTATCACCTTCGAGTCCTTCTCATCCCGTGTGGTCGGGCAGCCGCTCGAAGGCATTCTCGGCATCTGGCGCAACCTGTGGGAAGACAGCCACGACCTCGCCGCCCATGCGCTCATGTACACCAAGGCGCAACTGAAAGCGGCGCAGGAGGCGCAGAAACAGGCTGAGCGCAGCCGGCTGCCCTGATCCCCGGCCCTCAGTCGCTATCCTCGTCCTTGCCGGCGGCCGGGGTGCCGAAGACGCGTTGGAAAAACCGCACCGTGGCCGCGCGGGAGGCCGTGGCGACGCGCGGGTTCGGCACGAACTCGACCTGGCCGCCCATGCCGAGGTGCGAGAACGGATCGGTCACGGTCTCCCTCGGCTGGAGCCGGTCCCATGCGTGCGTGGCATTCGGGTAAACGACGGCCGTGACGTACTGGTGGGCGTAGGGCGGCAATGAGGCGACCAGGTCGGGACACGAGCTTGGCAGGTCGTACTGGTCAAGCGCTCCGGCCTGGATGAACACGGGCGCTCCGGTGAAGGACGCGAACTCGTAGCCCGGCACGCGGTTATAAACCCAGCACACCGGGTAGTTCGGTGCGTGCGCGGCGAACCTGGGCGTCCCGCCGGTGGCCATGTTGGTGTAGGGCGTCGTCGCGGTCAGCATGCTCACCACGCCACCCCCAGGAGAACCCCATGATGCCGATGCGCTCCGCATCGATGCGCGGCAGGCCGGCAAGGAACTTCAGCGCCCCCATAGGCGTCGGGCAAGGTTTCCGGCACGCCCCGCGGCCGGCCGGTCACGCCGCCAAGCCAGCCGCGCGCCGCCCACATGTCAATCGCGAGCGTGGCGATGCCAGCGCGGTTGAGGCGGTCGGAGTAGAGCCGCTCGCGGCTGTCGAGGCCAGCGGACCCATGCACGATCACCACGGCCGGGTACTTGTCCAATCCCGTCGCCGGAACGCGCAACTGCCCCGCGATCTGCAGTGGGGTCGGGGCCAGCGACGGGAATGTCACGTTCGAGATGAACGGAACGTTCCGGTCTATCCGCAAGTCAACATCCCGGCCCTCGGCCCAGGCCGGCGCGCTGCCCCAGAACTGTGCACTGCAAAGGATGGTCGCCGCTGCGCCGAGCAGGCGCATGATGGGTGTCATGGCGTGTCCTCCGTCCTGGTTGAGAGAACCTCAGCACGGTAAGCCCTCGGTTTGCTACCCTGAATTGCAGGACCGTGCCCGCGTTACGCTTGGGACAGGCCCGCGTGGCGGAGCGCCGCCCAAATCAGGATGGCCGCCCCCAACGCGATCCGGTACCAGCCGAAGGGCGCGAAGCCGATGCGGCCAATCGCCGCCAACATCCAGCGCACCACCACCAGCGCCACCACGAAGGACACCATGAACCCGACCGCGATCTGGCCAAGCCCGGAATCGTCCAGCACCGCACGGCCCTGCCACAGGCTGTAGGCGGTCGCGGCCAGCATGGTCGGAATGGCGAGCATGAAGCTGAACTCCACCGCGGCGCGGCGCTCCACCCCGATCAGCAACGCCACAATGATGGTCGCGCCAGAGCGCGAGGTGCCCGGCACCATCGCCAGCACCTGCCCGAGGCCGATCAGCGCCGCCGACGGCCAACCGATCTCCAGCACCGAGCGTATCCTGAACGCGGGGCGCCAACGCTCAATTGCGACAAGAACGACGCCGCCCAAGACCAGCGCGACCGCGACGACCAAGGGGCTGAAAAGACGCTCCGTGATCGGTTCGTGCAGCGTGGCGCCGAGCAGCAGCGCGGGCGCCAGGGCAATCAGGATGTTCCTGGCATAATGCTGCGCGGGCGTGCCCGGCACCCAGCCGCGCGTGGCGATGCGCCACAGCACGTCGCGCGACAGCCAGGCCACCGCCAGGATCGCACCGAGCTGAATCGAAATCTCGAACACCTTGCCAGGCGGCCCCTGGAAGCCGATGACCTCGCTGAGCAGGATCAAGTGGCCGGTCGAGGAGATCGGCAGGAACTCGGTCAGTCCCTCCACTACGCCCATCAGCGCGGCACGAAGCAGGGCATCCATGTCCATCAGGGTCAGCCGGGCGAAAAGTTGCGGGACGGTTCGTGGGCGATCACCGGCGCCCGGCAGTGGAAACGGGCGCCTTGGCGCAGCCTGCCGCGGCCAGTGCACCGAGCCAGAGCGCAAGTTCCTGGTCCAGGGTGCCTACCCGTGCGTAGCCGACATGCGCCAAGGCGACCCCTATCCGTTTTCCCGTCCAGCTGCCATCTTGTCCGCTTTCCCATGCTGGCGCCAGGGTGGGTGGACCCATCCAGGCCGGTGGCTCACGGTTCATTTATCAGACAGGCCAACGCCAAGATTTGCACGGTGCAAATCCGGCAGGTTGAGTGGTCCGCCGTCTATGCGCAGCCGCGCGCAAGATCGTGCGCGGTCACGCGGGAACCCGCCAGCGGTGGGATGCGGCTGGGTGCTCCGGCGGCAGCCGGGCGCTGCCGGCGGGAAACAGCTTCTGCCGCAGCGTCCCCTCGGCGTATGCGGTCTTGTAGGCTCCTCGGGCTTGCAGCACCGGAACCACCAGGTCGATGAAACTCTCGAAGCATTCGGGCGTCACCGTGCGGGCCAGGATAAAGCCGTCCACGTCCGCCTCGGCGACCCAGGCCATCAGCTCGTCCGCCACGCGCTCCGGCCCGCCCACGATCGGCGCCTGCCGGCCGCCGAGCGCGATGCTCTCGACGAACCGCCGCTGCGTCATCGGGACACGGCGCGTGGTGAGCGCCTCCAGGTTCGAGACGATGGCTTGGGTCTGGACCCGCTCGATGGGGTCGTCCGGCCCGTAGCGGCCGAAATCGACCCCCATCGACGCCGAGGCATGGGCGAACGCTCCCGCAAGGCTGGCGTACTGTTCGTAGTCCGCACGCTTCCGCTCCGCGTCCGCGTCCGTCTCGCCGGCAACGACGGTGGCGCCCACGAACACCAGCACGCTGTCCGGCGCGCGTCCGCAGGCCACGGCCCCGGCGCGGATGTCCGCCACGATCGCGGCGACGCTGGGCTTGGACGTCCCGTTCACGAACACGCACTCCGCATGGGCCGCCGCGAAGCGCCGCCCTTGGCTGGACGAACCCGCCTGGTACAGCACCGGCGTCCGCTGCAGCGAGGGCTCGCACAGGTGGATGCCATCGACGGTGAACCGCGCGCCGGCGTGCCGCACCGGGCGCACGCGGGCCGGGTCGGCGTATATGCCGGCGGCCCGGTCCCGCAGCACGGCGTCATCGGCCCAGCTTCCCTCCCACAGCTTATAGGCCACGTCCATGTACTCGGCGGCCACGTCGTAGCGCTCGTCATGGCCGAGCTGGTGCGGCAGTCCCATCGCCCGGGCCGCGCTGTCCAGGTAGCCGGTCACGATGTTCCAGCCGATCCGGCCGCGCGTCAGGTGGTCGAGCGTGCTCATGCGCCGGGCGAACACGTAGGGCGGCTCGTAGCTGAGGTTCGCGGTCACGCCGAACCCGAGGTGCCGGGTGGCGTGCGCCATGGCCGGCACCAGCAGCATCGGGTCGTTGACCGGGACCTGCACCGCCGCCGAAATAGCCGCGTCCGGGCTGCCGTCCAGCACGTCATAGACGCCCAGCACGTCCGCCAGGAACAACCCGTCGAACAACCCGCGCTCCAGGGTCTGCGCGAGGCCGACCCAGTGGTCAAGGCTGCCGTACTGCATCGAACGGTCGCGCGGATGCCGCCACATGCCCTGCTGGATGTGCCCCACGCAGTTCATATCGAAGGCGTTCAAGCGGATTTGCTTCATGCGCGTTCCAGCTCCGGGGAGCGCACCATGAACAACACCGCGGGCCATGCAGCAAGATGCGCCGCAAGGCCCTTGACGCCCCGGCAGCCATGCATTGACGGTCAATGCACCCATGCGTGAGGAGGACTGCCGTGCGCATCTTCTGGCTCGCTCCGCTCCTGGCGGCCTCGCTGCCCTTCGGCAGCGCCGCGGCGGAGGCGTTCAAGTGCCCCGCACCGGCGGCGGCCTGGCGTTCGGGCAGGAGGCGAACGTCAACAGCCTGGACCAGCACGCGTCGAACACGATCTCGACCCGAAACGTCGCCACGAACCTGTTCGAGGCGCTGATGATGCGGGACGAGCAGAACCGCCCCATCCCAGACCTGGCCGCGAGCGTCACAGAGGCGCCGGACCGGCTCAGCTACGTGTTCAAGCTCCGCGCCGGCGTGCGTTTCCACAACGGCAAGCCGATGACGTCGGAGGATGTCGCGGCGTCGTTCGACCGCTACGGCAAGCTGGGGCTGGAACGGTCCATGCTGGCCAGCGTGGAGAAGTGGGAGGCGCCGGACGCCGCGACGTTCGTGATCCGCATGAAAAAGCCGCAGCCGACGTTCCTGGAAACGCTGTCCTCGTTCAGCGTGCCCATCGTGATCCACCCCGCCGAGGCGCGCGATGACCCGGCGTTGCGCCTGCGCACCGTCGGCACCGGGCCGTTCATGCTGGACGAGTTCGTGCGCATCAAGCGTTACGACGGTTATGTGCCCAACACGGCGTACGAGCAGTGCACCGGGTTCGGCGGCTATAGGGTGGCGTGCCTCGACAGCGTGACGTTCCGCATTGTGACCGAGGCCAGTGCCCGGGTGGCCGGGTTGCAGACCGGGGAGTTGCAGGCGGTCGAGGACATCCCGACCAAGTCGCTGGCGGCGCTGAAGTCCGACCCGAACATCCGGCTGCTGCCGTTGCTGAACTGGTGGGTGCAGGTCGCCATCGCCAACACGCAGAAGCCGCCGACCAACAACCTCGCGTTCCGCCGCGCGGTGCAGGCGGCGCTCGATGTGGAGGAGGTGATGGACGCGGCGACCGACGGCAATTTCCGCCTGAACGTCGGCTTCCAGTATCCCGGGCGCGCTGGCTATACCGACCCGGCAAGGAGACCTACAACATCAAGGACCCGGCCCGCGCCCAGGCATTGCTGAAGGAGGCGGGGTATGCCGGGCAGCTGGTCACCATCCTCACCACCAAGGATTACGCCTCGATGTATAACGCGGCCGTCGTGATGGCCGAGCAGATGAAGGCGGTGGGGATCAACGCGCAGCTTCAGGTGGTGGACTGGCCAACGTCCGTCAACATGCAACTGCGCGGCGACACCGGCTGGAACTACTTCCACACGGGGTACGGCACGCAGCCGGCGCTGGGCGCCCTGTCCGTCATGGCATTCTTCGCGCCGCCGACCGCGGTGTACCGGCCGCTTGAGGGCAAGGACGACCCTGACATCGTGGCGGCCTGGAACGACATGAACACCCTGCCGGACCCGGCGGCCCGCGACGCCGCTTACGCCCGCATGCAGTCGGTGATCCTGGAGCGCGCCTACGCCCTGCCGTTCGGCAGCCTGACCAAGGTGCAGGCCAGCCGCGCCAACGTGGAGGGCTTCGTGCCGTTCCGCATCCCGCGCATGTCCAACGTCTGGCTGGCCAACTGATCGGGGTCCTGGCCTCGCGCCTGCTTGGGGCGATCCCGACGCTCGCGTTGGTCAGCCTGGTCACCTTCGGCCTGATGCGGCTCATTCCCGGCGATCCCGCCGTGGTGGGCATCGCCGTCAGCCTGCTGGTGTCCGAGTCCGTGGTGATCGAGAGCATATTTTCGGTGCCGGGCCTCGGCCAGTTGCTGACACAGGCGGTGCTGAACCGGGACTACCCGCTGGTGCAGGGCGGGTTGCTGCTGCTGACCACGGTGCTGGTCGGCGTCAACCTCCTGGTGGACGTGCTGTATGCCGCGCTCGACCCGCGGGTCCGCCTTGGCACCGGCTGAGGACGCGCCGGCGCGGCCGTTCCGCGACACGTTGTGGCGGCTGCTGCATCACCGGCTGTTCCTGACTGGGCTTGTGTTGTACGGCGGTGGTGCTGCTGGCCGCCGCAGCCGCGCCCTGGGCGGCCGGCGTGGACCCGGCGCGCATCGCCATGCGCGCGCGTTTCCGCCCGCCGTCGCCGGACCACCTGTTCGGCACCGACAACCTGGGCCGCAGCCTATGGTCCCGCGTGCTGTGGGGCGCGCGGCTGTCGGTCATCATCAGCGTGTCCGTGGTGGCGCTGAACGCCGTGTTCGGCACCCTGATCGGCGCGCTGTCGGGCTACGTGCCGCGCACCGCCCGCATCGTCCGCGCGTCCGTGCTCGTGTTGCGGGAGATGGAGTACGTGCAGGCGGCGCAGGCGGCGGGCGCCGGGCACGCGCGCATCCTGTTCCGGCACATCCTGCCGAACGCCATGGCGCCGCTTATCGTGCAACTGAGCTTCCTGTTCGCCTACGCGGTGCTGACGGAGGCGACCTTGTCCTTCCTGGGCCTCGGCGCGGTGCCGCCCACGCCCACCTGGGGCAACATCATGGCCGAGGGCCGGCAATACTTGGTCGAGGCACCCTGGATCATCAGCATCCCGGGGGCTGCGCTCATGCTCACGGTGCTGGGCCTCAACCTGCTGGGCGACGGGCTCCGGGACGTGCTGGACCCCCGGCTGCGCATCCAGCCATGAGCGTGCTGGCGGTCGAGCATCTAACCGTCGCGTTCCGCACCGGGCGCGGCGAGGTGACGGCGGTCGAGGACCTGTCGTTCAGCCTGCAGCAGGGCGAGGTGCTGGGCCTGGTGGGCGAGAGCGGCAGCGGCAAGTCGGTCACGGCGCTGGCGATCATGGGCCTGCTGCCCCGCCCCACCGCCCGCGTGGTGTCCGGGCGCGCAGTGTTCGAGGGCGCGGACCTGTTGACCCTGCCCGAGCGCCAGTTGCGCCGGCTGCGCGGCCCCGGCGTCGGCATGATCTTCCAGGAGCCGATGAGTTCCTTGAACCCGGTGTTCAGCATCGGCGAGCAGATCACCAAGACGTTGCGGGCGCATGAACGCATCGGCCCCGGCGCCGCCCGCGGCCGGGCGGTGGCGCTTTTGGACCGCGTGGGGATTGCCTCGGCCGCCCGCCGGTTGGGCGACTACCCGCACCAGCTCAGCGGCGGGCAGCGCCAGAGGGTGATGATCGCCATCGCGCTGGCCTGCAATCCGCGGCTGTTGATCGCCGATGAGCCGACCACGACGTTGGATGTTACGATCCAGGCGCAAATCCTGGACCTGTTGCTGGATTTGCGCAACGAGCGCGGCATGGCCGTGCTGCTGATCACCCACAACATGGGCGTGGTGGCCGAAACCGCGGACCGCGTGCTGGTGATGTACGCCGGGCGTGGCGCGGAGCTGGCGCCGGCCGATGCGCTGTTCGCCACACCCTCGCACCCCTACACGCGCGGCCTGCTGGCCTGCGTCCCGGCGCTGGAGCTAGACCTGCGGCGGCTCCCGGCCATCCCCGGCGCCATGCCGGACCCGGCGCGGCGCTCGCCCGGCTGCCGCTACGCGCCGCGCTGCCCGCTGCACGTTCCTGAATGCGACGCCGCCCCGCCGCCGATGCTGCCGTTGGCGCCCGGGCGCACGGTCGCCTGCATCCTCGCCGGCGCCGCATGACGCCGCTAGTGGAGACGCGCGGCCTGTCGCGGCACTACCCGTTGCGCGCCGGCTCGTTTTTCCATCGCACCACGGTCGCGTTGCGCGCGGTGGACGAGGTGTCGCTGTCGGTCCGGGCCGGCGAGACCCTGGGCCTGGTGGGCGAGAGCGGTTGCGGCAAGTCCACGCTGGGCCGCCTGCTGGTGCGGCTCAACCCGCCAACCGCCGGGACGCTGCTATTCGACGGGCGGGACGTGACGCAGGTCGCGGGCCGCGACCTGCTGCGGCTGCGGCGCGACGTGCAGATCGTGTTCCAAGGACCCGTTCGGCTCGCTCAACCCGCGCATGTCGGTGGAAAGCATCGTGATGGAGCCGCTGCTGATCCAGGGCGCGCGCCGGGACGCCGCCGCGCGGGCCAAGGTCGCGGACATGCTGGCCCAGGTCGGCCTTCCGCCCCAGAGCGGCCGCCGCTTTCCGCACGAGTTCAGCGGCGGCCAGCGGCAGCGGGTCGGCATCGCCCGCGCGCTGGTATTGCGCCCCCGCTTCCTGGTGCTGGACGAGCCGGTGTCCGCGCTGGACGTGTCAGTGCAGGCCGGCATCGTCAACCTGCTGCAGGATTTGCAGGAACAGTTGGGCATGACGTACCTGTTCATTGCGCATGACCTCGGCGTGGTGAAGCACATCTCGGATCGGGTGGCGGTCATCTACCTGGGCCCGGTGGTGGAGGTTGCGGACAAGCACGCGATCTATGCCGCGCCGTTGCACCCGTACACCCAGGCGCTGATCGCCGCCGCACCCTCCATACGGCCCGGCGGACGCAAGCGGGCGCGAGTGGGCGGCGACGTGCCCAGCCCGCTGGCCTTGCCGTCCGGCTGCCGCTTCCACACCCGTTGCCCGGCGGTGATGCCAGTGTGCCGGGCGCAGGAGCCTGCGCTGACGGAACCGGCGCCGGGCCATCTCGTGGCGTGCCACCTGACTGGGGGTCCTTTATGAGCCGCAGCCGGATTGTGTCCGAGGTCGATTTCAACGCGCCGGGCAAGCGGCACGGGGCGTTGCGGCTGTTCCACTCCGTGCACCGCTCCGCCTACGGCTTCATCCCGATCCCGGCCGGCGTGGTGGTGGGCGGTGCGGGGCCGGGTCATCGTGCTGCCGTCGCTGAACCTGCCGGCGTCGCTCGCCAGCACGCGCACCTCGCCGCTGGACGGCGGCAACCTGAACCGCTTGT
>CAXTCN010000083.1:0-21113 GCA_964242575.1 uncultured Acetobacteraceae bacterium | reverse complement strand
CAGGCCAAACCGAACCAACCCCGCCCAATCCCGTGCTCATCCACCAAAGCTGGAGTGCACGCAAACACCCTGAAAGGGGTGCTTCTCAGACCCCTTCCCCTGCTCTCCCCTGCTTCACCCATGAGACCCTGCAGGACGACTTCAGGCCTCCTGATGGGCCGGCCCGCTCATCCCCGTGCTCCCGCTTGCTGGCCTGAAACCGGGGCTGGCGGGGCGGGGCTAGGCTCCCCCAGCGCAGCCCGGCACCGGGCCTGGGCCACGTCGTTCCAATCCTTGCGCCCGCCAAAGGGCAGGATGCGGCCGCTGCGTACCCCTGCCTCGGCTGCAAGCGCCACCAGCTTGGCCGCATAGCGCTCGCCAGCAAAGTCCGCATCCGTAGCCTGCACCTGCACCTGCACCAGCACCGCGCTGGGCTGAACCGCGAGGTCCCTCAGCAGCGCTTGCAGGACTGCGACCGTTTCCAGCCCCATGCCTCCGGCTGTGGCGACATACAATGTGTCCGCCCGCAGCCCCTCGATGCCGGCCAGGCTCATGGCGTCGATCGGCGCTTCGCACACCACCAGGCGGGTAGCCGAAACGGACGGGGATGGCACCCGCCCTGGCAACCGGGCCAGACCTAACGAACCGGCCTTCTGGTACGATAAGGAGATGCTTATGCAATTTTAATATAATAACGGAAATCAGTCGATTGGCGTCGCCTCTCCAAAGTGAGTTATGTGAGCCAAAAACGGGCCGATTTGATGTGCGATAAACCTCATCGGATTGAGGAACCATGCGGAAACCTTGCATGAGGGGTTTTCCGATAGGCTTATGCGTACCAGAAGGCCGGTTCGTTAGGTCTGGCCGGTACAGGTTGCCCTGCTCGATGCCCAGGTCGAACCTCTTGGCGAACTCCATGAACTCGGCGGTGTTGTCCCGGCCGTACGCGTAGTCCGGCGAGCATGTCATCCAGCGCTTCAGGCCCTTGGCCCTAGAGATCGCCGACGCGTACTTGCCGCCGGCCACCGCGTCATGGATACCCTGGCGTGCGCTGCGGAATGCGGTCTTCACATGAACTTTCGGGTCCGCCGTCAGCGATGACGTTTCGGAACAGGTGTGGACGCACAGCACTGGCAGGTCGCGGATCACTTCCTGCACCGCGAACGACCCGGATGACGCCTCGGCATCAATGATGATCTCGCAACTGTCGTTATTGATGAGGTCGCGCGTGACTTTGGCGGCCTCGTCCGGCCGTCCCTTGGAGTCGCGGTCCACCAGCTCGATCATGCGCCCGTTGACGCCGCCGGCCTCGTTGAACTGCTTGACCGCCAATTGCACAGCCGCCCGGCTCGACGTGCCAAGGATCGCAACCGGGCCGGACAGGATGGTCGGCATGCCAATCCAGATCACCTTCGCCTGCGCGCCGGCGATATGCGGGAAGCCGGCGCCCGCGGCGGCGCCCACTGCCACAAGGACCCCACGCCGACGTAGGCCGTCCGTGACCTTGGCCATCTGACTTTCCTCCCCGCCGGCCGAGCAGCTTGAGCGCTGACGTGTCCGGGTAGACCGTCACATTTGGATCGCTGCCGACGCTAGGAGCGAGCGTCGCGCGCCATCAAGCACGTCCGCGGCAACACGGCGAAGCAGGTCGGCGCGGGACGCCGGCAGGCTGTCGACGGACCGTTCCAAACCATCGTACGCCACATCCGGCACGGCTTCCTCAGCGCCGGTCCGGCCTAGGCCGCCACCGCGCCAGCCCTCACGTCGTTGCCCAGCCATTCGGCCACGATCCTCGCCACCTCGGCTGGCTGCTCAAGGGTGGGCAGGTGGCCGCATTCGTCCAGTTCCACTAGGCGCGCGTTCGGCAGCGCGTCCGCCAGCTTCTGGCCGATGGCGGTCGGCGCCAGCCCGTCTTGCTTCCCCCACAGCAGCAGCGCCGGAACGCGCACCGCGGCCAAGCGGTCCGTGAGGTCGGCGCCGTTGGCGAGCGCACGCATCTGCGCGGCGCCGTTCTGGCCGCCCACGCGGCCTGCCATGGCCTCGAACGTCGCCCGTGCGCCGGTGTGCCGCTCCGCCACCACCAGGCCGGCCAGCGTAGCGACCGCGTCCTCGAACCGGGTCTCGATCATGTCGGCCAGGCCCAGGCTCCGCTCCCGGTCCGGCGCAGCGTGGTTGGCACCCATCACCCATAGCGCCTGCACCCGCTCCGGCGCGGCCAGCGCCACCTCGATCGCCAACCGGCCGCCATAGGATGCGCCGCCCACCACGAACCGCTCCGGCGCGCGCCAGGATGTCGGCCACGCTGTCCGCGAGGTCGGGCTTAGGCGACATCAGCACCTGTGGCGCAACGTTCGCCTCCAGGGCGTCCAACACGTCCTGGTATAGCGCGTCGTCGCACAGCAGCGCGGGGATGAGCACCAGGGGGATCTTACTTGTCATGGATCAAGCCTTCGTTGCCAGCGCCTCGGCTGTATCACCTGATATAGGCATGCGACAGGGGATGGCGGCATTCTTCCGGCCGCGTTCACAACGACGCTTCGCCGCCATGCCCGGGTCGCGGCCGACAACGCGGCGGCGGCGAAGTCACTTCTGTTAATGCCCAACAACCTCCCGGACGGGATCGAGGTCTCGGACGACCCGCTGATCGACGCGCGAGTGCAAAGTTATGCAGTGTCGTTCGGCCTCCGCTCGCAGTAGAACGGTGGCAGCGGGGAAGTAGCGGTATGGAGAGCGTAGCCGCCAGGGTGCCGGAGCTGGACGTGGACCCGTTCTCGCGCGCGTTCTTGGAAGACCCGGTTCCCCACCACGCTCGGTTGCGGGACGCCGGATCGGTGTTGGAGCTATCACGCTATGGCGTGTTGCCGTCGAGCGCAGGGCTGGGAAGCGAGCCTGCTGGTGCGCGCGACGCTGGGCAGTTTGATCAGAGTTAATAACTTTGGCAGTACTAGCCACGCCACTCACCGGAAACGTAGGTAAAACATATGATTCTGCGCGTCATGATCGACACAATGATTTATGACGCTCTCGTCCACAACGACAGTCTCCGGCTTCTTGTGCGGAAGATGCAGGACAGCGGCCAAATAGTTCTTATGTCCACCCATATCCAGGCGAGGCAGTTGGCAGCTATACCGCCTACCAGGAATGTGGGCCAGAAATCAATAGTTCGAACCAAACGAGTTGGTTCAGCTGTGTTTGTCTTAGGCCGGTCGCTTTTAAACGAAGACCGACTTGGCAGCGAAGAAGTGGGTGCCGCTTTCAGGCATCTTCAACGTGGAAAGTCAAAGCAAACCGCCGATGCAATGATAGGAGCGACGGCGTTTAAAGACGCAGATATCTTGGTGACGAACGACAAGGATTTCGCAAGGGATTTCGCCGCGATGGCGAGCGCAACAAAAATTATGACGGATACCGAATTTCAAACCTTTCTTGAGGGAATGGACTAGCCTGCCTTTAGACCACAGATGTATTGGCAGGCTAATTTGGTTGAAAAGAATGCACTTATCCTCAAGTGCCGGCTAGAACTTGATATCTGGACCAGTGAGACAGTGTCTTAAGTTCGATTTAAGTTTCGTATCTGTTGCAGGTTGGCTGGACAAACTAGGGCTGATTACAGAACAATCGCAACTCGGGCCAGTCCTACTTCCCCTTCTCCTCCACCTTGCGCTTCTCGGCCTCGTTCATCTCCTTCACGACTGGACTCTGATCCTGTGCGCCCGTAACCTGCGTGGCGCTGGCCGGCGGGGCGTTGGTAGGCACGGACGACTGTTCCGGCCCGCGCGCTGGGCGGGCCTGGGCGGCAGTGCCCGGACCCGGCTGCGTGCTGGTCTGCGCCGAAGCGGGGACGGTCACGGACAAGATTAGAATCAAAGCAGCGGCGAATGTCGCTTGCATGGTGCAGTACTCCAAAGTGCGGACGGGGGCCGCACCCGGCAGCCCCCGTGTCGTTTCAGGTCGCGAGCTGGTCGCGGATTGGCAGTTGCCGGATGCGCTTGCCGGTCGCGGCCTGAATCGCGTTGCACAGCGCGGGCGCGAACGGCGGCACGCCCGGCTCCCCCACCCCGCTCGGCGGCGTGCCCGCGGCGGCCGGCACGATGTAGGTGTTGGTTACCTTCGGCGATTCGTCGATGCGTATGATCGAGTAGTCGTCGAAGTTGCTCTGCTGGACCCGGCCATTCTTGAACGTGACCTCCCCCAACTTCGCCAGGCTTAGGCCCATAATCGCGGCGCCCTCCATTTGCGACTGGATGCGCTCCGGATTGACGATGCTGCCGCAGTCAATGGCGGTATCGACCCGGGGGATGGTCATGACGCCCTTAGCGTCCACCACCACCTCAACCACGGTCGCCACGTAGCTCACGAAGCTGCGGTGCGCCGCGATGCCCATGCCGTGTCCGGGCGGCAGCTTGCGGCCCCAGCCCGCCTTTTCCGCCGCCAGCTCCACGACCCGGCGCAACCGACCGGTGTCCAACGGGTAGCTCTCGATTGGCTCGCCGTAGTTCCACGGCTTCTCGATCGACGCGCTGAAGGGCACGATGCGGGCCGGGCCAATCAGCTCCAGCAGCACGTCCTTCGGGTCCCGCCCGGTGGCCAGCGCGATCTCGGCCACCATGGACTGCACCGCGAAGCCGTGCGGGATGTTGGATACCGAGCGGAACCAGCCGATGCGGGTGTGCGCCGCGGTCTCCGGGTTTTCGCACCGCACGTTGGCAATGTCGAACGGCAGATCCACCAGGCCCATGCCCTGCTCAAACGGCGCCTGGTGCTTGGCGCCGGCCGCGAAGGTGGAGGCGATGGTGGGCGCGGCGCTGCGATGGCGCCACGCCACGACCTTGCCAGACTTGTCCAGCCCGGCCTCGATCCGCTCGGCGGACACGGTATGGTAGTAGCTGTGCTTCACGTCGTCTTCACGCGTCCACTGCACCCGCACCGGCACGCCCAGCTCCCGCGCCAGCAAGGCCGCCTCGAACACGAAGTCGCACTTGGACTTGCGGCCGAAGCCGCCGCCCAGCAGCGTCGGGTTCACCGTCACGTTGGCGGCCGGAAGCTCCATCGTCTTGACCAGGTCGTCGCGCGTGCCGCCCGGGCTTTGCACCGGCGCCCACACCTCCAGCTTGCCATCGGCCCAGCGCGCGGTCGCCACCGGCGGCTCCATGCTGACGTGCGCGAGGTGCGGCAGGTAGTACTCGCCCACCACCACGCGGTCGGCGCCCTTCAGCCCCGCCTCCACGTCGCCGTCGTTGCGCACGACCTTGCCCGGCGCGCGCACCGACGCCTCCAGGGCCGTGCGGAACTCGTTGCTGTCGTAGCGGCCGTTGGCGCCGTCGTCCCATACAAGCTTGAGCGCGTTGCGGCCCTTGATGGCCGCGCCGGTGTTGCGGGCGATCACCGCCACGCCGCCGAGCGGCAGGAACTTGGACGGCCACGGCCAGCCGCGGACCTCCATGACACGCTCGACGCCGGGCACCGCCAACGCCTCCGTTGCGTCGAACGACACGAGCTTGCCGCCGACCACCGGCGGGCGGGCGATCACCGCATACTTCATGCCGGGCAGCCGGATGTCCGCGCCGTAATGGGCCGCGCCAGTGGTGATGTCGTGCAGGTCGTACATCCCGACCGTGCCCTTGCCGATGTAGCGGAAGTCCTTCGGGTCCTTCAGCCGCAAGTCGGCGGTCGCGGGCACGGCCATGCGGGAGGCGTCCGCGGCCAAGTCGCCAAAGCCAAGGCGGCGGCCGGAGCCGTCGTGCAGCACCTCGTGCACGCCGGTCCGCACCTGAGCCACCGGCACGCCCCAGCGCTGGGCCGCCGCGCCCTCCAGCATGGTGCGCGCAGCCGCGCCCACCTCGCGCATCGGGATCAGGTAGTGCCGGGTGCTGCGCGAGCCGTCGGTGTCCTGGTTGCCGTACTTGGCCTCGTCGCCCGGCGCTTGAACCAGCCGCACGCGCGACCAGTCCGCGCCCATCTCGTCCGCCACGATCATCGGCAGCCCAGTGCGGACGCCGGTGCCCATCTCGGAGCGGTGCGCGACGATGGTGACAATGCCGTCCGGCGCGATGGACACGAACACGCGCGGGTCGTTGACCGTGCCGTGCGGCATGTCGCCGGCGCCCGTGGCATAGGCTGCCATGGCCGGGCGCGACAGCAACGGCGCAGTCAGCACCAGGCCGCCCAAGGCAGCGACGCCCTTCAGCAACCCGCGGCGGCTCACGTTCTCAATCGGCCTTGATGTCTGGATATAGGTCATGGCTCAGGTCCCCGTGGCAGCGAGGCGCACCGCCGCCTCGATACGCTGGTAACAGCCGCAACGGCAGAGATTGCCGGACATGGTCTCGCGGATTTCAGTGTCGGACGGGTTCTTCCGCTCCGACAGCAACGCGGCCGCCTGCATGATCTGCCCGGCCTGGCAGTAGCCGCACTGCGGCACGTTCAGCTCGCGCCAGGCTTTCTGCACTGGATGGTCGCCCTGGGGATGCAGCCCCTCGATGGTCACGACCTCCTGCCCGTCCACGTCGGACACGGCGGTGATGCAGGACCGCGCCGCCTGTCCGCCCACGTGCACCGTGCAGGTGCCGCACAAAGCCTGGCCGCAGCCAAACTTGGTGCCGGTCAGGCCGATCTCGTCACGCAGGAACCACAGCAGCGGCAGCGACGGGTCCCCGTCCCAGCTACGCTCCTGGCCGTTAACCCGTACCTTAATCATCTCGTGTTTCCTTCAACACTGCAGGTTCGCACGCTTAGCACCGTATCGACCGCCGGCGCCGTTAGTGGAAGTCCGGCGGCTTCACGTCCTCGTAACTCAACGTGACCACGACATGCATGGCGCCCTCGTTGCTCTCGATGCGGCGGGGCCGGCCGTCCTCGCCGACCCAGAGGCGGCTTTCCGCGCTGCCCGGCCCGGATACGTCCTGCTGGTAGGCGTACACCCGCATTGGCGCGCCGTCCACCAACTGGTTCGTCATAGTGCAGTGGTGCGGCGGGTACCGGACCAGGCCGGACGCCAGCTCGTCACGGTTCGCCGCGGTCAGCGGCAGCTTCATCCAACGACCTCGCCCGGGCGAGGTCGCATAAATCACGTCGCCCACGATCACCAGCTCGCGCTCGACTGGCCGCCGCCGGGTTGGGGAGGTCGCGACCAAAACGGAGTGGTATTGCGGCGCAGCGCCGATGGTCTGCGCCGCAGCGATGACGGCGGCACAGCCCGGCTCGTTCGTGGTGGACGCGTCCGCTGCCTGGGCGGCTCCCGCCGCGGTGGCTACGGCCGCGGCGGCGAGAGCTTGAACGAGCGTCCTCACCGCCGGTTGGTGGACGGGGGCGAAGGGGTGGCGGTCGCCGGGTCCGATAACTTGGACGGCGCAACCGGCGTTCCGGCCGGAGCAGTCTGGCCCGTTGCATCGGTAGGCGGCCTTACGCCGCCCTCGTTCGATGCGCTGCGCGGCGGAGTCGCCGGCGTGCCAGCCGGCGCGGTGCGCCCCGCTTGGTCGGTTGGCGGGTTGTTCTGCGCTCCGGCCGGAGCCGCCATAGTTACGGCCATGGCCAACAGGGCCAGCACGCGTTCAGGGTGTCGCATAAGTTTCCTCCTGCACGATCAGGCTCCGCCCGCCGCCGCGGCGGCGGGCGGACGCTTGGTTTACCGCGGCCGCAACGCGAACACCCACACCACGCCGCCCTGCGGCACCGTATGGCGGTAGTCCGCGCTTACTTTGGCCAGGCTGTCCTGCATGCGCTGGGCATCGACTCCCCAGCCGCTCTGCACCGCGATGTACTGCGTCCCGTCCACTTCGAACGCCACCGGCACGCCCGTCACGCCGCTGTTGGTCTTTTGCTCCCACAGCACCTTGCCACTGCGGGCGTCGAAGGCGCGGAAGGCGCGGTCGTTGGTGCCGCCCATGAACACCAGGTCGCCGCCGGTCGCGAGCACCGGTCCCCAAAGCTGGCTTTTGTCGAAGTTGTGCGTCCAGGCGCGCTTGCCAGTCGACAGGTCCCACGCCTGCAGCTCGCCGACGTGGGTCGAGTTCGGGTGGATCGACAGGCCGATGTCCTCCAGCCCCGCACCCAGGAACAGTTGGCCCGGCACGTAGTCCATCGGCTTGCCCGACAACGAGCCGCACAGGTTTTCGTTCGCCGGGATGTAGATCATTTTAGTGCGCGGCGAGTACGCGGCCGGCGGCCAATCCTTGCCGCCCCATAGGGACGGGCAGAAATCCACCAGCTTGTTCAGCCCGGGCTTGCGTGCCTCGTCATAGCTCGGGCGTCCGGTCTTAGCGTCCAACCCGGTGAACACGTTCTGCCGCACGAATGGCACGCCGGAGACGAACTTGATGCCCTCAGGCTCACGCTCCAAGGTCCAGAGATAGCCGTTGCGGCCCGGATGGACCATGCCCTTGATGGTCTTGCCATCGCGCTGGATGTCCACCAGCATCGGCGGGTCCACCTCGTCCCAATCCCAAGAGTCGTTCCAGTGGTATTGGTGTGCGCCCTTGATCGCGCCGTTGTCGGGGTCTAGCGCCAGCACGGAGGTGGTGTGCAGGTTGTCGCCGGGCCGCGCGTCGCCCATCCAGGGCGCGGCGTTGCCGGTGCCCCAGTAAGTGAGGTTCTGCTGCGGGTCGTAGGTGCCGGTGATCCAGATGGAGCCGCCGCCGGTTTTCCAGGCGTCGCCGGACCAAGTATTGCCGCCGGGCTCGTTCGGCGCCGGGATGGTGTAGGTGCGCCACGCTTGCTCGCCGGTTTTCGCGTCGTAGGCCGCGACGAAGCCGCGCACGCCATACTCGCCGCCGGAGCCGCCGATCATCACCTTGCCCTTCGCCACCAGCGGCGCGAGCGTCATGTAATGGCCCTTGCGGTAGTCCTCGACCTCCTTGGCCCAGACCTCCTTGCCGGTCTTAGCGTCGAGCGCCACCAGGAAGTTGTCCACCGTCGCCACATAAACCCGGTCGCCCAGCAGCGCGACGCCGCGGTTGGTCGGGTGCAGTTGGGTCAGGTCCTCCGGCAGCTCACGCTTGTAGCGCCAAAGCTGGTTGCCCGTCTTGGCGTCCAGCGCGATCACCTGCGCCTGCGGCGTGGTGATGAACATGACGCCGTCATTGACGATCGGCGGTGCCTGATGCCCCTCGATCACTCCGGTCGAGAACGTCCACGCCGGCACCAAGTCTGCCACGTTGCCGGCGTTGATCTTGTCGAGTGGGCTGTAGCCCTGGCCGTCATAGGTGCCGCGGTACATCAGCCAGTTGCGCGGCTCCGGGTTCTGCAGCCGCTGCTCCGTCACGTCGCTGTACTTCGGCACCTGCGCCCAGCCCGCCGCCGGCACGCCAGCCAGGCCCGCCATCACGCCCGCCAGCAAATACGTTTTCAGTTTTCCCATCGTTCCTCTCCCTTGGATTGTATCCGCGCCGCCCATTCCGGACTTTGCCACGGGCGTCGTCCGCTACGCTGTCGTTGCTCCTACTTTGCCTAAAAAGGACTGCGCGACCTGCAACTGGCCATCGGTGCCGGCGCGCAGCGGCAACGGCGGGAGGCGGCGCAACGCCGGCCCGCCCGTGACCCGCGCCCCGGCACGTGGGTCGAACTCCGAGTTGTGGCACGGGCAATGCAGCACCCCGGCCTCCCGACGCCACTCGGTGACCGGGCAGAGCGCGTGGGTGCAGGTCGCGGAGTAAGCGACCACCCCGTCCACCGACCGGGCGCGCGTCTCGGCATCCAGGGTGTCAGGGTCCAGGCGCATCAGCAGGACCTGGTTCAAACGCGAGCCGTCGCGCACCGTGTCGGTGGCTGGGTCCTTGGCCCAGGCCAGGATTTGCGGCGCGTCGAGCGCAAGGTCGCCGGGGCTAAGCGACTCACCCGCGTTGGACGCCCCCGCCGCGCGCACCAGCATGTCGCCCTGCTGCGGACGCAGGGCGCGCGGCGTGGCCTGCGCCAGCGCCGCTCCACCGCCTGCGGTCAAAGCCAAGCCCAACGCGAGCGCCTCACGTCGGCTGCACAGGCAAACTAAGGGATCAGAGACTCCCGCCATCCATGTTCCTCCGCAAAGAGCAACCTAAACCTCGGACATCCAGGGGAAGATTACACGCCAAATGCGGGGAGGAAACAGGAATCCACGGCGCGTTTGCAAACGTTGTTCAGAGATGGCCAGGATTAAAGCTGCACTAAGCATTTGCGGACACGCGGCGTGCCCTTTCGTCTCATATCAGCCAAGAATCCGAACTGTTTGCTTTAAAAAAGATACCAACCATGCTTTATGCGACGTGACTTCTGCAAACACCTGCTGTCACGTTTACGTTTCTGAGTTGATTGCCTAACGAGCGGATGGTGCCGCCTTCCGAAACATCGCCCCTGCGCGCCGCCACAGCGCTCGTGCCAGCGGCGGCCCATACAGCTTGAACGGCGCGCGCCGTAGCCGGCCGGCTACGGCGTTGCGCGGGTCAAAGAACGCCTCGGGCGGCCAAAGGTCCTTCATGGTGTGCTGCACGAAGCGCTGCGGGTCCAGCACGGGGTGCAGGAACGCCTGCTCCGCCAGCTCCGGCAACTCAGTTTCCACGATGGCGGGCGTCCAGTCGTAGCGGCTGGTCGGCCCGAACTGCGACAGCTCCGCCATAACCAGCCCGGCCGCCGCAACCTCGGTCGGGATGAAGCCTTCGCAGTACGGCCAGCGCCGCAACGCGCCGGCCTCGTGCTGCCGCGACAGCTCCAGACGGCGGTCAAACAGCCGGCGGACGGCAGCGTTGGAGAACATGGCGATGCAGATCAGGCGTTTATAAATCTGGTCCGCGGGGTAGGCGTCCAGGCAGGTGGAGGCCAGCGGCCAGTCGGCCACCGTCTCGCCCTTGGTCAACCCGACGAAGTCGATGCCTTCGCGCGCCATCCGTTCGACAACGTCGTCCAGCTTGCGCTGCACGACGACGTCGTACTCCGTCATGATATAGAAGTCATACTGCGGGTGCTGCTGGTAGAAGAAATACAGCGGGTAGTCGCCGTTGAACCACAGCACGTTGCCGTGCCCGGCGCCGCTCAACCCGAGCGCCAGTACGCCCGCTTGCGTATGGGACACCACGTTCCCATGCGGGATCGGCACTGCCCGGCTGGTCTCGTCCACCACGATGAATACGTCGCCGTCGCCGACCATGGCGCGCAGGCGCTGGTACTGCCGTTCGGCGTACTCGTCCCAGAAATGAATCCGGAACAGCACGGCATACCTGCCCGCCGGTTTCGCGTTCACATCCATGCGTGGACAGCCCTATGCCGCAGAGGCAGAGAAATCCGCGCTAACCCGGCGCGACGCCGCAGCGGGCCAGCACGCCGCGGAGGTCCTGGATGGGTGGGAACACCTCCTGGTTCAAGTCCGCGCCCTGCCGGTCGAACGCAGCCTGCTCCATCTCCACGATGTCGCGGTCCTCGGCAAAGATGCGCTCAGTGAAGAACACCAGGAACGGCCAGACCGCCTCGATCAGCCCCGGGATGCGCGGGCGGCGTACCGACAGCAGGCCGAAGGTCCGGTTGGTGCGCTGTTCGGCGTCGAGCGGCACATAGACGATCCACAAATCCATCACCGGCACATCGTCCCCGGCCCAGATTTTCAGCTCCTGGTAGGGGTAGTTGGTGCGGATCGTCATTTTGTCGCGGTTGTTCTCCCAGCCGCCGGTGCGCTTGCTGCCAAAGATCACCCGCTCGCCCAATGACTGCCCGCCGCCGGTCCGGGCAAAGGTGTAATCGATCTCAAGCCAGTCCTCGCCTATCCGCCGGCCCAGGAAACGTGGGCGGATCTGGCCCATCTGCGCCCGGTGCAGGAACTGGTGGTTCATATCCATCAGGTTCTCGTGCATGAACGTGTAGTGGCAATCGATGGCGCGGCCGAAGCGCCGGGTCTTGTAGCGCGGGTCGGCGACGGAGCCGAGCGCGGGCAACGGACGCTGTTCCGCCAACGCGGCGTCGCCGGGGAACACGAACACCAGGCCCTCGGCCTCCTGGCAGGGATAAGCGCGCACGCCGTTCGGCAGGCGGTCCTTGCCCAGGTAGGGCACGTCGACGCAGCGCCCGGTGCGGTCATAGGTCCAGCCATGGTAGCAGCAGCGGATCGCGTCCCCGTCCACCAGGCCCTTGTGCAGCGGCACCTGCCGGTGGGCGCAACGGTCCTCCAACGCGAACACGCCGCCGTCCTTGCTGCGCACCAGCACGATTGGCTCCCCGGCGAAGCGCGTGCCGAGCGCGCGGCCGGGCTTCACCTCGTGCGACCACGCCAGCGGGTACCAGTGGTCCGGATGGGCGCCGATCCGCCGCAGGTCGGCACGGACCGGAATATCAGAGCCGTCGAGCATCGCAGTTTCCTCGGGTTCACATATTTCGTAGAAGGATCAACCTTCCGGCCTTGATAGGCCGGCGTCAATCCAGCCGCGCCAGACTATGCCTCGTTAATGCAGGGTTTAGCCGAACGACCCGACTTCGTGCGTCACGGCGGTCGCGATCTCGCGCACCAAGTCGAACAGCGCGCGCATTGGCGCAATGATCTCGGTCTGCTCGCGCACGTAGGAGCCTACCGCGCGCGGCGCCGGCGGCTCACCGTAGTCCTGCTCGGCCACCGGGTCGGCGCCGGCGGGGAATATCTCGGCCAACAGCCCGAGCGCCGCCGGAACCTCCAGCCGCAGCACTGCCTCCTCAAGCCCATGCCGCGTGACCCCGTGCCGCGGCGAGAAGTCCGGGATGTCGGTCGCCAGCAGCCAGATGCGCTGGATCACCGCAAGGCGCAGCGCGTGCAGCAGCACCTCGCGCGGCTGCATGCGCGGCGCGTCCCCCCAGACCGCGCGCAACGCCAGGTGGTCGGCCTGCACGCGCCGGAACATCGCCTGCACCTGCGCCCACAGGTCCAGCCGTTGCAACGCGCGCGCGACCGCCACCAGCGCCTCGCGGCGGCCCGGCCGGCGGGTGTGCGCAGCGCGGTCGAGCCATGACCCCGGGTCGAGCGTGCCAACCAGGGCGCGCAGCACATCCAGGTCGGAGTGCAGCAGCGCGTGACGCGGCAAATCCAGCGCGCGGCGGAAGCGGCGGCTGTCGGCTTGCATCTGGCCGAACGTCTCGGGGTGCCGCGCGGCGGCGCTGCCGATGCCCTGCAACGTGTTCGCGCACCAGCCGAGCTGTTGCAGGATGGCGTTGTTGGGAATGGCGCGCAACTCACGCGGATGGCGGATCGACACGGCTTGCGCGGTGCCGTCGCTCTGCCGCGCGGCGGGGCGGGAGCCGGTGCGGTCGATCAGCGCCGGGCCGAACGCGCCCAATAGCGCGGTGTAGCCAGGGTCCTCGACCAGCGCTTCCATGCTCGACCGGACAGTCGCAAAGAAGTCGGCGGCAAAGTCCGGGTCGGCGTAGATCGGGTCCTCGATTGACCCGGCAGCCGGGTGGAACGCGTGCTCGGCGATCCGCGCTACCGTCGCCAGCGCCAAGGCCGGCGTCGCGAACAACAAGTAGCCGTCGCCGCCCTGGAACGCGCTTTCCTCCCGGACCGGGAGGTTCGCTTGGCTCAGCGCCTGGCGGCTCGCGGTGGGCGACAAGTATTTGAGGCGGTCGGCGAGCGATCCGGGGTGCGCGCCGCGGCCGATGCTCTCGCCGTGGGTGTCGAACAGCACCACCTCCACGCCGGACAGGCCGAACCGCGCGAGGGTCTCGCCGATCTTGAGGCGCAGCCGCTCGATCAGGTAGCTCGCCGCGACCTGGCCCACGTAACGGCCAGAATCCGAGTAACCGAACTGCAGCGCGAGCCGGCCGGTGGATTTGAGGTAGGCGCGCCAGTGCGGGCTGCGCAGCGCCTCCTCCAGCACGCGCTGGCCGCTTTCCAGCGCGTCGGCGGTTTCGAACAGCGGGCTGATCTCGACATGCCGCTCGATGCCGAACAGGCGCGCGAGCCACAGCGCCGCCAGCAGCGTGTAGCCGCTCTCGGTTTCGGCAATGAGGAAGCGCACCGGGACCGAGGCGTCAATGTGCTTCACCATTTGCGCGACCGTCATCATCAGCCGCGCCGCCGAGGCAGGCTCCGCGAGCAAGCCGCCGAAATCGACCGGCACGGGCTCCGTTGCATCAAGCGCCGCGTTGATCGACACCAGCAGCGCGCGGCGGTGCGACGGGTCGTCGGTGGCGTCGACGATGCCGAGGCGCTGGCGCACCACGTTGTGCAACTGCGTCGCGTTCAGCCGCACGTGCGTGTGGGCCAAAGCCAGGCCGTGCGCGGCCAAGCCGGCCCGCACCACGCAAAGCGCCCGCTGCTCGGCGCCGGACGCGGCGGCGATGGCGGGCTTGAACAGGTCAAGCAGCGGTGCGGGCGTGGTCATCGCGTCGTCGCGGCGGCCCACGAGCGCGCGGGCAAAGGCGGCCACGGCGACCGGGTCGGAGGCAGCCGGGGCGGCGTCCAACTGCGTCCGCACCGCGTCGAGCGCCAGGTCCAGCCGTGCGCGCAGGGCGTCGGTGTGCGGCAGTTCCGCAAGCTGCCCCGCCAGCCGTTCAAGCTGCAGCAGCTTCATGCGCAGCCGTAGCCGCAGCGTGTCGGCCCAGCCGATGTCGGTGCGCCCATCGGTGTCGTAGCCGACCCAGCTCGCCAGCACGATGGGGCGCGGCAGCAGCTCGGTCCAGCGCCCTGGCCAGGCCTTGGCGGCGGTGGCGAGCAGGGCGTCGTTCAGGCGGTCGAGCGCATCGCGCCCGTTGGAAATGGCGGCGACCGCCTGCACGAACTCCTCTGCCAACGTGATCGGCGGGGGACGGTGGCTAACCATCTCGGGTGGCGGGGCCGCCCCGCTCGCGACGGCCGCGAGCGCCGCCGCCGCTTCGGGGGCCAGCGAAAAGGTCGGGTGCGCGGTGAACACGGCCGCATAACGCGCGCGTTCGATGCTGGCGCGGAAATCCGCCCAGCGCACCGGGCTGTCGGACGGGTCGGGGCGGAACACGGTCTGCGCGACGGTGGCGAGCGCGGCCTCGTTCGCGGCCACGTCGGTGGTGCCGACATAGGCCGCCAACCGGCGGGCGCGGTCGTTGAACGCGTCGTCGCGGAGCCGGCGCACGATGGCCGAGATCGACGCGGCATCCAGCTCGTTGTCATCGATCAGGCGGGTGATCGCGAGCGCCACCGACATCACCGGGTTGCCGAACGGGTCCTCGTCGATCTGCGCCATGCGGCGCGCGACAAGGGCGAGTAGGTCGTCGATCCCGAAGGCTGCGCTGATGTCCATCACGGCGATGATGCACCGCACAAACCTGGCGCGCCAGGGACAATCGGCGCATCGTCGGCCGTGCGTGCGGCGGTGCCTTCCCGGTGCTGAAGCGGATCAAAGCCTGGGTGCGGACAATGAAGCGCGACGGCCACGCGCTGCACCCCGATGCGGCCGCCTTGTGGACATGGTCCGCGCGGCCGGCCGCCGTTCGAGGAGCTGACCTCGGCCCAGGCCCGCGCCGCCTACGCCGCGAGCCGCCCCTTGCTGCAATCGCCACCGCAGGATGTGGCCGACGTGTGCGACCTCATTATGCCCGGCCCGCAGAGCCTGTTCGCTGGAGGCGGCCCCATGATCCCCCCACGCTGTTCTTCGCCGGGCATGGCTTCGAGAACGCCGCGGGTCACCGCTCCATCGGACGGCACAGCCCGTCCACGAACACGTCGAGCAGCCGCAGGACGTTCGCCTGCCATCCAGCCGCATCCGATCCGTAGCACAGCGAAACCAACATCCGCAGCACGTCCTCCGGCCCAATATCCGCGCGCAACTCGCCGGCGGCGGCGGCCCGGTCCATCAGGCGGCGGACGGCGCCCGTCAGTTGCTCGGCCGTGTAGGCCGACAGGTCCGAAGGGACGTGGACGGCAAGCGCAAGCGCGGCGGCCATCCCTTTTTTGGTGGCAACGAACTCGACGTTGGCGTGCAGCCAGCGCCGCAGCGCCGCGGCCGGGGCAGGGCAGCCAGCCAGTTGCCCGGCCAGATCCACAAGCTGCTCGACCTCTCGGCGGTACACCGCCTCGAACAAGGCCTCCCGGGTCGGGAAGTGGCGGTACAGCGTGCCGATGCCGACCCCAGCCTGGCGTGCCACGGCCTCTAGGCTGGCCTGCGGGCCGCCGGTGCTGAACACCGTCTTGGCGGCCTCCAGCACGCGCGCACGGTTGCGGGCTGCGTCCGCGCGCGGCTGCCTCGCCGTCTTGCCCGGCACATCGCCCACGCTGCCTTGTCCCTTGAAAAACGGAGACGCCCTCCGTATAACCTGTCCCGGCGTCCGGACATCATCGGCGCGCCGTCACCGGAGTGTAGCATGGACCTGTCGATTGCACTCACCGTCAACGGCGCCCTGCATCGGGTGGAGCTGGAGGACCCGCGGGTCACCCTGCTCGACCTGCTGCGCGAGCGCCTACACCTGACCGGCGCCAAGAAAGGCTGCGACCGCGGGCAATGCGGCGCGTGCACCGTGCTGCTGGACGGGCGGCGGACCAACGCGTGCCTGGTGCTCGCGGCCGGCCAGGACGGCGCGGACGTGCTGACCATCGAGGGGCTGGCAACCGGAGACCTGCTGCATCCGGTCCAGGCGGTGTTCATCGCCCATGACGCGCTGCAGTGCGGGTTCTGCACGCCGGGCCAAATCATGAGTGCGGTGGGGCTGATTGCGGAGGGCCACGCGGACAACGACCCGGAGCGGGTGCGCGAGGGCATGAGCGGCAACCTGTGCCGGTGCGGCGCCTATGCCGGGATCACGGAGGCAGTGCTGGACGCGCAGGACCTTATGGCCGGGCGAAAGGAAGCGGCATGAACAACTTCGAGTTCGTCCGGCCCACGACGGTCGCCGAGGCGGTGGCCGCCGCCGCCGCGCCCGGCGCGGCCTACCACGCCGCCGGCACCAATCTGCTGGACTTGATGAAGGGCGGCATCGCCCGCCCCACGCGGCTGGTGGACGTGAACCGTCTTCCTGGCCTCGACCAAATCGAGCATGCGCCGGACGGCGGCGTGCGGATCGGCGCGCTGGTGCGCAATGCCGACCTGGCTCACGATCCGGCGTTCAGCCGCCGCTTCCCGGCGGTGGCAGAGGCGCTGCTGTCCGGCGCATCGGCCCAGCTCCGCAACGCGGCGACGGCCGGCGGCAACCTGCTGCAACGGACGCGCTGCGCGTACTTCTATGACACCGCCAGCGCCTGCAACAAGCGCGAGCCTGGCGCTGGCTGCGACGCGCTGGGCGGCGAGAACCGGCTGCACGCCGTCCTGGGCTGGAGCGAGGCCTGCATCGCCACTCACCCGTCTGACTTCTGCGTCCCGCTCGCCGCGTTGGACGCGGTGGTCGAGATCGAGGGCAAGGCCGGGCGGCGCGAGGTGCCATTGGTGGACTTCCACCGTTTCCCTGGCGTCACGCCGGAGCGCGAGACGGTGCTGGAGCCTGGCGACCTGGTCGTGGCTGTCCGCCTGCCGGCGGAGGCGGCGCGGTTCGCCGCCCATGCACGCTACCTCAAAGTAAGGGAACGCACGTCCTACGCGTTCGCCGTCGTGTCGGCCGCGGCGGCGTTGCGGTTGGAAGACGGCCGGATCGCGGAGGCGCGGATCGCGCTTGGCGGCGTCGCCCTCAAGCCTTGGCGCGCCCACGCCGCAGAGGCGGCGCTGGCCGGCGCGCAGCCGGACGCGGCGTCGTTCCGCCGCGCGGCGGAGGCGGCGCTCGCGGACGCCAAGCCGTCCGGCGACAACGCCTTCAAGATCGAGCTGGCCCGGCGCATCGTCGCCCGCACGCTTGCCATGGCCGCCGCCGGCACGCCGGACCGTGTGCCGGCGCTGCCCGCCTCCCCCTTCGCACCCGTGTCCGGAGCGCCGATCCATGTCTGACGCCATCGCTGCCCCCGTCCACCTCCGGCACGGCTCCAGCATCGGGCAGCCGCTGACCCGGCGCGACGGGCCGCTGAAGGTCACGGGGCAGGCCACCTACGCCGCCGACAACCATCCCCCCGGCATGACCTATGCCGTCCTGGCCGTCAGCAGCGTTGCCCGCGGCCGGGTCACGCACCTCGATGTCGCCGCCGCCCGCGCCCATCCCGGCGTCGTCGAGGTGATGACGCCCGCCAACCGCCCGGCGCTGGCGTTCGACCCGGATGAGAAGGACACGCCGTTCTCCTTCCGGCTGGACGTGCTGCAGAACGACCGGGTGCGCTACGCCGGGCAGCCCATCGCGGTCGTGGTCGCCGACACGCTGGAGGCGGCGACGGAGGGGGCGGCCCTGCTGGCCCCGCAGTACGAAGCGGAGCCAGCCCGCATCGGGCTTGACGCGGCGGACGCCTACGTCCCCCCGGTGGTCGGCCCTGGCCACGAGACCGCCAAGGCCCGCGGCGACGTGGCGGCCGGACTGGATGCCGCGGCGCGCCGGATGGAGGAAACCTACGAGACCCCGGCCCAGTACCACAACGCCATGGAGCCGCACGCGGTCGTGGCGGCGTGGGACGGCGACACCCTGCAGGTGGACACGCCCACCCAGGGCCTGGCGATGATGCGGGGGCGCCTTGCCACGCTGCTCGGCATCCCGCCAGACAACATCCACATCCGCAGCCCGTTCCTGGGCGGCGGCTTCGGTTCCAAGGGCCTCGCGTCCGGGCCGGCGGTGCTGGGCATCCTGGCCGCGCGCTTAGTTGGCCGTCCGGTCAAGCTGGTGCTCAAGCGCGACCAGATGTACGGACCCGTCGGCCACCGCGCGCCTACCCGGCAAACCCTGCGCCTGGGCACGGACGCGGACGGCACGCTGACTGCCCTGGCCCACCACACGAAAACCGCCACCAGCACCTTCGACGACTTTATCGAGCCGGCGTCCGATACCTCCCACACGCTGTATGCCACCCCTGCCTTGTCCACCAGCCACGAGGCGGTGCGGCTGGATACCGGCACGCCCATGTTCATGCGCGCGCCCGGCGAGGCGCCCGGCAGCGCCGCGTTGGAAAGCGCGGTGGACGAGATGGCGTGGGCCTGCGGCATGGACCCGCTGGCGTTCCGGCTGCAGAACTATGCGGAGGTGGAGCCGATGTCCGGCAAGCCGTTCTCCTCCAAGGCGCTGCGGGAATGCTACGCCCAAGCTGCCGAGCGCTTCGGCTGGGCTGGGCGTCCGTTGCAGCCGCGCCAGATGCGGGACGAGGCCGGGTTGCTGGTGGGCTGGGGCATGGGCACGGCGGTTTTTCCCGTGGTGATGTTCCAGGGCGAAGCCCGGGCCATGCTGCGGGCGGACGGCACGGGCGTGGTGGAGTTGGGCGCGCACGACATGGGGCAGGGTGCCTGGACCGCGCTGGCGCAGATTGCCGCCGATGGGCTGGGCCTGCCGCTGGACCGGCTGGACTTCCGGTCGGGCCATTCCGGCCTGCCGGACGCGGGCCTCGCCGGCGGCTCCTCCCACACGGCGACGGCCGGCACCGCCATCCATGGCGCCGGCGCAGACGTGATCGCCAAGCTGGCGGACCTGGCGACGGAGGACCAGCGCTCGCCGCTGTTCGGCGCGGGCAACGCGGGCGTGGTGGCGCGTGACGGCCGGCTGCACCGCCGCGACGATGAGGCGCGCAGCGAAGCCTATGCCGACATCCTGGTGCGCGCCGGGTTGAATGAGATCACCGGACGCGGCACCGGCGCGGCCGACCCGGCGGCGCAGGGCGCCTTTGCCATGTACGCCCACGGCGCGGTGTTCGCAGAGGTGAAGGTGGACCCGGACTTCGGCCAGGTCCGCTGCACCCGGCTGGTCGGCGCCTTTGCGGCCGGACGGGTAATCAACCCGCGCCTGGTGCGCAGCCAGTACTACGGCGGCATGATCTGGGGCGTATCGTTCGCGCTGCACGAGCAGGCGGTGACGGACGCGCGGACCGGCCGGGTGATGAACGGCAACCTGGCCGAATACCACATCCCGGTGAACGCCGACGTGCCGTCGCTGGAGGCGATCATCGTGGACGAGCACGACCTGCACGTGAACCTCTTGGGGGTGAAGGGCGTGGGGGAAATTGCGGTCACCGGCACGGCAGGGGCGGTGGCGAACGCGGTTTGGCATGCGACCGGCATACGGTGCCGTCGTTTTCCGATCGGGTTGGAGCAGTTGATCGGGGTGTGACGGGGGGCTTTCCGGAGGTCAGATCAGGGTAGCTAGGCCGGTTACTAAAGACGCTCTTCACTGCTAGTGCGGTTAGGAAAGCGTTGGGAAGTGGTCTGCCTCAGGCTCCCGGCGCAAGATGGCGATCAACGCCGAGCTGTCGACGACGATCAAGCCGGTAAGCCACCCTCGTTGTAAAGGTCGGCCTCGGTCAGCAACTCGTGCCCCTGCAGCCGGGCGGCGCTGCGCAGGCTGATGGCACGGAGATCCTCGAAAGGGACCATGCATCCGGCCTGGCAGCACGCCGGTGGCGGACGCCGCCCGGGATGAACTCCACGCCCGCCTGTTCCAGGGCGTGGCGGACACTGTCGAGGGTGACAGGCGCTACGCGCTCGCATCCGCCCGCCCCTTCCAGCTGGCGGACGGTGACGACGAAGATATGCGCCCGACGCGCGAGCTCGGCCTGATCGAGCCGCAGGAGCGCCCGAGCAGCGCGGATTTGCTTGGGCGTGATCTCCATGATCGGAAGCTACCCTGCTTGGATACTATGGATCAAGCAGTTCGGGGCACGCGCACTTCCCAGCAGCCACGTGCAAAGCCAACCTATATACGACGACGCCGTTTGTCAGATATGTCAGGCAGGGATCATGGGTACGGAAACGACCGACATCGTCATTCACTCCCTCGACGATGCGGACCGGCTCGTGAACGCCGTGCGCGACTCCGCGGCCCGGATGCAAGGCTGGATCGCGGCGCAGACCGGCGATCCGCTCGCCATGCTCAAGCGGATGAAGTTCGACCCAATCGGTTTTCATCCAGTTGCGGGCCATGAGCTGAATATGGTTGAACAGATCAATCAGACCTGGACATACACCGTCGCCATTGCTGCCGCCCGGCAACTGCTCGCGCTGCATCCAGAAGCGGGCGGCTTCCGTCTCGCCCCAGGCGCCGATGCTTCCCTGCCGCTCGACATCATGAGCGTGGTGGACGGCCTGGTCGGCGCCGAGACCTTCGCCGCGGTTCACCCACGCAACAATAACAAGCTGGACATCGACCTAGCACTACCTGGGCACTTCCAGGTTTGACCGGCGGTCACCACCTTGCGGCTT
>CAXTCN010000082.1:0-21177 GCA_964242575.1 uncultured Acetobacteraceae bacterium | reverse complement strand
ATGCGGTGGTGCTGATGAACATGTGCGGGCGCGGCGACAAGGACATCTTCACCGTCGCCGAACATCTCGGCGTGCAGCTTTGAGCCGGATCGACGCAAGGTTCGCGGCGGTCCGCGCGGAGGGGCGTGGGGCGTTGATCCCGTTCCTTGAGGCATACGACCCGGACGAGACCACCAGCATGGCCATCCTGTGCGGCATGCCCGGCGCTGGCGCCGACCTGATTGAGATCGGCATGCCGTTCACCGACCCGATGGCGGACGGCCCGACCATCCAGGCGGCCGGGCTGCGTGCGTTGCGGGCTGGCGCGACGCAGGCGCGGACGTTGGCGATGGTGCGGGCATTCCGGCAGGGCGACGCGGACACCCCGGTGGTGCTGATGGGCTATTTGAACCCCATTGCATCGTATGGCCCCGAACGGTTTTGCGCCGATGCGGCAGCGGCGGGCGTGGATGGCTTGATCGTGGTGGACCTTCCGCCCGAGGAGGCGCACATGCTGGTGCCGCACGCAGAGGCGCACCGGCTCGACATCATCCGGCTCGTGGCGCCCACCACGGACGCCGACCGGCTGCCGGTGGTGCTGCGGGGCAGCTCCGGGTTCGTGTACTACGTAAGCATCGTCGGCATCACCGGGACGCGCAGCGCCACGGCGGACAGCCTGGCCGCCGCCATTCCACGCGTGCGGGCCGCGACGCGCCTGCCAATCGCCATCGGCTTCGGCATCCGCACCCCGGCGCAGGCGGCGGAGGCCAGCCAGCTCGCAGATGCTGCGGTGGTGGCGTCCGCGCTGATCGACACCCTCGCGGCCAGCCTGGATGAGCATGGGCAGGCCGGGCCGGACACGGTGCGGCGGGTGCTGGACCAGGTGCGGGCGCTGGCGGACGGCGTACGAGGCACGAGGATCGCGGCATGAGCTGGCTCGCCGAGTACGTCCGCCCCAAAATCCGCACCCTGCTGGGCCGGCGGGAGGTGCCGGACGACCTCTGGGTCCAGTGCCCGAACTGCCAGCAAATGCTGTTCACCCGAGACCTTGAGCGCGCGCTCAAGGTCTGCACCAGTTGCAGCTTCCACATGCGCCCGACCGCGGCCGAGCGGTTGGCCTACACGTTCGACGAAGGCAGCCACACCCGGATCGAGCTGCCGCGTGCGCCGGCGGACCCGCTGAAGTTCCGCGACAGCAAGCGCTATGCCGACCGGCTGAAGGAGGCGCGCGACCGCACTGGGCTGGATGACGCCATCCTGGTCGCGCACGGCGCCATCGGCGGTCATCGCGCCGTGGTGGCCGCCATGGCGTTCGAGTTCATGGCTGGCAGCATGGGGGCGGCAGTGGGCGAGGCCATCGTCGCCGCCGCGCGGCTCGCGGTGTTGCAGCACGCGCCGCTGATCGTGTTCACCGCCAGCGGCGGGGCGCGGATGCAGGAGGGGGCCATCAGCCTGATGCAGATGCCGCGGACCACGATAGCCTCCCGCCTGGTCAAGGAGGCCGGGCTGCCGTTCATCACAGTGCTGACCGACCCCACCACCGGCGGCGTCAGCGCCAGCTTCGCCATGTTGGGGGACCTGCAACTGGCCGAACCCGGCGCATTGATCGGCTTCGCCGGCAGCCGGGTGATCGAGCAGACGGTGCGGGAGGTGCTGCCGGACGGGTTCCAACGCGCGGAGTACCTGCATGAGCACGGCATCCTGGACATGGTGGTGCGGCGCAGCGAGATGCGCGACACCCTGGCCCGGCTGATCGGCCTGTTGCTGATGGCGGAGCTTCCCGAGGCCGCGCCCTCCGAACCCGCGCCCGCTTGAACCAGATCCTGCCCCGCATCGAGCCGATCATCGACCGGCTGCACCGGCTGCATCCCAGGCTGATCGATCTCAGCCTAGAGCGGCTGCAGCGGCTGCTGGGCCAGCTCGGTCATCCCGAGGCGCGGCTACCGCCGGTGATCCACGTCGGCGGCACCAACGGCAAGGGCAGCACTTGCGCGTTCCTGCGCGCCATGGGCGAGGCGGCGGGCCTGCGCGTGCACGTGTACACCTCGCCCCACCTGGTCCGCTTCAACGAGCGGTTCCGCATTGCCGGACGCCTGGTGTCCGACGCCGTGCTGGCGGACACGCTGGAGCGCATTGAGCGGGTCAATGGCGGCGCGCCGATCACGGTGTTCGAGGTGATCACCGCGGCGGCGTTCGACCTGTTCGCCGCCACGCCGGCCGATTTGTGCATTCTCGAAGTCGGCCTGGGCGGACGGGGGGATGCGACCAATGTCATCCCTCCCCCGGCTGCCTGCGCCATCACGTCCATCTCGCTCGATCACCGGGAGTTGCTGGGCGACACGCTCGCGGCGATTGCGGCGGAGAAGGCTGGGATCATGAAGCTGGGGGTGCCGGTGGCGATGGGCGCACAACCGGCCGAAGCGTTGCGAACCCTCGGGCAAGCGGCGGAACGCGTGGGCGCGCCGCTGCTCGCCCGCGGACAGGCGTGGAACATCGGGCTGGTTGGCGGCGACGTGGTGTTCAGCGACGCCGCTGGCAGCGTCAGCCTTCCGGCGCCGGGCTTGCTGGGCGCGCACCAGATGGACAACGCCGGCATCGCCGTGGCCGCGTTCCGCGCCGCCAACATGCCGCAGGCTGGGGCGTATGACGGCTTGGCCCATGCGGAGTGGCCCGCCCGGCTGCAACGGCTGGATGGCGCGTTGGCGGACAGGCTGCCGCCGGGTTGGGAGCTATGGCTGGACGGCGGGCACAACCCCGGCGCTGGAATGGCGCTGGCGTTGCAGATGCAGGCCTGGGCGGACCGTCCGCTGCATCTCGTGGTCGGCATGAAACAGTCCAAAGATGCGGCTGAGTTCCTGCGTCCCTTGCTGCCCGGCGCAGCGACGGTTTGGGCCGTGCAGGAGCCAGGGCAGCACCTGGCGTTGCCGGTCGATACCATCGTCGCAGCATCAGGCGGCGCGGCCCGGCCAGGGCCAACGATCCAGGCGGCCTTGGCCGCCCTCCCCCCAGGACCCCCGGCCCGCGTCTTGGTATGCGGCAGCCTGTACCTAGCAGGTGAGGCACTGAAACAAGATAATGCGGGTAAACGGCACACGGGGGACTTGGCGTAAGGCAGGGCGTCCTATTTTATAAACCTACTGCGGCGTGGCGCAGGCGAGCCCGCGGTATGGAGTTGGTTATGGACGGACCGGACGTGCATCCGATTCCAAGGCTGCGCGCAACACAGTCGGACGCACGGTCGGTGCCGCATGATGCGGGACGGGCAAGCGGGCTGGTCATGCGCCATGGTACGATGGAACTGCGCTGGTTTGCGCCCGCGGTTGAAGACCCGCAAACTCCACACGACCGAGATGAGCTTTACATCATCGCGTCTGGCACCGGCGTGTTCATGCGGGCCAACGACAGTATGCCGCTCGACGACGATGTGAGCTTGTCTTTGTCCGGAGAGGAGCGCGTGCCGTTCGGCCCAGGCGATGCGCTATTCGTGCCCGCTGGCACGGTGCATCGCTTCGAGAAGTTCAGCGACGATTTCGCCACATGGGTGGTGTTTTATGGTCCGGAGGGCGGCGAACACCTGTGACGGTTGAGGTCACAGCGTTACAGGCTACAGACCAGGCTCGCTGGACTGAACTGTGGCGGGCTTACCTCGCATTTTACCACACGACATTGCCGGACGAGGTGTTTGACGCCACTTGGAGCCGTGTTCAGGATGATGCGGTTCTGCACGGCTTAGGCGCCAGGCGTGACGGGCAGCTTGTGGGCATCACCCATTTCCTATTCCACCCCAGCACCTGGACCGCCGCACCGGTGTGCTACCTGCAAGATCTGTTCGTGGACGAAGCAATGCGGGGCCAAGGAGTGGCTCAGGCGTTGATTGAGGCCATAGCCGACCGTGCCCGGACGCGGGACAGCGCGCGGCTGTACTGGCTTACGCAAGACCACAACGCGACGGCGCGCCGGCTGTACGACCGGCTAGCCAAGCACAGCGGGTTCATTCGTTACGAGTACCCGCTGGCTTGAGGCTGGGCTAAAGGTTGCTGGCGACCCAGGCTTTCAGCTCGCTCTTGGGTGCAGCGCCGACCTTGGTCGCCGCCGGCTTGCCGTCCTTGAACAGGATCATGGTCGGGATGCCGCGCACGCCATAGGTGTTGGGCGACATCGGGTTGTCGTCGATATTGACCTTAGCGACAGTGACCCGGCCCTTGTACTCCGACGCGATCTCCTCAAGCGCCGGGGCGATCATTTTGCAGGGTCCGCACCAATCCGCCCAGAAATCAACCAGCACCGGACCCTTGGACTCCAGGACGTCGGCCTTGAAGGTGGTGTCAGTCACAGCAACGGTGTTTTCGCTCAACGACTATCTCCTATTAACAGAAAGTACGTGGGTGCATGGCGCGGCCGGGTCAAGCGCCGGGCTGGTGCGCGTCCAGCAGCGGGCCAGGCATGACAACGACCGCGGCAGCCTTGGTCCATACCAGCGCACAGGATATTGGCCGGCCTGGGTAAACATTGCGCAACACCGCGCGGTAGGCCGCAAGCTGCCGCAGGTAACGCACCGGAGTGTCCACCACATCGGTCGGCGGGTCCCGCAACGTCTTGTAGTCCGCGAGCCAGACCTGGTTTGGCTGCACCGCCACGCGGTCCACCACCCCGGTCACCACGGTGCCGTTCACCAAGCCGACCAACGGCTGTTCCGCCCGGCTGCCGGGTCCAAACAGCGGCGACAGCTCCGGATGGTCCAGCACGGCCAGCGTTTGCGCCACCAGAGCGTTCACCTCGTCATGCGGCAAGCCAAAGCCTGACTGCGCCAAATGCCGCCGCGCGGCGTCGGCGCGGGCCGGCCGGGGCACGTCCGGCAAGTGCTGCAACAGCGTGTGCACCAGGCGGCCACGCAGGAAGCCTTGCCCCGCGTCCTGGTCCAGCAACGGCGACGCGGCGTGCGGGACCGGGCCGTATGCCGCGCCGTCGGGCCGGCTGGGCGCGAGCGGGACTGGCAGGGCCGGTTCGGGCGGCGGCGGCGCGGGCTGCCAAGCGCCGGGCCGCCCCACCCAGGCCGGCATCGGCGCGGGCGCGGCCACGACGGAGCGGGTGGCGGAGGCTGGCGCGGCCTGCTGGGTGGAGGCGTACGCCAGCCGCTCGCCCTCCCATGCGCCGGGCACGCCGCCGAACGGCGAGGCGTCGGCGTCCAGGACATGGAACCCGCGCTCGACCATGCGGTACCAACTCGCGTCCGGCACCCCCTTCGGCGTGTGCCAGCCGCACACCAGCAGCCGGTCCTCCGCCCGGGTCAGCGCGACATACAGCAGGCGGTTATACTCCCGGGTGCGGCGGTCGCGCTCCGCCGCTCGGGCCGCGTCCACGGCGGAGCAACGCAATTCCTTCCGTGGCGACCACAGCGGCAGGCTGGCGCCGGTCGGCGCGTCCTCTACCCAGGCGAACGGCTCGTCGTCCGGCGGCAGGCCGGTGGTGTCCGGCAGGATGACCATGGGCGCCTGCAGGCCCTTGGCGCCGTGCACCGTCATGACTCGGACCGCGCCGCCGGCCCCCTCCGCCTCGCGCTTCACCGTCGCGCCGGACCGGCGCAGCCAGTGAACGAAGCCTTGCAGGGACGGCGCATGGGTCGCGGTGTAGAGCAGGGCCGCGTTCAGCAGCTCGTCCACCGGCTCCGCCGCCTCCGGCCCCAGCCGGGCCAGCAGCCGGGCACGGCCGCCAAGCGGGCCGAGCGCCTCGGTCAACAGGGCATGCGGCGTCACGTGGTCCGCCCGGGTCTGCAGCGTGGACAGGAACAGCCAGGCCTGCCGCCACGCCTCGCGCTCGGCGTGCCGGTCGCGCAGCGCGTCCCAAAGCCGGCCCGGCCGATCCATCGCCAGCCGCATCAGGCTGTCATCCGTGAGGCCGCCGAGCGGGCTGGTCAGCACGCACGCGACCGCCAGGTCATCTTCCGGCAGCAACACGGCGTCGCACGCGGCCAATAGGTCCTGCACCGCCGCTTGTTCGGTCAGCACGATGCGGTCCAGCCCGGCCACCGCGACGCCGCGCGCCTTCAGCGACCGCACCAGCGCCCCTGCGAAGTCATTGCGACGCCGCACCAGCACCAGGATGTCCCCGGCCACCAGCGGCCGGTTGCGCGCCGGCAGCAGCACGCCGTCCGCGATCTCCCCGGCGATCCAGTCCGCCAGCGCGTCCGCCAGGCGTTGCGGGGCGGAGACCAGGTTCTGGTTGCGCTCCGGCACGGTCCAAGGCTCGTGCGGGGTGTCCGGCGGCACCGGGGTGAGCGGCCATAGCTCCACCCGGCCAGCCGCGCCGACCCGGTTGGGATAGTGATGCAGCGCCTCGTCCGCCACGCCGCGGGCGGCGTCCGAGCCTGCGAACACTGCGTCCACCAGCGACAGCACCGGCGCCGTGGAGCGGAACGAGACATCGAGCGCCACGTCCCGCCAGGTCTGGCCGGAGCCGCCGACCCGCGCGGCCATGCGGGCACGGCTGCGGTCGAACTCGTCCGGGTCGGCGCCCTGGAAGGAGTAGATGCTTTGCTTCGGGTCGCCCACGGCAAAGAACGTGCGCGCCGGGCCGTCATCCTCTGTGCGGGCGCCCAGCCCGGCGAAGAACTCCTCCGTCAGCCGGTGCGCGATCTGCCACTGCTCCGGCGCAGTGTCCTGCACCTCGTCCAGCAGCAAGTGGTCGATGCCGCCGTCGAGCTTATACAGCACCCAAGCCGCACCGGGATCAACCAGCAGGCGCGAGGTGCGGCCGATTAGGTCGCTGTAGTCCAGCAGGCCCGCGTCGCCCTTGCGCCGGTCGTACGCGCGCAGCACCGGAGCCGCGAGACGGAGCAGCCCGGTGGACGCCGCCGCCACGCGCAGCGCCCGGCGCTGGTCCTCGATGGCAACCACGCGGGCCTGTTCGGCGGCCACGCGGTCGTGGATGTCCGGATGCCGCTCCGCGAGCTTCTTGCCGGCGTAGGCGCTCATGGCCCGGGGTTCCCCGTCGCCGCGCAGCAACTCCCGCATCCACTCCGCCCAGTGCTCCGCCCGCAGCGGCGGCGGCAGGCCCAGCCACCCCAGCATACGCCGGGCGGTTTCCTGCACGGCCGTCGTCCCGTGCGCTTCCGACAGGCGCAGCGCCTCGCGCAACTCGGTGTCGCCGGGCCAGGCGACGGCCGCCAGAAGCAAGTCCGTGTCGCTGCCAGCAGTCACGCCGACCGCTCGGCGCATCGCCGCCGCCAGCCGTGGTTCCGCCAGGTCCAGCGCCGCGTCCAGCCGCGCACGCTGGCCTTGCAGGACCATCACCAGCCAGCCGAACGCCTCCGCGTTGACCAGGCCGGCAAGCTCCGCCAGCGCAGCCGGATCGGCGTCGGCCAGCACGCTCTCCCGCGCCTGGTCCATCGCCACGCGGGCGTCGCCCTCCTCGACTAGCTGGAAGTGCGGGGAAATTGCGGCCTCAAGCGGGAAGCGGCGCAGCAGGGACTGGCAGAACGCGTGGATGGTGCCGATGCGCATGCCGCCGGGCAGGTCCAGCACCTGGGCGAACAGCGCGCGTGCGTCCCGCCGCGTCACTGCCGTGCCGGGCACCAGCAGCTCCGCCAGTTCGGCATCCAGCGCGTCGTCGTCCAGCGTGACCCAGCGTCCCAGCCGGTGCTGCAGGCGCAGCGACATCTCCGCCGCCGCCGCCTTGGTGAACGTCAGGCACTGGATGCGGTCCGGCTTGGCGCCGCCGAGCATGAGCCGCAACATGCGGTCGGTCAGCAGCTTGGTTTTGCCGGACCCGGCCGACGCCGCCACGAAGGCGGACACGGCCGGGTCCGACGCCTCCCGCTGTTCGGCGATGGCGCGGGCGCGGGCGTTCAGCGGAAGGTTCATGCCCCGTCCTCCACCGCAGCCCACTCCGCCACGCGGGCGAGCTGCACATAGTCCGAAAAACGCGGTGCCTCGCCCGGGTTGGGCTGCGACACGTAGGCGCGGGCCGGGTTGTCGAACGCCTGGATCAGGGCGCAAAGCTTCTGCTGCGCATGGTCCGCCGCCTGCGCAGTGCGTTCGGCGTCACCGCGGAACAGCTCGTGCACCTTGCCGGGCACGAAGCCGCCGGTCAGGTGCCAGTAGGTCAGCTCCGACGCGCGGCCGACCAACTCCGGCCCGAACACCCCTGCCGCTGCCATCGCGGCCTCCAACGGCAACTGCGGCGCCAGGCCTTGTTCAACCTGCCCGGTGCTGGGGACCACGCCGGTCTTGTAGTCCAGGATGGACAGGCTCCCGTCCGCCTGCCGCTCGATGCGGTCGGCACGGCCACGCAGGCGGAACGGCTGCCCGGCGCACGGCACCAACCACTCGCCCAGCAGTTCCGACGCGACCGTGGCGCGCGGGCCGGACAGGCGGCGGTCCCGCTCGGCCTCCGCCACCCAGTCGGCAATCCGCGCCAGCCGTGGACGCCACCACGCCGCGAGCGCCGGGCGCAGCGCGGCCTCATCCAGCGCACGGTCCATCTCGGCCCGCAGCAGCCGCGCCGCATGGGGCGGGTAGGTCGCCGGCAGCCGGCCAAGGAACGCGGCGATGGCCGAATGCACGATGGTGCCGTAATCCGCGGCGTCGGCGGACTGTTCCAGCGGGTCGAGCGCGCGCAGCCGCAGGATGTGCCGGGCATAGATGGCATAGGGGTCGCGCAGCCAGGTTTCGATGGCCGTCACGCTCAGCACCCGGGGCCGGGCGGCCACCGGCGGACGGGGTTGCGGGGGCGTCGCCGGACGCGGCGGACCGGCCGGCTGGTCCAGCAGCCGCGCCCAACTCGCGCCGGGATGCACGGGCAGCCGCGTCCCATAGCCGGCCAGGAACGCCTCAAGCCGCACCAGCCAGCGTGCGGGCACCGCCGGCGCGCCGTCCCGCCGGCGCGGGCAGGACAGCACGATACCCGGCGCGGCGCAGGCCATCATGGCGAAGTCGTGCGCCATCTGGCCAACCCGGTCCTCGGGCGACGGCAGCCCGGCGGCGATGCGCATCGGCCGGCTCATCCACGGGCCAGGATCGGTCGCGGGTGGCCAGACGGTTTCCGCCAGGCCGCCCAGCACCAGCAGATCGGCGGATTGAAGCCGCGCCTCCAACAGCCCCAGGATCGCGACCCGCGGGTGCTCGGCGCCGTCCCGCCCGCGCAAGGCCCGGCGGCTGCGCACCACCGCGCCCTCCATTGAGGCGTCCAGCAGGCCGGGCAAGGTCGAGACCGGTTGCGCCGGCAGAACCGGCAGCGCCGCCTGCAGTTGGGTCAGGTGCTCCGCCAGCGCCTCGCCCTCCTCGCGGGACCACAGGCGGACCGCACCGGACAGCTCATTCGTTTCCGCCATCGCCTCCGCGCACTGAATGAGCGCGCGCAACGCCTCCGCGGGCGTCGCGTCCGGACGGAGCGCGATCCGCACGATGGGGTCGAGCCGCGCTCCCAGCCGGTCCAGCAGATCAACAAGGCCGGTGTCGCGGGCCTCACGTTCCACCACGGCGCGCAGCCCGGACAAACCCGGCGCCGGAGCCGGACCACGCAAACAGGCCCGTTCCAGCGTCCGCGCCGCCAGCCGGCACGCGGCGGGCGCTAAGCCGAGCGCCGCCAGCGGGTGCTTCAGCACAGACAGCAACGCGACCGGCGACAGCGCATCGGCCACCGCCCGGGCCAGCAGGCGCAGGAACGCGCCCGGCGGCGTCTCGGTCAGCGGCTCGCCCGCGCTGTCATCGACCGTCACGCCATACCGGCCAAGCTCCGCCGCCACCCGGCCCGCGAGCTGCCGGTCCGGCGTGACCAGAGCCGCGCGGGTATGCGGCTGCTGCAAGGCGTTGCGCAGCGCCAGCGCGATGGCCACCGCCTCCTCCTGTTGGTCCGCCGGTTCCAGGCGTTCCATCCCTTCAACGTCCGGCACGAACGGCTCCCGCCACAGCCCGAGCGCCGGCGCCGGCAACAGCGAGCGCCACACCGTCCTGCAACGGCCGGGCGGCACGGCCGCCTGGGTTTCCGGCCACGGCGTCACGTCGCCGCGCGTTGCGCTGAGGCTGAACAGCAGCCGGCGCAGCCCGGCTTGCGGGTGCCCTTCCTCCAGCGCGTCCCAGACTTCGTCGCGCATGTCCAGGTCCACGCCCGGCAGGATCACGGTCCCGCTCGGCAGGGTCGCAACGGCCTGGATCAGCCGCGCGACCGACTTGATCCCGCCCGTCGTGCCCGCCACCACCACGGGGAAGCCGGGCGCTTGTTCAGACCAGGCGGCGATCTGCGCGTCCAGCAGCCGCACCCCGCGCTCGGCGTTGTCCATCAGCCCGTTGTCGCGCAGCCACTCCGGCCAGGCTTGGGTGACAATCTGCAAAAACGTGATGGTGCGGGTCCAGTGCTCGGCATACCCGGCCTCCGCCGCGTCCGGCAGGGCGACGCTCAAATCCACCTCCGCCCGGTGCGCCTCGTCCAACAGCCGCGCCAGCTCCGCCGCGAGCGGCCAGGCGCGGTCGGCCGTGGTGGGCGCGCCGTGCTGGCCGCCCAGCGCCATCACCAGCCGGGTCAGCACCGCGAGCCGCGTCGCGTCCGGCACCGCGGGCGGCAGGTCCAGCGCGCCGGCCAGCGCGAGCGGCGCTTCGTCCAGCGCGCCCAACGCCCCGATGCGCGGCAGCAGCAGCGACCGCCCGTTGGCGCAGCGCAGGAACGCATCCGACAGCGCCCGCGCCGCCCGACGGGTCGGAAGCAGGATCAACCCGTCCGCGACCGCCAGCGGGTCCTCGCCCCGTTGTTCGAGCCACCAGCGCGCGAGCGCGTCCAGGAACGGCACATGCGGCGGGATCGTATGCAAGTTCATGCCAAGCCCTCCAACCGGCCGGGCCACCCCGACAGGGCAGCACGGCGCGCCTCGCCATCCAGCGCGAGGCTGACATGCAGCGCGTCCGGCGGCGCGAGGTCGCCGAGGCGATCCGGCCACTCCACTATAACCACCCCGTCCAACGCATCCTCCCACCCAAGCTCCGGCACGGCAGCCGGACTGTCCAAGCGCCAAAGATCGAAGTGGTGCACGAGGCCGAGCGGCGAAGGGTAGGCCTGCACAAGCGTGTAGCTGGGGCTGGGCACTTCCAGGCCAGGGTCCGCCAGCAGCGTTCTCAGCAACGCCCGGGCCAGCGCGCTTTTGCCGACGCCGAGCGGGCCGTCCAGCAACACGGCATCCCCGGTACGCATCCGCACGGCGATGCGCGCACCCAGCGCCTCGGTTGCGGCGAGGTCTGGAAGCGGGAGCAGGAGCGTGTACACCCCCGCACAATGCCCTGGTCCAGCCGCACCGGCAAACCGCTTGATTTCGGCCGGGGAGTGGTTAGGTCGGAGTTCATGCATTACCAAATTGAGACTGACGTGGCCATCATTGGCGCAGGCCCCGTCGGCCTGTTCGCCGCCTTCGAGTGCGGCATGTTGAAGCTGCGCTCCGCGCTGATCGACGCGCTGGCAGAGGTTGGCGGGCAATGCACCGCGCTGTATCCGGAGAAGCCGATCTACGACATCCCGGCGCACCCGGCGATTGCGGCCGGGCACCTGATTTCCAACCTGGAGCACCAGATCGCGCCGTTCCACGTGCCGCGCCTGCTGGGCCGCCGCGTGGTCCGGCTGGACGGCCAGGCCGGCGCGTTCACGCTTGGCACCGACAACGGCGACGAGGTGCGCTGCAAGGCCGTGGTGCTGGCGGCCGGCGCAGGGGCGTTCGGGCCGAACCGTCCGCCGCTGGCCGGCCTGGCCGCGTTCGAGGCGACCGGCGCGGTCCGCTACGCCTGCCGTAAGCGCGAGGATTTCCGCGACCGGCACGTGGTGATCGCCGGCGGCGGCGACAGCGCGGTGGACTGGGCGTTGTCACTGAAGGAGGTGGCGGCCAAGGTCTATGTGGTGCACCGCCGGGCCAAGTTCCGCGCGGCGCCAGAGACCGCGGCGCAGCTCGACGACGCAGCCGCCCGGGGCGAGGTCGAGATGGTCATTCCCTACCAACTGCACGCCCTGCACGGCACGGCTGGCGCGCTGGAGTCGGTTGAGGTCGCGTCACTCGATGGCGACACGCGGCACCTGCCGGCTGACAGCCTGCTGCCGTTCTTCGGGCTGTCGATGGACCTTGGCCCTATCGCGGGCTGGGGCCTGGAACTTGAGCACAGCCACGTCCAAGTCACGCCCGCGACCTGCGAGACCTCGGTGCCGGGCGTGTTCGCCATCGGCGACGTCGCGACCTATCCGGGCAAGCTAAAGCTGATCCTGCAGGGGTTCAGCGAGGGCGCCATGGCCGCGCACGCCATCCACCCCATCGTGCACCCGGACACCGCGCTGCATTTCGAGTACTCGACGACCAAGGGCGTGCCGGCGTAGGTAGCGGCCCCGGCAACAAGGCCACCCTATGTCCCGATCCCTAAAGGTCGCGGTCCAAATGGACCCGATCGAAACCGTGAACATCGACGGCGACAGCACCTTCGCCCTGATGCTGGAGGCGCAGCGGCGCGGCCATGCGATGTGGCACTATGAGGTGCGGCACATGTCTTTGGCCGAGGGCCACGCCGGGCCGGAAGGTGGCCGCACGTCACGCCTGACCGCCCAAGCCCGGCCGGTGACGGTGCAGCGCGTGGCAGGCGACCACTACCGTTTCGGCGCAGCGGAGACGCTGGACCTCAGCGTCATGGACACCGTGCTGATGCGGCAGGACCCGCCGTTCGACATGGCGTACATCACCGCGACCCATATGCTGGAGCACATCCACCCGCGCACCCTCGTGGTGAACGACCCGGCCCACGTGCGCAATGCGCCGGAGAAGCTGCTGGTCACGCATTTCCCGGACCTGATGCCGCCCACGCTGATTACCTGGGATACGAACGCGATCCGCGCTTTCCGGGCGGAGCACCGGGACATCATCGTGAAGCCGCTGTTCGGCAACGGCGGCGTCGGGGTGTTCCGCATCCGCGAGGACGATGAGAACCTGGGCTCGCTGCTGGAGATGCACTTCGCCCGCTCACGCGAGCCGCTGATGATCCAGCGTTACGAGCCTGCGGTGCGCCGGGGCGACAAGCGCATCATCCTGATTGACGGGAAGCCGCGCGGCGCGGTGAACCGGGTGCCCGCGGCTGGCGAGGCACGGTCCAACATGCACGTGGGCGGCCGTCCGGAGAAAGTGGGCCTGACGGCGCGCGAGCGGGACATCTGCGCCCGCATCGGCCCGTTCCTGCGCGACAATGGGCTGATCTTCGTGGGCATCGACGTGATCGGCGATTACCTTACGGAGATCAACGTGACGTCGCCGACCGGCCTGCAGGAGATCGCGCGGTTCGACGGCACGGACCTCGCGGCGGAAATCTGGGACAGCATCGAGCGGCGGATCGGTTAATCCGCCTGGCTGATCTCGACCGCGAACTTGCGCCGGATCGCCCGCTCGAAGTCGCCGAACCCCTGCGCCGGCACCAGGAACGAGCCGGGGCCGCCGATCACATGGTCCCGGTACCACGCTTCCAGGGTTCCGGCCTCGTCGCCTTCCAGGATCGGCAGGCCGTTCACCGTGACGCCGGACGCCGCCAGCTCGTCCCGCACCTCGTCCACCGTCTCCCGCGGGTTGCAGTTGTCGCGGCCGTCGCCGGACACGTCCACCACGGTCCGGTCCGCTGGCACCGGCAGTTGCGTCACCAGCTTGTCCGCGATGCTGCGCAGCGCGACCGCCATGCAGGTGAAACCCTTGCCGGCCCGGCGCGACTGCCGCACCTCCGCGGTGAACCGGCGCAGCTCGGCCTCGGACGTGATCAGGGTCCAGGGGACCGACAGCGTGGGCCGGTTAGACCATTGCACCAGCGCCACCAGCGCCGCGCCGTTCGGGCCGGACAACAGGCTGGCCCGCACGGTCCGGTCCTCCAGCGCACGGGCGATGCCCTGCATTTGCAGCGTGTAGCGCGCGGCGTCCACCGACTCCGACACATCGACCGCCAGCACCAGCGCCAGGTCAACCCGTTCCGTTTGCGCTGCCGCCGGGCCGCACAGCGCCAGCAACAGCAGGACGATCCGGCGCACCCTAGCGCACCACGAGGCCGAGATTGCGTGCGGCGTCCAACCCCACTGACTGGTCCAGGCCAATGGCGCCCCGCAGCGACGTGCCGTTCAGGTCCGCCGCCGCCAGGTTGGTTCCAGTCAGGTCCGCGCCGTCCAGCCGCGCGCCCGCCAGGTCCGCCCCGCGCAAGTCGGCCCCAGCCAGGTTGGCGCCGCGCAGGTCCGTGAACGCCAGCCGGATGCCTGCGAGCGCCGCTCCCCGCAAATCCGCACCCTGCAACCGGCCGCCGCTGAGGTCGGTGCGGTTCGCCGCCAGGAATTGCACCCGCCCCAGCTCCATATGCGTATGCGCCAGGTTAGCCCCGGCCCAGTCGCCGTTGCCGAGCTTGCCCAGCAACCGCGCCCTGGACAGGTTGGCGCCGGTGAAACGCGGCGCTTCGGCGGCCGGATTTTCGCCCAGCAGGGTGGACGCGGCGGGCAGGAACATGCTGACGCCTGATAGGTCAGCGCTGGAAAAATCCGCCCGAATGATGATGGCGCGGTCCAGGTTGGCCCCTGCGAGCTTCGCGCCCACCAGCTTCGCATCGGTAAGGTTCGCGCCGAACAGGTTGGCGCCGGCGAGGTTCGCGCCCGACAAGTCCAGCTCCGACAGGTCCAGCCGTGAGAGGTCCCGGCCCGGCAACTCCGCCGGCTGCCCGGTGTGCAGCATCGCCACGACCTGCCGCACCGTCAGCTCCCCTGCCCCGGCCGGCCCCGCAAGCGTCAGCAGCAGGCAGAGCACAAATGCGAGCCGCGCGGGGTGCGTCATCTGGCCACGCTACGCCAGCCGTCGCCGGGTGCGCCAGCGCCGTTCAACGGCTAGGCCTTGGGCGTCGCAACAGGAGGCGGACCGAGCCGGGGTTCAATGCATGGGGGTGCGCGGCCGCGAGCACCAGGGGACGCAGCTCCGGTTGGTTCAGCCAAAGCGGGAACTCCCGGCGGATGACTCCACCTGATTCGCCGCTGCCGCGCCCGGTGATAACCTCGACGCAGCGCAGCCGGTCGGCGTACGCGGCGCTCAGGAACGATTGCAGCGCCACAAAGGCGCGGGCGGCGGTGCGCCCGTGCAAATCCAGCGTGCGGCTGGCAGGGATTCTTCCTGTGCGGAACCGCTCCCACGTCGCCCGGTCCACGCCCGGCGGATGCAAGCCGAACGTTAGGGGGCCGAGCCGTTTCACAACGGGCAATGTAACCCGGGCAGGCACTTTGGGTGTTGCCTCAATCACCGGCGGCAGTGGCGGCGCTTCTGGCACGTCAACGCCGTCCAGTGGCCGGATATGCTGGACGTAAGCCGCCCAGGTGGCACGGTCATGCTCCGTCAATGGCCGGCGCCGGGCAGTACGCTTGGCGGAGGCCGTATGGATCATCAGGCTTCGCGCGCGGCCGGGTCGTCCTCGATCAGCACCACATGCAGGCGGCGCGGGCCGTGGGCGCCGAGCTCGAGCGTCTGCTCAATATCGGCGGAGCGGGACGGGCCGGTGACGAGCATCACGTTGCGCGGCATGAAACCGCCAGAACGCGCGTCATGCTGCTCGGCGCGCAGCAGGTCCCAGGCGTCCTCGTAGGCACCCACCACGCGGGAGGCGCGCAGCACCACAACCTCGGTTTCCGCCAGCAGGTTCAGCGTGGTCGGCCGCTCCGGCCCGCTCGGCAGCATCAGCGTCCCGGTTTCCGCCACGGCGGCATAGCCGTGCTGCAGGCTGACAAGGTCGGTCGGTTCCGCCCGGCCCTCGCGAATCAGCAGCAACGGGCGGTTGGACCACGGGATGGCGCGCAGCTCCGGATGCGGCGCCATGGCGAACATCGATGGCAGGTTCTGCGCCGCCAGGTAGGTTGCAACGGCATCCGGCACGCCGTCCGTGTCCGGCACGCGGGTCACGGTGCCGAACTCCTTTTCGATGTTGCGCACCAGCAGACTGACCTGTTGCGGGCGCGGCACCTGGCTGCGCGCGGGAACGAGGCGCCGGTCATGCCGCTCCATGCGCGCCCGCAGCGCCGCGACCTGGTCCGGCGGCAGCGCGCCGCGCTTCAGGCCACGGCGGATCGCGCCAAGGATCGCCTCCTTGGTCATGGGCGCGACCGTTGTTCGCGCGCGTAGCGGGCAAAGAAAGTATCCCCCTCAGGCGCCGGCAAGTCGCGGCCCGCGGTCCAGCCGCCGGCCAGCGGCATACGGGCGAACCGGCCGCGGCTCCGGCCCATGAGGCCCAGCGCCGCCGCGCCTACGCGCGTCGCGAGCCGGTACAGCGCCGGGCGGCGGGCGAAGAACGCCCACAGGTTCAGGTTGGTGCGGATGCCCGTGGGCTGCAGGTGCCGCTCGAACTCCCGCTCCCGCCAGTGCCGCATCATCTTTGGCAGCGGGATTTTGACCGGGCACACGCTCTCGCACTTGCCGCAGAACGTGCTGGCGTTCGGCAGGTGCGCGGACTTGTCCACGCCAATCAGGCTCGGCGTCAGCACGCTGCCCATCGGGCCGGGATACACCCAGCCATAGGCGTGGCCGCCGACCGCGCCGTAAACCGGGCAGTGGTTCATGCAGGCGGCGCAGCGGATGCAGCGCAGCATCTCCTGGAACTCGGTGCCCATCATGGCGGAGCGCCCGCCGTCCACGATCACCACATGGTACTCCTCCGGCCCGTCCAGGTCGCCGGGCCGGCGTCCGCCGGTGCTGAACGTGGTGTAAACCGAGAAATCCTGCCCGGTGGCGGAGCGCGCCAGGAGGCGCAGCAGGCTGGTGGCGTCCTCCAGCGTCGGCACGACCTTCTCGATGCTGGCCAGCGCGATGTGCACGCGCGGCATGGTCTGCGTGAGGTCGCCGTTGCCCTCGTTGGTCACGATGACGCTGCTGCCGGTCTCGGCGATCAGGAAGTTGGCGCCGGTGATGCCGACGTCCGCCGCCATGAACCGCTCGCGCAGCTTGCCGCGCGCCTCGGTCAGGATGTCGCGGCGCTCGTTGAACACCCGGTCCGCCGGCAGGTCCTGGTGCGAGATGCGGAACTGCGCCTCCCAATCCTCGCGGTTCAGGTGGAAGGCCGGAGCGATGATGTGGCTCGGCGTTTCGTTGCGGAGCTGGATGATGTACTCGCCAAGGTCGGTCTCGAACGGGATAACGCCGTGCTTTTCCAGGTGCCCGTTGATCCCCAGTTCCTCGGAGATCATGGACTTGCCCTTGGTGACGGTCTTGGCTCCGGCCTTGCGGCAGATGTCCAGCACGGCGGCGCGGGCGTCGTCGGCGGTGCTGCACCAGTGCACCTGGCCGCCAGCCCGCTCGACGTTCTCGGCATAGGTTTCAAGATAAAAGTCGAGGTTGGCCAGCGCGTGGTTCTTGATGTCGCGGCCGATGTCGCGAAGCTGTTCGAACTCCGGCAGGTTCGCGACCGCAGCGCTGCGGCGGGCCATGAACTGCGGCTTGCTGAACGCCAGCGCCTTTTGCAGCCCAACATCGCCGAGGGCATTGCGGGCGTTCTGCTTGAAGGCGGGCGAGGTGGCCAGCATGGGACGTGCTCCTTGATCCCTCAATCTAGCGTGGCGGCGGCGGATCGCCAGGACTAAAGCTATGGGATGCCGCGCATGTCCCGTCGTTCCGTCGTTGCCGCCCTTATGCTGGCCCGTCCCGCGTTGGCGCAGCCGCGTCCGCTCCGCCTCGGCGTGCTCACGACGCTGTCTGGCCCGGCGGCTGACGGCGCCGGCACCGGGTCCGTGCTGGCGGCGCGCATGGCAATCGAGGCCCGGCCGGACCTTGCGGTGGAGCTGTTGGTGGCGGACATGGGCGACCGTCCGGACGCCGGCGCCGCCACCGCCCGCGCCTGGTTTGACCGGGACGGGGTGCACGCGGTGCTGGACGTGCCGAACTCCGCGACCGCCCTAGCCGTCGCGGAGGTGGCCCGTGCGCGCAACCGCATCGCGCTGTTCAGCGGCGCCGGCACTGCGGCGCTGGTTGGCGCGGCGTGCTCGCCCAACCACCTGCAATGGACCTACAACACCACGGCGCTGGCCCGGGGCGCTGGAACCGCGGTGCTGGCCGAGGGCGGCGACACCTGGTTTTTCCTGACCGCCGACTATGCGTTCGGCCACGCGCTGCAACGCGACGTGACGGCGGTGGTGACGAACGGCGGCGGACGGGTGCTCGGCGCACGCGCCTTTCCCAACGAGACGCTCGATTTCTCGGCGCTGCTGCTGGAAGCCCAGGCCAGCGGCGCGCGGGTCATTGGCCTCGCCTGCACCGGAGCGCCGTTCGAGACCCTGGTGAAACAGGCGGCGGAGTTCGGCATCGCGGCCGGCGGCCGGCGGCTCGCGAGCCTGCTGTGCCTGGAGACCAACATTCACGCCATCGGGCTTGCGGACGCGCAGGGCCTGCTGGTGACAGCGCCGTTCTACTGGGACCTGAACCCGGGCACCCGCGCGTTCGCCACCCGTTTCGCGCAACGGAACCGCGGCATCATGCCAACTCTGGTGCACGCGGGCGTCCACTCGGCGACGGCGCACCTGCTCCGCACCGTCGCGGCCGGGGCGGACCCCGCCGATGGCGCCGCCACTGTCGCCACGATGAAGCGCAGCCCGGCGGAAGATGCCCTGTTCGGCGTCAGCGACCTGCGCGCCGATGGCAGCGTGGCGCATCCGATGCACCTGTTCCGCGTGAAGCCGCCAGAGGCCAGCACGGGCGCATGGGACTACTATGCCCGGGTCAGGACGACGCCGGCCGCCGAGGCGTTCGGCCCGGCGGCTGGCTGTGCTCCATCACCCAGGTAGAAGCCGCCTACTTCTTGGCCGGCCGCCGCTTGGGCTTCGCCTCGGGCTTCTTCGCCTCCGGGGTCTCGTCCTTTCCCTCGTCCGCCTCGTCGTCGTCCTCCGCGCCGCTCTCGGCTGCCTGCTGGTTCAGCGTGCGCTCGGCTATCTCGTTCAGCAGGCCGTCATTGGCCTTTTCCTCATCCAAAGTCTGCTGCAACAGCTCCGCCGCCTGCGTGTTGCCCATCTGCTTGGCCCACGCGACCATCGCGCCGTAGCGGGCGATTTCGTAGTGCTCAATCGCCTGGCCGCAGGCGATCAGCGCGGCGTCCAGCACCGGGCCTTTCTCGCCCTCCTCAATCGCCTCCTCGCCTTCTTCCGCCAGGCCGACCATCGCGGCGCAGGTCTTGCCCTTGGCGCGCTTGCCAATGCTCTCGAACACCTGCTCCAGCCGCTCGATCTGCTGCGCGCTCTGTTCGCGGTGCGCGAGGATGGCCTGCTTCAGCTCGGGGTTCTCAACCGCTTTGGCCATCTTGGCCATGTTCCGCACACCGAGCTTCTCGGCATAATAGATGTCCTGCAGGAAATGCTGCATCAGGTCGTTCATGGACTGCATTGGGCTGCTCCGGGATTGGCGCGTCCGGTCGGACGCTGCGCTCCCGTAATGCGCGACCCTGCCGGCGGTTGCCTCAGGCCGCCCAGCGGTACAGCCAAGTTTCCGAAACCGGCCCCTGGTCCCCCACCAGCACGCAGCGCAGCTCGGCCTGCGCCGCGCCTTCGGGCGCAAAATCCAGGCTGACGCGCCAGCCACCCGTCTCCGGGTTGGGTCCGACGAACCCGGCCACAAGCCGCCCCGCGCTGCTGCCTACCTCCGCCCGCAGCTTCGCATCCGGCTTCAGCGCGTCCCCGGCAAGGTCGAGCACGAACACCCGGCTGCCCGGCGCGTCGCCCTTTCCGGTATGCATCTCGGCGACCCGGGCGAGCTTGCGGTCCAGCGGGTCGTCGGCGCCCCAGTGCATACGGTAGGTGAAGCCGTATTCGCCCCGCGCCCGCAACGGCTCCCGCGGACGCCAGGCCGCGACGATGTTGTCGTTGGTCTCGTCCGGGGTCGGGATTTCCACCAGGTGCACGGCGCCCTGCCCCCAATCGCCAATCGGCTCGACCCACAGGCTCGGACGCGCGCCGTACAACACCTGCAGGTCCTGGAACTCGGTGAAGCTCCGGCGGCGCTGCAACAGGCCGAAGCCGCGTGGGTTCGTGTCCTGGAATGCGCTGACCGCCACGGCGGCCGGGTTGACCAGGAGACGCCACAGCCGCTCGTTGCGGCCAGTCAGCATCGAGAGGCCGTCGCTGTCGTGCACCGCCGGGCGCCAGTCGTCGATGAACCCGCCGCTGCCGCGCCGATGGTCGCGCGGGCTGAACTGGTACATGCTGGTGAGCGGCGCGACGCCGGCGTCCGGGATGTCGGCGCGGGGGAACACGACGCTTTCCACGTCCATGACCGTGGTGACGCCGGGCCGCACGGTGAAGCGGTAGGCGCCGGTGGTGCTGGGGCTGTCCAGCAACGCATGGATCACCAATGAGCTGACGCCCGGCTGCGGCCGTTCTAGCCAAAAGGCGCGAAACCGCGGGAACTCCTCCGGCTCCGCCCGGCCGGTGCCGATTGCGAGGCCGCGGGCGGACAGGCCATAGAACCCGCCGCGGCCCACGGCGCGAAAGTAGCTCGCGCCCAGGAACACGCAGAACTCGTCGAAGTCGCCGGGCTTGTTGATGGGGGCGTGCACGCGGAACCCGGCAAAGCCCAACGGATCTGGCACGCGCACGGACGGGTCGGCATAGTCGAACATATCGGCGTTGTACGGCACCGGCGCCGACTGCCCGTCCCTGACTTCATAGATGTCCACGCCGCTCCGGTACAGGAACCCGCGTGGGAAGAAGCCGACCTGGAACGGCAGGTCTTGGCCACGCCACAGCGCGCGGTCCTGCTTGAACTGGATGCCGCGATACTGGTCATAAGTCATGGAGCTGGCCGCCGCGGGCATCCGCGTGTCCGGCGGGCGGTATGGTTGCTTCGCCAGGTCCTGCGCTTGGCGCCGCACGGTCGATCCGGTGAACGGCTCCGCCCGCGCAGCCAACGGCGCCAGGGCGACGGCAAAGCCAAACAGGCTCCGCCGCGTCAGGCCGTCAGTCACGGCTCATGCGCGCCGCTCCAATGGCCGGCAGGCTATCGGTCATGCCTGCCAGCACCTCGGCCACGTGCCGCACCCGCACGGTGCTGCCCTCCCGGGACAGACGCCCAGCCATGTTCAGCAAACAGCCCATGTCCCCGGCCAGCAAGGTGTCCGCCCCGGTCTGCGCCACGTCGGCCGCCTTCTGCGACACCATGCGGGTCGAGATTTCCGGGTATTTCACGCAGAACGTGCCGCCGAAGCCGCAGCACACCTC
>CAXTCN010000081.1:0-21589 GCA_964242575.1 uncultured Acetobacteraceae bacterium | reverse complement strand
GCCGCCGATCCTACCGTGTCCATCCACGTCGCGTTAAGTCCGACAGACTGCTAGGAAGGCTTCTGAGTGCCATGCCAGCCGTGGCTAGGACCTGTCCGTCCACGGCGCTGGGTGCCTCTCCAGCGCGCAGGGCAGGGCTTCTAAAGGCTGACGACCTACCACGTCCTACCGCTGCAACAACCGACATCGATCCGCACCCGGCGGGCACAACTACTGGCGCACAGACAGGCACCAGATCGCCTGTCCGCAGACGTGCCCCCCTGTGGACCTGTTTATTCAGTTCAACGTGCAAACAACCTTTGGAGTATCCATGCCCAACAAGATCGAACGAATTGGCGTCAGGCTTCAACCCGCCGATGCTGCGGCCCTTGCGACCATCGCTGAAACCCTGCGCCACACACGGCCGGGCGGCTTCATCAGCATCACCGCCGCCACCTTAGCCGCCATCCAGGCCGCCGCCGTGTTGGCCCGCGACGGTGCCCTTGTGGCCGTCCTGAAGACCGCACGGGCCTAATGGAAAGCCCAGCGATGCAAGTGCCACCCTATGACGGTCCCACTCGGCACAGACAACAACGCTTCGCTTAGGCGTCACACCTAATCCACCGGAGGCTACCATGAACACACCCGCGGTCCGCGCGACCTTAACGGATGCCGACATTGCTGTATTCGAGACATACGTTGCAGCCTTAAATCTGCCCTATCGTGTCGAATGTGATCCAATCGGTAAGCATGGTATAGCTGCTATGGCCCTTCCCGAGGCTTTAGAGGATTATACGCGCTTGCCGAAGTTCGTGATTGCTCGCCTAGACCACCACGTATTCTTCTCTGTCTTCTGGCCGGACGGTTCGGTATTTCAAACGCACGCATTCCGAGCTGTTGAAGACCCCGCCGGTCTAATGGCATCCGGCATCTTTGCCGCCTTATGTGCAGAAGCGGGGCAGGATGTCCCATACGCTGGGACCAACCCGGTGCACTAACGCGCCGGAGCGCCGGCTTCCTTATAAGCTGCTGGGAAGCCATAGGCGGGGAGTGTCATCAGCATCACCGCTCACGACCCACCCTGGACCGCAGCGGTATCCAGCGGACATTTCTTAGCGTCCCAACGGAGCCGTAAGCCGGGGTTGTCATCATCAATCCCCCGCCTGTGGCCACCCTTGGCCGCAAGGAAGCTCAGTGGACCGTCCATAGGTCGTTCCTTGATCCCCTGAGTAACCCAAGGGGACGCCACTTACTGACGTAGTAGGATTTGAGAAGTGTGCTCATTCATAAAGCCCAGTGCCGCTAGCTTGTCGGCTTGCGACAAGATAAGCCTTGGCCGCCACCCGGACACATCCGCGGCGAAGGCGCTTACCGCCGCGCTGGTGCCTGTGGTGGTAGCACACCTGGACCGCACGCGGCCGATGGGTGGCAAGGGGTTGGTAAGCCTGACGGCTGACCTTGGGACCATCTTGGCCGGCATCATGCGGCCCGGCTTAATGGGCTTCCCCGTGCGTGCCCAGCGCAGTCCATCGGGCAGTATGTGGGAACGGGCAGCCATCGGCCGGGACCGATTTTGGTCCATCGCTCATGCGCTTTCCGCGGCGGGCCTGTTGACCGTCCTGGAAGGCATCAAGGTGCCGGGCGGGATCGGTGGCGTCTGGGGCGGCAAGGCAACCGCGCTATGGCCCACGCCGGCTATGGTGCAGCTAGCGGCTGGGCACGGGGTTACAGCGGCCACCCACGCGGCCGATTGGCGGGCCGATGCCGAGTTGCGGGCTTCACCGTCGCGTATCCAGGCATCGGCCTTGGTGACGTGCCGGGAGCGGGAGGCCGGCGCGGGGGTGACATGGACCCCGGATATGGAAGCAAGCATCAGCCACATGCGGGCGGACCTGCAAGCCTTGAACGCCGCCAACGGGGCAGCGGACATCCGGGGTGCCGGGCACACGGTCGGCTTGGTGCGCCGGTTCCGGCACTCCCTTTGGTTCGGCGGGAGGTTCTATGCCCCCGTCACGGCCATGTCTGCGGCTGACAGGCTACGCATCTCGATCAACGGCGCATCCGTTGCGGAAGTGGACGTTAAGGCGTCCCAGATATCGGCATTGCTGGGCACCATGGGGCATCGCCAAGCGCCCAATGACGCCTATGCGGTCCCGGGTCTCCCCCGCGCCGTGGTCAAGGCGTGGTGCATCCAATCCCTGGGATCGGGCTACGCGGCGGGGCGGTGGAGCGACGAACACGCCAAGACCGCAAAGGGCTTCAAGGCCCGGCAAGTGGCCGCCGCCATGCTGGCGCTGTATCCATTCTTTGCCGACCTGACGGCGTTGGTCCCCCCGGACCTTATGGCGGGCTTGCCGGATGACAGGAAGGTGCGGGGCAAGGCCGCCGGGCAATGGCTGGTTCAGCATGAGGCGGCCATCCTTGCCCGGGCCATGGCGGACCTAAGCAGCGCGGGAGTGATCGTGTTGCCGGTGCATGACGCCTTGATCGTCCAGGTGGACGCACAGGCTCAAGCGGTTCGTGCCTTGGAGCAAGCCTTCCTGGACTTGGCCGGCATCAAGCCTGTGCTGACCATCAAGACCGCGGATACCGCCACAACCGCCTAAGACCGCCCCTGAGACTCCCATGGCCCGTCCCGCGGCAAGCTATGCCCGGCGGCCCGCACACTGACTCTAGGGCGGTCCACAGACGGTCCTGATGGGTCATGGGGTCGGCACGGCGGTCCCAGTGGGAGCGGCCCACCTTCAACCCAACGCTGAAACGACACACCCGAAACATGCGCAACATCTCGATCACCCCGCCATCCCTAATAGCGGCTGACGGTATCCGCTTCCGGCCCAGCCGCTTTGACCAACTCGCCTTGGATGCCGTCATTGCCGGCGTGCTTGACGCCAGCGGGCGGCCCTTCCTGACACAAGAAACAGCCTTACGCTTCGCCCTGGGCATTGCGGCCCGCGTGCTGGCTACCGGGCGGGTTGCAGAGTTTCAAGGCACCCTGGGCGTCATAGACGGCAAGGCTGCTGTTCTCTGACCTGAACCCGCCCACCAAACCACTTCCCGAAACACACAAACCCGCGGGGATCGCCCCGGCGGGTCATTCCCCTTTGGACCAACCCCATGACCATTACCAACACCACCGATGCCGCGGCACTTCCGGCGTTCATCACCACCCCTGCGCCCAAGCGTAAGCGCCGTGCCTTCAAGCGCGTCCCCATCGTTGGTGAGCCGACCATCACCCGGCTTTCTGATGGTGCCCTGAGCGTGAGCCTGTTCGGCCGCCGCGCCATTGGCCGTTCCATGGAACTGGACGCCGGCACATGGGCGATGGTGGCGCAGATGAACACGCGATGGGTGCTGAACACGAACGGCCGCGGGCGTGATTACGTGCGATCCGGCCAACGCAAGCCGGCCGCGGTTGCCGGGCAGCCGGGGGAAACCCCCTTGGCGTCCTTGGCCCGCGTCATCGCAAGCGCCCGGCGTGGCGAAGTTGTCAGCTTCCAGGACGGCAACCCACTTAACCTAAGGCAGTCCAACTTGGCGTTGGCGAACGGCCGGGGCCGCCCCATCGTGGGCAGGAAGCCGCATGGCCTCAGGATCGTCTAGGAAGCCGCTGGGCCGCTTGGGTGTCCTTAAGCTAGACCACAGTAGCGGCAGCCACGCGGCAGGCGTGTGGGAGTCCCCTGGGCGTTCCTGGGGCCATCCAAGGTAACAGCCCACCCCACATCCATCATTTCACCGGCGGCCGACACTTCCACGGTTGCGCACCCAGCCGGCAAGGTCCGGCGCAACAGCCTGCCATCGTGGAAATGGAGGTCAGTTGAGCTATGCACACGGGTTTGTGAAGTCGCTTATGTGGGGGCGAAACTGTGGGGACACCTGTGGGGGCAGGCACCATCAACGTCCCGATAACCTATTGCAATCAAAAGCAATTTGGCATAATCGTTACGTTGGCGTCCCGTAGGGGATTCGAACCCCTGTTACCGCCGTGAGAGGGCGGTGTCCTAGGCCTCTAGACGAACAGGACGTAGCCAGGACCGCTACTTATGGCAGCCTGCCAAACAGTTCAAGCGCCTGTTTTCGTCGGGGCACCACGCGCCGCTGGATGCCGGCCGGTGCGGCAGGCGTCGGAGCAGAACCGGACCTCGTTCCAGGCGCGCGCCCACTTTTTGCGCCAGGCGAACGGCCGGCCGCAGGCGGCGCAGACCTTTGTGGGCAAGTGCGGCTTCTTGTGCGCCACTAGCGCAGCAACCCGACCCGGCCCAGCACCCGGCCGGACCGCGTGTCCACCACTACGACCCGATCCGGACCGCCGCCTTGCAGGTGCACCGCCACCCGGTCCGGCGCCGCCGACGCGCCAGCGATCCGCGTGCCCGCCGGCTCGTCCAGCATCAAGCCACTGGCAAAGCCCGCCGAACTGCCCGACATACGCCCGGCCAGCAGCACCGCAAGCGTTATGGTGCCGCCGACAATCAGGACTCCCATGACCACAACCGCGACCTTTAATCCCAACACGCCGTTTCCCCCGCCTAGTCCGCCGGACGCCATCCATGTGACGGCCGGGCCGGAGGCGGCCGGGCAACGCACCGACCGCTTCCTTGCGGACGCCATCGGCACGGTGTCCCGCACCCGCGTCAAGGGCTTGATGCAGGCCGGCGCTGTGCTGTGCGACGACGTGATGCTGCGTGACCCGTCCGAGCCGGCGCGGCCTGGTTCCCGCTATGTGCTCCAGCCCGCAACCCCGGCGCCTGCCCGTCCGCAGGCGCAGAGCATCCCGTTCGAAATCCTGTTCGAGGACCGTGACCTCATCGTGCTGAACAAGCCGGCCGGGCTTGTGGTGCATCCGGCGCCGGGCAACGAGGATGGCACGCTGGTCAATGCGCTACTGGCGCACTGCGGCGACAGCCTGCCCGGTATTGGCGGCGAGCGGCGGCCCGGCATCGTGCACCGGCTCGACAAGGACACCTCCGGCATCATGGTCGTGGCCAAAACCGAGCAGGCTCTCGCGACCCTGTCAGCCGCGTTCGCTGCGCGCGACCTGGACCGCGCCTACCTGGCGCTCTGCTGGGGTTGTCCCACACCGGCCACTGGAAGCATCGAGGGCGCCATCGGCCGCGATCCGCGGGAACGCAAGCGCATGGCCATCGTGGCCCGCGGCGGCAAGCACGCCCTCACCCGCTACCAAACGCAGCGCTCGTGGTTTCCGGCCGCGAGCCTGTTGGAGTGCGCCCTGGCCACCGGACGGACGCATCAAATCAGGGTGCACCTCGCCAGCATCGGCCACCCAATCGTCGGCGATCCCGTTTACCTCCGCCGCGTGCCGGCAGTAGCGAAGGCGTTGGCGAGCACCGTCCGCGGCACGATGCTGGACTTCCCGCGCCAAGCGTTGCATGCGGCCCGCCTGGGCTTCACCCATCCCCGGACCGGGACCGCGTTGCTGTTTGAGCGTCCGATGCCGCCCGACATGGCCGCGTTGCTAGCCGCCTTGGAGAATTCGGCGCCTGACCCGTAACTTTGTTTGACAGGACCAACGCGGTCCGGTATAAGTCGTGAACCTAGCGCTGCGGGCGTGCTGTGCTAGGGCCTGTCCAGCAGGCTGCCGCTTCGGGGTGGTCTCTGGGACGTGATGGCTTTCCCCGCGCCCGCATCCATCATCGTCGCAACTCGGCAGCCGCCTACGCCTTATAGGGTGGAACGCTGCTACGCAGACGAAAGAGGCCCAAACATGGCTGCTGCCGTCATTAATGTCGCCCCCGAGGGCAATCTATCGCGGTATCTCCAGGAGATCCGCAAGTTTCCGATGCTCGCTCCCGAGGAGGAGTTGGAGCTGTCCAAGCGCTGGCGCGACAACGAGGACATGACCGCCGCGCACAAGCTGGTCACGTCTCACCTCCGCCTCGTGGCCAAGATCGCTATGGGCTACCGCGGGTATGGCTTACCGGTCGGTGAGCTCATCAGCGAGGGAAACGTCGGCATGATGCAGGCGGTCAAGCGATTTGACCCGGACCGTGGCTTCCGCTTGGCAACTTACGCGATGTGGTGGATACGCGCTGCCATCCAGGAGTACATCCTGCACAGTTGGTCGCTGGTCAAGATGGGCACCACGGCCGCGCAAAAGAAGCTGTTCTTCAACCTGCGCCGGCTTAAGGGCCAGATGCAGGCGATTGAGGATGGCGACCTCAAGCCCGAGCAGGTCGCGAAGATCGCGCGTATGCTGGCGGTGCCCGAGCAGGACGTTGTTAGCATGAACCGCCGCCTGGCCGCGCCAGACAACAGCCTGAACGCTCCCGTCCGCGCCGACAGCGAAGGCGAGTGGCAGGACTGGCTGGTGGACGACGCCGAAAGCCAGGAGAGCGTGCTGGCGGACCACGAGGAGCTGACTGGTCGCAAGGCGCTGCTGAGCGGCGCGCTCAAGACTCTGAACGAGCGTGAGCGTCACATCCTGATCGAGCGTCGGCTTAAGGACAACCCGACCACGCTTGAGGATTTGTCGCAGCAGTATGGCATCTCGCGCGAGCGGGTCCGCCAGATCGAGGTCCGCGCATTCGAGAAGTTGCAGAAGGCCATGAAGACCCAGGTGGCTGAACGCCGGATGGCGTCGGCTCAACAGGCGGCATAACTCCAATCGGCCCTCCCTTGCGTGCAAGGGAGGGCCGTTGCTGTCTCAGGCCTCAAAGGGGTCCCGCATCAGGATCGTGTCGTCCCGCTCTGGACTAGTCGATAGCAACGTGACAGGCGCTTCCACCAACTCCTCAATGCGTTTCACGTACTTAATCGCCTGTGCTGGCAGCATACCCCATGTGCGGGCGCCGCGCGTTGATCCGCTCCAGCCCTCAATGCTTTCGTAAACCGGCACCGCCGCTGCCTGGGCCGCCTGCCCTGCCGGCAGATAGTTGAGGCGGCGCCCTTGGATGTCGTAGCCCACGCAAATCCGCAGCTCCGGCATGCCATCCAGCACGTCCAGCTTGGTGAGCGCCAAGCCTTGGATGCCGCCCACCTTAACCGCTTGCCGGACCAGCGCCGCGTCGAACCAGCCGCATCGCCGGGGCCGTCCTGTCACGGTGCCGAACTCATGGCCGCGCTCACCCAGCAACTGTCCCGTCTCGTCACTTAGCTCGCTCGGGAACGGACCGGACCCCACACGGGTCGTATAGGCCTTGGCGATGCCCAGCACGAAACCCACCGCCGACGGTCCGACGCCGGACCCTGACGCCGCGGTGGCAGCGATCGTGTTGCTGCTGGTCACGAAAGGGTAGGTCCCGTGGTCCACGTCCAGCATCACCGCCTGCGCGCCCTCGAACAACACGCGCCTCCCAGCCCGGCGCGCCTGGTCCAGCCGCTCCCAAACCGGTTCCACATGCGGCAGTATTCGCGGCGCGTAGGCCATTAGGGTGTCCAGCACCGCCTGCTTGTCGAACGGCGGGGCGCCCAGGCTGGTCAACAAGGCATTGTGGTGGGCCAAAAGGTCGTCGAGCTTCGCGGACAGCACCTCCGGTTCCGCCAGGTCGCACACCCGGATGGCCCGGCGCGCCACCTTGTCCTCATACGCCGGCCCGATCCCCCGCCCGGTGGTGCCGATCTTACGGTCCCCCCGCGCTGCCTCCCGCGCACGGTCGAGCGCTGCATGAACCGGAAGGATGAGCACGGCGTTCTCGGCAATGCGCAGGGTGTCAGGGGTCACGTTCAGGCCCTGCGCGCTGACCCGGTCGATCTCCGCCAGCAACGCCTCGGGATCGATCACCACGCCGTTGCCGATAATGCCGAGCTTGCCCCGCACCAGGCCGCTCGGCAGCAATGACAGCTTGTAGGTCTGGTTGCCGACCACCAGCGTGTGCCCGGCGTTGTGGCCACCTTGGAACCGCACCACGATGTCCGCTCGGCTGGCGAGCCAGTCCACCACCTTGCCTTTGCCTTCGTCGCCCCATTGGGCGCCGATCACGGCAACATTGGGCATCTAGCTCTCCGTCGTGACCGGGACAGCGACGCCGTCCCGCAAGATGTGGGTGCAGCCGGCCTGGGCCGCCTCGGCTGTCCCCGGCTGGTCGTCCAGCGCAGGAACGGTGGCGTAACCCTGCCGCCGAAGCGCCGCGCCCTGTTCCGGCGCCGTGCCCCAGGGCAGGAAGGCGCGCAGGCGCACCGGCCGGGGCGGACAAGCCCGCAGTACCGCGTCCGGGAACAGCGTCAGCCCAGTCGCCGGCTCGGCGTCGCCGGACACGTAGCGCCCGCCCCGGCCCAGCTCCTCGTGCCGGCCCGGCGCGAACACCGTCATGCAAACCCCGGAGTGGTAGCGGAAACCTCGGAACTCGATGGGATCAAGCGTGAGGCGCAGCCCCGGCGCCCGTTCCTGGATGGCATCCACGGTCTGCCGTAGCCGGGCGCACAGCGCTGCCGCAGCGGGCGGCAAGGCGGCCTGGCCCAGCAGCCGCAGCGCGGTGCCCACCGGGCCGGCGACCTGCAACAGATGGGTCAGCAGGCTCGCTAGGCCGTCGCCGTGCTGCGCCACCGCCGCGGCATCCTTCCGGTCCAACGCCCGGCTCAACGCCGCGCGCGCGGCACCGGTGATCCCGCCCTCGTCCAGCAGCGTGGACGCCAACTGCGGCAGCGTCAGGTCGAAGCTGATCCCGGTCAGGCCCACCGCCGCCAACGCCTCGGCGCCTAGCAACACCATCTCGGCATCGGCCACCGGACTGTCGCTGCCGATCAACTCGATGCCGGCCTGCGCCACCTGCCGGTCCGGCGCGAGCTGCCCGCCTCGCACCCGCAGGCACTGCCCGGCATAGGACAGCCGCAGCGGCCGCGGCTGCCCCGCCAGCCGGGTCGCGGCGATCCGCGCCACCTGCGGCGTCATGTCCGCCCGCACGCCCATCATGCGGTGGGTGTCCGGGTCCATGACGCGGAACGTCTGGTCGGCCATGGCCGCCCCGGTCCCGGCCAACAACCCGTCCTCAAACTCGATCAGCGGTGGTTTGACCCGTTGGTAGCCATGCGCCGCGAACACGGCCATCAACGCCGCGACCGCCGCTGCCTCCGTTTCGGCCTCGGGGGGCAGCAGGTCGCGCAGGCCGGAGGGCAGCAGCGCCGGGTTGGGAAGACGGTCGTCGTTCATACCCGGCGCAGCCTAGTTTAAAACGACAGCGACGTCGCCTGCACCACCAGCGGCAAGGTCCGCACCATCGCCAGCACGTCTTCCGGCACCGCCTCGTCCACCGACACGAGGCAGATCGCGTCCCCGCCCGCCGACGCCCGGCCCAGGTGGAACGTTGCGATGTTGATGCCCGCATCTGACAGCGTCGCGCCGAAGCGGCCGATGAAGCCGGGCTTGTCCTGGTTGGTCACATACAGCATGTGCCGCCCGAAATCGGCTTCGACCTTAATGCCCTTGATGTCCACCAGCCGCGGATTCGACCCGGCGAACAGCGTCCCCGCTACGGACCGCGACTGTTTGTCCGTCGTGACCGTCACCCGCACCAGCGTCTGGTACTCGCCGGGCCGGTCATGCACCGTCTCCGCAACGTCCAGGCCACGCTCCCGCGCCAGCACCGGCGCGTTCACCATGTTCACCCCGTCCATCAACGGTGCCAACAACCCGGCCAGCACCGCCGCCGACAGCGGCTTGTGGTTAAGCTCGGCCACCTGGCCCTCGTACTCGATCGTGATGCAGCGCAGCACCCCGTCCGACGCCTGCGTCATCTGCCCGGCGAACGCGCCCAACTGCCGACACAGCTCCATGTACGGCTTCAACCGCGGCGCGTCCTCCGCCGAGACGGATGGCGTGTTAATGGCGTTCGCCACGGCGCCCGTCAGCAGGAAATCGCTCATCTGCTCCGCAACTTGCAGCGCCACGTTCTCCTGCGCCTCCGACGTGGCGGCACCCAGATGCGGGGTGCACACCACGTTCTCAAGCTGGAACAACGGGCTGGCGGTCGCCGGCTCCGTCTCGAACACATCGAGCGCCGCGCCGGATACCTGGCCCGTGCCCAACGCCTCCGCCAAGGCCGCCTCGTCCACCAGGCCGCCGCGTGCGCAGTTCACGATCCGCACGCCGCGCTTGCACGCCGCTAGCGCCTCACGCGACAGGATGTTGCGGGTCGCATCGGTCAGCGGCGTGTGCAGCGTGATCACGTCCGCCCGGGCCAGCAGGTCCGCCAACTCAACCTTTTCCACGCCAAGCTGCACCGCCCGCTTTTCGGTGAGGTACGGGTCATACGCCACCACCCGCATCCGCAGCCCGATGGCCCGCTCCGCCACAATCGAGCCGATGTTGCCGCAGCCGATCAGCCCGAGCGTCTTGCCGGTCAGCTCCACGCCCATGAACCGGTTCTTCTCCCACCGGCCGGCCCGCGTGCTGGCAGTGGCTTCGGGGATTTGCCGGGCCAACGCGAACATCATGGCGATGGCGTGCTCGGCCGTGGTGACCGCGTTGCCGTTCGGCGTGTTCATCACCACGACGCCCCGGGCGGTGGCGGACTTCACGTCCACGTTGTCCACGCCGATCCCGGCGCGCCCGACCACGCGTAGCTTGGGCGCGGCGTCCAGCAACTCCCTGGTGACTTTGGTCGCGGACCGGATAGCCAGGCCGTCGTACTCGCCGATGATGCCGCGCAGCTCTACCGGCGTCAGGCCGGACTTCACATCGACGTCGATGCCGCGGGTGCGGAAAATCTCGACCGCCGCCGGCGACAGCTTGTCGCTGATAAGGACGCGCGGCATCAGGCGAACTCCCCCTGAACAGTCTCGTGCGCCCAGTCGAGCCACGGCAGCAACGCCTCGATGTCAGCGGTCTCGACCGTGGCCCCGCCCCAAATGCGCAGGCCCGGCGGCGCGTCACGGTAGGATGCGATGTCGAACGCGACCCCCTCCTTGTCCAGCAGCCCTGCCAGCCGTTTCGCCGCCTTCGCCTGCCCGTCCGGCGTCAGGGCGGTGAACCAGGGCGCCGCGACGCGCAAGCATATCGAGGTGCAGGACCGGGTGGCTGGATCGGTCGCCAGGAACTCCACCCACGGCGTGCGCTCCACCCAAGCCGCCACCGCCGCGAGGTTGGCCTCGCTCCGCCCGATCAACGCCGGCAGGCCGCCGATGCCCTCCGCCCAGCGCAGCCCGTCCAGCGCGTCCTCGACGCATAACATGCTCGGCGTATTGATGGTCTCGCCACGGAAGATGCCGGCCGCAAGCTTGCCGCCGCTCGTAAGCCGGAACACCTTCGGCAACGGCCACGTGGGCTTATAGCTCTCTAGCCGCTGCACGGCCCGGGGCGACAGCGCCAACATGCCGTGCGCCGCCTCGCCGCCCAGCACCTTCTGCCAGGACCAGGTCACGACATCGAGCTTGTCATACGGCAGCGCCATGGCGAACGCCGCCGAGGTCGCGTCGCAGATCACCAGGCCCTCGCGGTCATCCTTGATGAACCCGGCGTCCAGCAGCCGCACGCCCGATGTCGTGCCGTTCCAAGCAAGCACGACGTCATGCGCCGGATCGACAGCCGACAGATCCGGCAATGCCCCATAGCCCGCGCTCAGCACCCGCGCGTCCGACAGGCGCAACTGCTCCAGCACGTCGGTCGCCCAGGCCTCGGAGAAGCTCTCGAACGCGAGCACGTCAACCGGCCGCGCGCCCAGCAGCGACCACATCGCCATCTCGACCGCGCCGGTGTCCGATCCCGGCACGATGCCAAGCTTCCAGTCCGCCGGCAGGCCCAACAGGGCGTGCGAGCGGTCGATCACCTCAGCCAGCCGCGCCTTCGGTCCGGTCGCGCGATGGCTGCGCCCCAGCGGCGCGTCCGCCAAGGCATCAAGAGTCCAGCCCGGCCGCTTGGCGCAGGGACCTGAAGAGAATGCGGGGTTGTTGGGACGCAATGCCGGCTTGGTGGAAATCGGCGCGCGCGTCGGCGCAATGCTGGATGCTGACATGTCAGCCCTCCCTTTCAGAAGAGAAGCGCCCCGGTGGGGGGGCGTGGCCCGGGCGGAGCTTTACGCGCTTAGACGCCCAAGATCAACCGTCACCCCATGCCCCAACGGACCGTGCCCCGCGCCATAGCCGGGCGCTGCCAGGATTGCCGCCTGCACGTAGGCCCGCGCCCGATGCACCGCCGCTGACAGCCCCATGCCTTGCGCCAATCCGGCCGCCACGGCGCTCGCCATCGTGCATCCGGTGCCGTGCGTGTGCGGCGTGTCGATGCGGGGCCGCTCCAGCACCTCGGTCCCGTCCGCCGTCGCCAGCCAGTCCCGCACCACCGGGCCGGGCAGGTGGCCGCCCTTCAGCAAAACGCCGGGCACGCCCATACGCAACAGCGCGTCGACAGCCCGCTCGGCGTCCCCTTCATCCGCGATCACCAGGCCGGTCAGCGCCTCGGCCTCCGGCACGTTGGGCGTGAGCACGGTGGCGAGCGGCAGCAGCTCCGTCGTCATGGCCGCAACGGCGTCGGCGTCCAGCAGGCGTGCGCCGCCCTTCGCCACCATCACCGGGTCAACGACGATGGGCAGGCCCGCGCAACGGGAGCGAAGTTCCTCGGCCACGGCCCGCGCCAATACAGCGCTGCCCAGCATCCCCGTCTTGATCGCATCCGCGCCGAGGTCATCCAGAACGACCTGCATCTGCAGCCGGACGAATGCCTCCGGCACCGGATGCACCCCGTGCACCCCCAGCGTGTTCTGCGCCGTCAACGCCGTGATGGCGGTCATGCCATAGCCGCCCAGCGCCAGCACCGCCTTCAGATCAGCCTGGATTCCCGCCCCGCCGCCCGAATCTGACCCGGCGACAATCAGCACCCGGCCAGTCAAGCCGCCTGCTCGGCTGCCGAGCGGATCGTTTCGCACAGGCTGGACACGATTTGCAGCACCATCGCCTCGTCCTCGCCCTCCGCCATCACCCGTATCACCGGCTCGGTCCCGCTCTCGCGCAACAGCAGCCGCCCGGTGTTCCCGAGCGTTGCGGTCGCCTCCGCCACGGCCGCCAGCACGAACGGATGTCGAAGCGGCGAGCCTCCGACGAAGCGCACGCTCTGCAACCGCTGCGGCAATGCCTCAAACAGTCGGCACACCTCGCTCGCCGGCCGCTGTTGCTCCACCAGCACCGCCAGCACTTGCAGCGCCGCCACCAGCCCGTCCCCGGTCGTGGCGTAGTCGGACAGGATCATGTGGCCGGACTGCTCGCCGCCCACGTTGCAGCCGCTGCCCCGCATGCGCTCCACGACATAGCGGTCGCCAACCTTCGTGCGGTGCAGCCCGATGCCCTCGCCGACGAGGAACCGCTCCAGCCCCAGGTTGGACATCACCGTCGCGACCACCCCGTCTCCCTGCAACCGCCCGGTCCGGCGCCATGACTGCGCGATCAGCGCCAAGATTTGATCGCCGTCCACCAATTCGCCCAGCTCGTTGGACAGCAGCAACCGGTCCGCGTCGCCGTCGAGCGCGATGCCCAGGTCCGCCTGGTGTTCCAGCACCTTGCTGCACAGGAAGCTCGGCACGGTCGAGCCGCAGCCACGGTTGATGTTAAACCCGTCCGGCTCCACGCCCACTGGGATGATGGTAGCGCCCAGCTCCCACAGCACCGTCGGCGCCACCCGGTATCCCGCGCCGTTCGCGCAATCGACCACGATCTTCAGGCCGTCCAGCGTGACCCCACGCGGGAACGTGGCCTTGGCCGATTCGATGTAGCGTCCGCCGGCGTCGTTCAGCCGGGCGGCGCGGCCGAGCTTCATCGGCGCGGCCATCCGCTCCGTCCGGTCCGCCGCCATCAGCGCCTCGATCTCCATTTCCGTCTCATCCGACAGCTTGAAGCCGTCCGGTCCGAACAGCTTGATGCCGTTGTCCTCGAATTGATTATGCGACGCCGAGATCATCACGCCCAAATCGGCCCGCAGGCTGCGCGTCAGCATGGCAATGGCCGGGGTCGGCAGCGGACCCACCAACGTCACGTCCATGCCGGCAGCTATGAACCCCGCCACCAGCGCCGGCTCGATCATGTAGCCGGACAGCCGCGTGTCCTTGCCGATCACCACCTGGTGCCGGTGGTTGCCGCGCACGAACATCAACCCGGCCGCCTGGCCCAGCTTCAACGCCGTTTCCGCCGTCATAGGGTCCACGTTCGCCAAGCCGCGGATGCCGTCGGTGCCGAACAGGCGTTTGGTGCTCATAAGCTGTCCTCGATTGTTACGGATAGCTTTAGCCTACGCGTGCAGTCCCTGCCATACGCGCACCGCCTGCACCGTCCCGGCCACGTCGTGCACCCGCAGCGCCAGCGCGCCCTGCTGCAATGCGAACAACCCAGCCGCCAGCGACCCAGCATCTCGGTGTCTCGGGTCAGGCGCCCCGGACAAAGCGCCGATGAACCGCTTGCGGGACACCCCGGCGATGATCGGACATCCCAACCGCCGCAGCGCCGACAGCCCTCGCAGCAGCCCAGTGCTGTGCTGTGCTGTCTTGGCGAAGCCGAACCCAGGATCGACCGCGATGGCGTCCCGGCGAACGCCCGCCGCCATTGCCGCCGTGATCCGGTCCAGAAGCTCCTGGCAGACCTCGGCCACCACGTCCTCATACTGCGCAAGGCCGCCCATCGTCTCCGGCGTTCCCCGCATGTGCATGAGCACGACCGGGCAGCCTCGCTCCGCCACCAGGGACGCTGCCGCGGGATCGTGCGTGAGCGCGGACACGTCGTTCACGATTGACGCTCCCGCGTCCAGCACCGCCGCCATGGTTGCCGCGTTGCGGGTATCCACCGAGATGGGCGCCCCTGCCCCAACTAGCCCGGCGATCACTGGAAGGATGCGCCGCTGTTCCTCGATGGGCAGGACGGGCGCTGCACCGGGCCGGGTGGACTCGCCGCCGATATCCAGGATAGCCGCGCCGTCGTTGACCATTTGGCGGCCGGCTTGAATGGCTGCGGCTGCGTCAAGGTGCTCCGCCCCATCGCTGAAGCTGTCGGGCGTGACGTTCAGCACGCCCATCACGGCTGGCCCGTCCAGCATCGCCCATGAAAAAGGGGCCGGTCTCACGACCGGCCCCTCAAGTGGCTGCCCAACGTTAGCCCGGCTGCGGCTGCGGACCCAGCCCGCCACCCGTTGGTGGCGTTGACGGACGGATCGACGTGGGCACCGAACCGCGGCGGGTATCGGCCGCCGGCTCGTCCACCACCTGCTTGATGACAGGTTCGCCACGCAGCACCGTGCGGATTTCCTCGCCGGACAGCGTCTCGTATTCCAGCAGCCCGCGCGCCAAGCGATGCAGCTCCTCGATACGGGTGCCGATGATCTCCGTCGCCTTGGCATAGGCCTCATCGATCAACCGCTTCACCTCAAGGTCGATCTCCCGCGCTGTAGCCTCGGACACGTTGTTGGTCTGTGTGACCGAGCGGCCGACAAAGATCTCCTGGCTGTTGTCGCCGTAAGCGATCATGCCGAGCTTCTCGCTCATGCCGGCCTGCGTAACCATCGAGCGTGCCAGCCGGGTTGCCTGCATGATGTCGCCGTAAGCGCCCGTGCACACCCGGTCCGGCCCGTTCACCAGCTCCTCCGCAACCCGGCCGCCCATGCACAGCACCAGTTGCGCCAGCATCTCCGCCTTGCTCTCGGACAGGCGGTCCCCCTCTGGCAAGCTCTGCACCATGCCCAGCGCACGGCCGCGCGGGATGATGGTCGCCTTGTGGATCGGGTGGGTGTCGGCCTGGTAGATCGAGCACAGCGCGTGCCCGGCCTCGTGGTAGGCAGTGTTGCGCTTCTCGCCCTCGCTCATCACGAGGCTCCGGCGCTCGCCGCCCATCATGACCTTGTCCCGCGCGAACTCGAACTCGAACATCGCCACAGTCCGCTTGCCCATCCGCGCCGCGTACAGGGCGGCCTCGTTCACGAGGTTCGCCAAATCCGCGCCGGAGAAGCCAGGCGTGCCGCGGGCGATGACCTTCGGGTCCACGTCGCTCGCAAGCGGAACCTTGCGCATGTGCACGCGCAGGATTTTCTCGCGCCCGCCCACGTCCGGGTTCGGCACCACGACCTGCCGGTCGAAGCGGCCGGGGCGCAGCAGCGCCGGGTCCAGCACGTCCGCCCGGTTGGTGGCGGCAATGAGGATAACGCCCTCGTTCGCCTCGAAGCCGTCCATCTCGACCAGCATCTGGTTCAGCGTCTGCTCACGCTCATCGTTGCCGCCGCCCAGGCCCGCGCCGCGATGCCGGCCGACCGCGTCAATCTCGTCAATGAATATGATGCAGGGCGCGTTTTTCTTGCCCTGTTCGAACATGTCGCGCACCCGGCTTGCGCCGACGCCCACGAACATCTCCACGAAGTCGGAACCGGAGATGCTGAAGAACGGCACGTTGGCCTCGCCGGCGATGGCGCGCGCCAGCAGCGTCTTACCAGTGCCCGGCGGGCCTACCAGCAGCACGCCCTTGGGGATTTTGCCGCCGAGGCGCTGGAACTTCTGCGGGTCCTTGAGGAACTCCACAATCTCCTGCAGCTCGCCCTTCGCCTCGTCGATGCCGGCCACGTCGTCGAACGTGACACGGCCCTGCTTCTCGGTCAGCATACGCGCCCGGCTTTTGCCGAAGCCCATGGCCCGGCCGCCACCCGACTGCATCTGCCGCATGAAGAACACCCACACGCCAATCAGCAGCAGCATGGGGAACCAGCTCAGCAAAATCTGGATCAGGTGGTTCTCGCTCTCCTCGGGCTTGGCGATGACGCGCACGCCCTTGTCGGTGAGCCGGCTCACGAGCGACGGGTCCTCGGGCGTGTAGGTCTGGAACGTCGTGTTGTCGTTGAGCTGCCCGGTCACGGTGCGGCCCTGGATCAGCACGTCCCGCACCTTGCCGGACTGCACGTCGCTGATGAATTGCGAGTAGGCGACCAGGGTGGACTGGCGCTGTTGTCCCCCGGGTTGGAACAGGTTGAACAACACGACGAGCAGCAGGGCGATGATCACCCACAGCGCGAGGTTGCGGCCAAAATTGCTCATCATATGATCCCAGCAATCCAGTCATTTCGCCGAGCCCTGGGCGAAGAGGGAGCAGGCCCGGTGTTCTTGTCCCCAGCCCAGCATGGGCCGTCGCCACGTCCGACACCAGAGATAGGGAGCCAAAGCAGCCTGCGCATCCCCGGCGGCGTCATCCGCGAACAAATGGCGCCGGCCCGGCTGGACGGCCGGGTTCGAACGTGAAGCACAGGCGTCGGCAGGCTGCAGCGTCGGGATAGCCCAGGTGCGGCGCCGCGACTAGGGCGTCGTTCCGATACAGCGCCGGCAAGCTGCGCAGCACCCGCCAAGGCAAATCCGACCTCCGCCGCACGCTTGGCACGTGCCCGAGGGCTCGGATGACGGTGCCGGGCGGCGGGTCGCCACGCAGCCTGAACCGGCCGTCCCACAAGGCTCTGTCCCGTGCGGGCACGGCTGGCCCGCCTGCCTCGCGGGCGACCAGCCAGCCGGCGCCAAGCCGCCCGGCCGGCGCAACGATGACGCCGTGCAACGTGCTGGACTGCAAACCGGGTGCAAGCCGGGCGACCGACGCTGGCGACGGGGGGTGCGCCCGTCCGGAGATCATCCAAACCAACGATGAAAGCGCGTCTTGCCGCAGGGTATCGCTCGTGACGTGCGCGAAGCCCTCCGGATAGAACGCCGCCTTGCTGCCGAGCTCCTCCAGGACCGCCAGTTCGGTTCCGTGCCGCCGCACGCCGGCCGCGCTGGCGCTATGCCGCAGCGGTCGCAAGCCGTCCTGGCCCCGCAGGCGGTCGCGGAACACGGCCCGGGGAGTCGCCGGGTCATGGTTGGTCGGGTCCTCGCTCCACAGGATGCCGGCTTGGCGCAGCGTCGCGCGCAACCGGTCCGGGGCCGCGGCCAGCATTGGCCGCAGCACCCGGACCTGGTTGTAGTGCACGACTGCCGCCATGCCCGCCAACCCAGCCGGCCCGCTGCCCTTCGCTTCCCGCAATAAGAATGTCTCGGCCTGGTCCTGCGCGTGATGCCCGACGGTAAGATCGGTTAGGCCAGCATCCCTGCACGCCTCCGCCAGCGCGTCGTACCGCGCCGTCCGCGCCCGTTCCGCCAAGGCCGGCCCGCGTTGCAGACGAAGCGCCAGCACGCGGGACGGCACGCCGAACCGGGCCAACTGCTCCGTTGCAAGCCGTGCCTCGTCTGCCGCCTCGGAACGCAGCCCATGATCGACGATGAGCGCCTCCGGCCGTCCCCACTGCGACAGCAGCACCGCCAACGCCATGCTGTGGGCCCCGCCGGACACCGCCACCGCAACCCGCCGCCCCTTCGCAAACGGCTCGAACGGCGTCATCCACGCTGCGAACTCGGCGGCCCCGACCGGCTCGGCGTTCAGCGGCACCCAGCGCGGGCCCGCACCGCCGCCGCCCCCTCGCGCACGTCCGCACGGGGCGATGGGAACTCCGCCCGCAAGCGGTTGAGCGCATCGCAGGCGGAGGCCTGGTCGTTCAGCCCGGCCAGCGCGTTGGCCAGGCCCAGCAGCGCATCCGGCGCGCGGGACCCGGTGCGCGCCCGGCTGTAGGCGTCCCCGTATGCGACGGCGGCGCCCTCGAAGTCCCGCTGCCCAACAAGCGCCTGCGCCAGCAGGAACTGGGCGTCGCTGGCCCGCGGCGCCGTGCGCCCGCCAGCCAGCACCTCGCGCGCCGCGGCCTCGGCGGCGGCGTAGTCGCGACGGGCCAGGGCAGCGTTGCCCTCCTGCATCGCCAACTCTGGCGGTCGCCGTCCAGTGGGCGCACCGCTGCCCGGTGGCGCGGGCCGGTTTGGCGCCGGCGAAGGCACGCCAGCCGGGCCAGCCTGCAAGCGGAAGTTCAGGTCGGCAATCTGCTTCGACAGCTCGTCCGCTTGCCGCCGGCTGGCGTTGGCCTGCTCGTCGGCCTGCCCCCGCAGCCGCCGCACTTCTTCCTCCAGCAGGATCACGCGGTCCAGCAGTTGCGCCGCGATCTCGGTCCCGCCGCCTCCGCCCCCACCCCGGTACGGCTGCGGCGGCGGCATCCCACGTTGCGGCTGCATGGATTGCAGGTCGCGCCGCAGCTCCAGGATTTGGTTCTGCAACACGATTGCCTCACGGCTGTCGAGCTGCGCCGCCGCCGGCCCGGCCAAAATAGCCGCGAGCGCGCCGCCCAGCAGAAGCCCGCGCACCGCCATGTTAACGGACGGACGTGGTCGCGTTGCGGTTCTGCGAGTAAGCCTGCTCGTCCGACCCCAGCGCCGTTGGCCGTTCCTTGCCAAAGCTCGTGGCATACACGCGGGCCGAGGACACGCCGCGCGCCACCAGGTAATCCCGCGCCGCGTTGGCCCGTCGCTGCCCAAGCGCCAGGTTGTACTCCGTCGTGCCGCGCTCATCGCAGTTGCCGGCCATCTGGATGCTCACCTGCGGGTACCGCGCCAGCCACGTCGCCTGCCGGTCGAGCGTCCCGCGCGCATCGCCCGACAGGCTGGAGCTGTCGAGCGCGTAGAACACCCGGTCGCCCACATTCGCCACCAGGTCCTCCTGGCTGCCAGGGCCGACGCCCGCCGTGGTGGACGTGCCGCCGGACCCAGTGGCCGCGCCGGTCGTCTTGTTCGCGTCGTCGGAACACGCGCCGAGCACCAGCAAGGCGGCCAGGAAGCCGGAAACCTTTAGGTTCATTATGCCAAATCCTTTGTCGCCGTTGTTGAGGCCAGGCTCGTTGCGCTTGGCGATACGATGCGCCCGGTGGCTGGTCAAGCCAACAGCGGGGACCACGCCGGATCGGACGCATCGGTTGGCGTGCTGATCGCCCGCTCGTTGAAGCCGGTGACGTCGATGGACACGAGGCGCGAGGAGTACCCGCCGCCGGTGCGGTCCCGCGCCGGGCTTTCGCGGTAGAACATCAACACGCGGCCGTTCGGCGCGAAGGTCGGCCCCTCGACGGAGAAGCTCTCGGACAGGATGCGCTCGCCGGACCCGTCCGGCCGCATGACGCCGATGGCGAACGTGCCGCCGGTCAGGCGCGTGAACGCGATCAGGTCGCCGCGCGGCGACCACACCGGCGTGGCGTAGCGGCCGCGCCCGAAGCTGATGCGCCGCGCGTTGCCGCCGCCCGCGTCCATGACATAGAGCTGCTGGTCTCCGCCACGGTCGGAGTTGAACACGATCTGCTGCCCGTCCGAGCTGTAGCACGGGCTGGTGTCGATCGCGCCCGAGTTGGTCAGCCGCCGCTCCCGCCCGCCATCCACGCCCACCACGATGATGTCCGACCCGGCGCCGCGCGACACCGACATGATGACGCTGTTGCCGTCCGGATGGAACCGCGGCGCGAACGTCATGCCGTCGTACTCGCCCAGGATGCGTTGCGCCCGGGTGCCAAGGTCGAAGATGTAAACCCGCGGCCGGTTGTTGTTGAAGCTCATGAACACGATCTGGTCCCGCGTTGGGTGGAACCGCGGCGTGAGCGCCAGCCACGACCCGTCCGTCAGGAACCGGTTGCCCTCGCCGTCCTGGTCCATGATCGCCAGCCGTTTCACCCGGCGGTCGCGCGGCCCAGTGCCGGCGACGTACACCACGCGGGTGTCGAAGTAGCCCTTCTCGCCCAGCAGCCGCTCATAGATTACATCGGAAATGATGTGCGCGATCCGCCGCCAGTTGGCCCCCGTGGTGGTGTAGGCCGTGCCCTGGATTTGCTGGCCCGGCAGCACGTCCCACAGCCGGAACTCCACCCGCACGTTGCTGCCGCCGCCCTCCACCTTGCCGGTCACCAGCGCCTGCGCGCCCACGGCCTTCCAGTTGGTGAAGTTGGGCGTGTCGCTGCCGTCGCCGCCGATCTGCGGGGCCTGCGGCACCAGCCGGAACAGGCCGGACCGGGCGAGGTTGTTGCTAATCACCCCCGTCATGTCGGCGCCGAGCTGCGTCCCGGTGAAGTTCGGGATCGCAATCGGGATCGGCGCGGTGCGCGCCCGGTCCACAGTGATCTCGGGCTGCTGGTTGCCCTGGCCCACCTGGCCGTATGCGGCGAGCGGCATGGAGGCCACGGCAGCGCCGGCCAGCAGGCTGCGGCGGCTGAGCAACATTTGCTGCTGAAACATTAAGGGAACTCCTTAGGGCCGGAACGTGATTTCAAAGGTGTGGTTCTGTCCCCGCATCGACGCCGGCAGCGGAAGCTGCGCGCAGGCCGGGTCGAGCGCCGCGCGGCGCGCCCGCTCGGCGAATGCGCGCGACACGCCGGTCCGGGACGCGTCACCCGGCGCGAGGTCGGCGATGCGGATGGTCCCGGTCGGGTCAGTGGTCACCACCAGGCGCACCGACTGCTTCTCGAAGCCGGCCGCTCCGGTGTCCCCGGTCCAGCACTCCCGCAACCGCTCGCCGATCCGTCCGCGGTCGGCAGCGCTCAGCGCCGCGTTGTCCGCCCCGGTTGGGCTGCCGCCGCCGGGTGCGCCGCCGCGCGGCGGGTTGGCGTTAGCGCGGGGCGGCTCCCGCTGGGCCTGCAACGCGCGCAAGCGTTCCAGCGTGTTCTCCAGCGCCCGGCTGTCTGGCGCTGGGTTGCGGGTGGGGTTGGGCTGGCTGGTGGCGCTCGGCGTCGGTGGACCCGGCGTCGGGGTGGGCGGCGATGGCCGTGGCGCCGGCGGAGCGGGCGGCGTGGGTGTCGGCGGCGTGGGCTGCGGCGGCGCAGGCGTCGGCGGGCGCGGAA
>CAXTCN010000080.1:0-21988 GCA_964242575.1 uncultured Acetobacteraceae bacterium | reverse complement strand
GCCACCAGGTTGGCCGGCGGCTCGATCTTGCGCAGCTCCACCCGGCTCACCTTCACGCCCCACGGCGCGGTCGCGTGGTCCAGGGTCACAAGCAGCTTGGCGTTGATCTCCTCCCGCCCGGACAGCGCGCCGTCCAGGTCCATGGCGCCGATCACCGAGCGGATGTTGGTCATGGCCATGCTGGTCAGCGCCTGCACCAGGTTCTGCGCGCCGTATGCGGCCTTGGCCGGGTCGAGCACGCGGTAATACAGATGCCGTCCACCACGACGGCGGCGTTGTCCCGGGTGATGACGGCCTGTTCCGGGATATCCAGCACGATTTCCTGGACGTTCATCTTATGCCCAACCCGCTCGACCACGGGCAGCATGAGGTTCAGGCCGGGTTGCAGCAGGCGCGTGAAGGCGCCGAACCGCTCGACTGTCCAGACCTGGCCCTGCGGCACGGTGCGGACGCCGAGCGCCACTGCCAGGATGGCGACAGCCGCTAGGGCGATAAGCGCGTACAGCATGGTCCTATGCCTCCGGCATGAGAGCGGGGCGCATCCGGTTCGGATGCCAGGGTGCTTAGTTCAGCCGCGCCCGCAACCCGTCCATCGCCAGCCGCGCCCGCATCGCGCCGTCGCCCTCCGGCACCAGCTCCAGCACCCGGCCGTAGCACCGCAATGCCGCCGCGACATGGTCCAGGCGCTCGTTCAGCACCGCCGCCTCCCGCCATAGCGCCACCGAATCGGGTGCGATGCGCAGCATGTCCTCGGTGCACGCAAGGGCGGACGCCAGGTCGCCCTGCGCCTCCCGCCGGCCGCGGATGTTGTTCTGCAAGCGCAGCAGCACGCTCCGCGCCGACATCGGCTGCAACATGCCGGGCCGCAGTTCGGCGTCCGGCCCTTCGACCCGCTTCAGCAGGGTGCGCAGGTCATGCGCCTCCAACGTCAGCCCGCCTGAGAACGGGTCCACCACCAGATGTTGCGGTGCCGTGGAGCGGGAGGCGCGGCGCGGCTGGTGGCCTTCGAGCGCAATCAGGAAATGGCCGGGGAAGTTCAGCCCGTGCGCCGGCCAGCCTATGGCGCGGGTGCAGTGCAGCCACAGGATGCCGAGCGCCACCGGCAGCCCGCGTCGGCGTTCGATGACTTGGATGAGGTTGGCATTGGCCGGCTCGTTGTAGGTTTCCGTGTCGCCGGCATAACCGTAGCGGCCCAGCAAGCCCGCCAACGCCCCGGCGCGCGCCCGGGCCGTGCCGCTCGGCAGCTCGCGCGCGAGGCCGACCGCATCCCGCGCCAGCGCGGACACATGCCCCGCCGCCGCCTGCCAATCCAGCTCAGGTGCGTCGATGCGGGCGAGCTGCAAGGCCGCACCCGCGATGTCGATCTCCGTGTCCGGCAACTGACCGACCGCATCCAGCGCGCTCCGCGGGTCGCTCATGCCGGATGGCTACTCCGCCGCGGCAGCCGGCACGTACAGCTTTCCACCATTATCCTTGAACTCCGCACTTTTGGCCTCCAGTCCCGCCATTCGCTCAGCATCCGCCCGGATATCCTGGCTGATCTTCATGGAACAGAATTTTGGCCCGCACATCGAGCAAAAATGCGCGACCTTATGCGCGTCCTTCGGCAGGGTTTCGTCATGGTACTTGCGCGCCGTGTCGGGGTCGAGGCCCAGGTTGAACTGGTCCTCCCACCGGAAGTCGAACCGTGCGCGGCTGATGGCGTCGTCTCGGTGCTTCGCTGATGGGTGCCCTTTGGCAAGGTCCGCCGCATGGGCCGCGATGCGGTAGGTAATGACGCCCACCTTGACGTCGTCCCGGTTCGGCAGCCCGAGGTGCTCCTTCGGCGTCACGTAGCACAGCATCGCCGTGCCGAACCAGCCGATCATGGCGGCGCCAATCGCCGAGGTGATGTGGTCGTAGCCCGGCGCGATGTCGGTCGTGAGCGGGCCAAGCGTATAGAACGGCGCCTCGCCGCACTCGCGCAACTGCTTGTCCATGTTGACCTTGATCTTGTGCATCGGCACATGGCCCGGCCCCTCGATCATCACCTGGCAGCCCTTGGTCCAAGCAATCTTGGTCAGCTCGCCCAATGTCTCCAGCTCAGCGAACTGCGCGGCATCGTTGGCGTCGGCGTTGCTGCCGGGCCGGAGGCCGTCGCCCAACGAGAAGCTCACGTCGTACTTGCGCATGATGTCGCAAATCTCGCCGAAGTGCTCGTACAGGAAACTTTCTTTATGGTGCGCCAGGCACCAACGCGCCATGATCGAGCCGCCGCGGCTCACGATGCCCGTGGTGCGCTTGGCCGTCAGCGGCACGTGCGCCAGCCGCACCCCGGCGTGGATGGTGAAGTAGTCCACGCCCTGCTCGGCCTGCTCGATCAACGTGTCGCGGAACACCTCCCAGTCCAGCTTGTCCGCGTCGCCGCCGACCTTCTCCAGCGCCTGGTAGATCGGCACCGTGCCAATCGGCACCGGCGAGTTGCGCACGATCCAGCCGCGGATGTTGTGGATGTTGCGGCCGGTGGACAGGTCCATCACCGTGTCGCCGCCCCAGCGGATGGCCCAGACCAGCTTCTCGACCTCCTCGGCCGCGCCGGAGGTCACGGCGGAGTTGCCGATGTTGGCGTTGATCTTGACCAGGAAGTTGCGCCCGATGATGACAGGCTCCAGTTCCGGGTGGTTGATGTTGGCCGGGATGATGGCCCGGCCGCGGGCGATTTCGCTCCGCACGAACTCGGGGGTCACGAACTCCGGGATTTCGGCGCCGAAGCTCTCGCCGTCGGCGATGCGCTCATTGGCTTCCGCCAGGGCCTGCGCGCGGCCGAGGTTCTCGCGGTGGGCGACGTAAATCATTTCTTCGGTGATGACGCCGGCGCGGGCGAACTCGTACTGCGTGACCATCTGGCCGTCGTGGCCCTCGTACAGCGTCTGCGCCGCCGGGCACTCCGGCACCAGGCGGTCCTGCGGCACGAAGCCGTTGTCCTCGGGCTTCACGGCCCGGGGCGTCGCGGCGGCGAAGCCCCGCTTCGCCAACCACGGCGCCCGCACCGCCGGCAGGCCGGCCGCGAGGTCAATCGCGGCGTCGCTCTCGGTGTATGGGCCGGAGCAGTCGTACAACCGCACCGGCTCCTCTTGGGCGGAGGGGTCCAGCACCACCTCGCGGAACGGCACCAGGATGTCCGGGCGGTCCGCCGGGCTGGTGTAAATCTTGCGGGACCCGGTGACAGGCCCGGTGGTGACGGCGCTCGGCTTGGCTTGATAGGTCACGGCACGCCCTCCAGTGGTGGGCATACGGCGCGGACGGGGCTGTGGTACAATCCCGTCCCTACGCCGGCATGACCCGGATCAGGTTCAGCAGGGTCACCGCGTCGCTTGCACGCAAGCCGGCGGACTCTCAGCCCCCTAACGGGACCCCCCTCGGAACGCTGACATTTGGGCCAATCGCCGCCGCTGTCAATCGCCGTCACGCATGGGCCGTCACGAATGGGCACGCACCAGCATGGAGCCGAGCGGCGCGCCGCCGAACAGGTGGACATGGAAATGCGGCACCTCCTGCCCGGCGTGTTGCCCCATGTTGGCCAGCACGCGGTAGCCGGGCGCCTCAAGCCCAAGCTGCGCCGCCACCCGTCCCACCGCGCGGAAGAATCCCGCGACCTCCGCCTCGCTCGCCGTGGCGACGAAGTCCGCCAGCGCGACGTAGGGGCCACGCGGGATCACCAGCACGTGCACCGGCGCTTGTGGCGCGATGTCATGGAACGCCACCGCCCACTCGTCCTCGTACGCCCGGCGCGACGGGATCTCGCCGCGCAGGATTTTGGCGAACACGTTCTGGTCGTCGTAGGGACCTGTGCCGCTGACGGGCATGCTTGCTCTCCACACCTGGCTAAACCGCCGCCGTGTCGCCACGTTTAGGGCCGATAAGCAAGAGCAGATCATACGAACAGGGGAATGCGATGCGGCTGGGGTGGTTCACGGGACTTGTGGCGTGCCTGGCGTTGCCGGCCTGCGTGCCGGAGCCTGGCGGCGCCTATTACGGGTCGGACCTCACGACCTATGATGACGGCGGCGTTGTCGTGGTGCAGGAGCCAGGTCCGGCATACGGCTACGGCCGGCCGTATCCGGTGCAGCCGGGCTATGGAGGCTTCGGTTACGGATACGAGCGCGACCGCGGGTTCCGGGACCGCGACCGGTTCGCCCGGGAGCGGTTCGAGCGGGAGCGCTTCGAACGCGACCGATTCCAACAACGGGCGGAGCAGGACCGCTTTCGTCAGGAACGCCAGTTCCGCGGCCAGCCGGAGCGCCCGCGCGACAATGGCTTGCAACGGGAGCTGTTGCAGGCCCAGGAGCGCCAACGCCAGCAACAGGAGCAATTCTACCGGTCGCAGGGCATAAAGTAGGCCAAAGCCGACCCGCTTATTTCGGCCCTCGCCCGGACCCATGATAAAGCGGACCGACTAGCCAAGGGATGGACTGATGAACTCAACCGATATCGCCCGGGTCGAAGCTTACCTGCGCCGCACGCTCGGCACGGCCCGCATCGGCATCGAACCCCCGCTGCGAAAGGGCGCTTCGGTCGAGGTCACGATGGACAAGGAGTTCCTGGGGACGCTGCATCGCGACGAGGAGGACGGCGAGGTGTCCTACTCCCTGCACATCACGATTTTGGAGGAGGACCTTCCACCGGCGCCGAAGAAGAAATAGCCAAGACGCCCTCTGCCGGTGGCGGAGGGCTACTTGCCTAAGCCGTCAAAGAATGCGGCGACCTTCGCAAAGAAGCCCTCGCTTTCCGGACTGCCTTTCGCGTGGTCCTTCGCCTCATTCTCGAACTCCTCCAGCAGCTCCCGCTGCCGTTTGCTGAGGTGCATCGGCGTCTCCACCGCGACCTGGATGAACATGTCGCCGCGCTGCGTACTGCTGAGGACCGAAAAGCCCTTGGAGCGCAGCCGGAACTGGTCGCCGGTTTGCGTGCCGGGCGGAATTTTCACCTTGGTGCGGCTGCCGTCTATGACCGGCACCTCGACATCGCCGCCCAACGCCGCCTGGGTCATCGGCAACGGCACCCGGCAGTAAACGTTGGCCCCGTCCCGCTGGAAAATCTCGTGCGGACGGATCGCGACATGCACGTACAAGTCGCCCGGCGGCGCGCCAGGCCCTCCCGCTTCGCCCTCGCCTGACAAGCGGATACGGGTGCCGTCCTCGACACCGGCGGGGATCGAGACCTGCAACGTGCGGTCCCGCTGCACGGTGCCAGCGCCATTGCACACCCGGCACGGGTTCTTGATGACCCGGCCCGCGCCGTTGCAGGTGGGACAGGTGCGCTCGATCAGGAAGAAGCCCTGTTGCGCCTGCACCTTGCCAGCGCCGCGGCACGTCCTGCAGGTGTCGGCGGCACGGCTTTTGTCTTCGGACCCGGTGCCGTCGCAGTGGTCGCACTTGATCCGGGTCGGCACGCGGATTTGGGTTTTGACGCCGGCGAAGGCGTCCATCAACTCCACCTCGACTTGGGTGCGCAGGTCTGCGCCGCCGCGGCGTCCGCCCCGGCCACGCCCAGTCATGTCGCCGAACATCTGGTCAAAGATGTCGCCCAGCCCAGCGCCGTCCGCGAAGCCGAATCCGCCGGGCGCGCCGCCGCTACCCTGCTGGAATGCGGCATGGCCGAACCGGTCGTACGCGCCGCGTTTCTGGTCGTCCTTCAACACGTCGTAAGCCTCGTTCAGCTCCTTGAACTTGGCCTCCGCCGCCTTGTCATTCGGGTTGCGGTCGGGATGGTAGTCCATCGCCAGCTTGCGATAGGCCCGCTTCAGCGTGTCCGCGTCCGCATCCCGGGCGACGCCGAGCGTCGCGTAGAAGTCCTGCTTTGTTGCCACGTCAGCTCTCTATCCCTAAGCTGCCGATCCCAGCCGGGACCATAAGCAAACGGCGCCCGCCTCCGTCTGGAGCGCGGACGCCGTTCCTGGAAGGCTTTGGTTAGGACGCCTTTTTCTTCTCGGGCACTTCCTCGAACTCGGCGTCCACGACCTTCTCGCCCGGCTTGCCGCCCGCCGCGCCCTGCGGCGCCTCCGGCTGCGCCGACGCCTCGGCCTGGGCCTTGTACATCGCCTCGCCGACCTTCATCGCCACCTGCGTCAGGCGGTCGCCCGCCGACTTGATCGCGTCCGCGTCGGTGCCCTCCAAGGCGGTCTTGGCGCTGGCCACCGCGGCTTCGGCCTCCGACTTCATGTCGGCCGGCACCTTGTCCGCGTCGTCCCGCAACGTCTTCTCGACCTGGTGCACCATCGCCTCGGTGCTGTTGCGCGCCTCGACCTGCTCGCGCCGGCGCTTGTCGGCGTCCGCGTTGTCCTCGGCCTCCTTGACCATCGCCTCGATGTCCTTCTCGGACAGCCCGCCGCTGGCCTGGATGCGGATTTGCTGCTCCTTGCCAGTCGCCTTGTCCTTCGCCTGGACCGAGACAATGCCGTTGGCGTCGATGTCGAACGTGACCTCGATCTGCGGCACGCCGCGCGGCGCGGGCGGAATGCCCATCAGGTCGAACTGGCCCAGCGCCTTGTTGTCGGACGCCATCTCGCGCTCGCCCTGGTACACCTTGATGGTGACCGCGCCCTGGTTGTCGTCGGCGGTCGAGAACACCTGGCTTTTCTTGGTCGGGATGGTCGTGTTGCGGTCAATCAGCCGGGTGAACACGCCGCCCAGCGTCTCGATGCCGAGGGACAGCGGCGTCACGTCCAGCAGCAGCACGTCCTTCACGTCGCCCTTCAGCACCGCGCCCTGCACCGCCGCGCCGATGGCCACGACCTCGTCCGGGTTCACGTTGCGCGCCGGGTCACGGCCGAAGAACTGCTTCACGGTTTCAATGACCTTGGGCATCCGCGTCATGCCGCCGACCAGGATCACTTCCTGGATCTCGCCAGCAGTCACGCCCGCGTCCTTCAACGCCGCGCGGCACGGCGCCAGGGTGCGCTCGATCAGGTCGTCCACCAGGCTTTCGAGCTTCGCGCGCGACAGCTTCATCACCAGGTGCTTCGGCCCGCTGGCGTCGGCGGTGATGAACGGCAGGTTGATCTCGGTCTCCTTGGAAGACGACAGCTCAATCTTGGCCTTCTCCGCAGCCTCCTTCAGCCGCTGCAGGGCCAGCTTGTCCTTACGCAAGTCGATGCCCTGCTCGCGCTTGAACTCGTCCGCGAGGTAGCCGATCACGCGGTTGTCGAAGTCCTCGCCGCCCAGGAAGGTGTCGCCGTTGGTGGATTTCACCTCGAACACGCCGTCGCCGATTTCTAGCACCGACACGTCGAACGTGCCGCCGCCGAGGTCGTACACCGCGATGGTGCCGGCCTGCTTCTTGTCCATGCCGTAGGCGAGCGCCGCCGCGGTCGGCTCGTTGATGATGCGCAGCACCTCAAGCCCGGCGATCCGCCCGGCGTCCTTGGTGGCCTGGCGCTGCGCGTCGTTGAAGTACGCCGGCACGGTGATGACGGCCTGCGAGACCTTCTCGCCGAGGTAGGCCTCGGCGGTCTCCTTCATCTTGCCCAGCACGAACGCGCTGACTTGGCTCGGCGAGTACTTTTCGCCGCGGGCCTCGACCCACGCGTCGCCGTTGTCGCCGCGCACGATGCCGTACGGCACCATCGACTTGTCCTTCTCGACCACGCTGTCCTCGTAGCGGCGGCCGATCAGGCGCTTCACGGCATAGAGCGTGTTGGTCGGGTTGGTCACGGCCTGGCGCTTGGCGCTCTGGCCCACAAGGCGCTCGCCGTTGTCGCTGAACGCGACCATGCTGGGCGTGGTGCGCGCGCCTTCGGCGTTCTCGATGACGCGGACGTCGCTGCTGGCGGACCCCTCCATGATGGCGACACAAGAGTTGGTGGTGCCGAGGTCGATACCGATGACCTTGCTCATTCTAGTCTCCTTATTAGCGGCCGCGCACAGCCCGAAGCACCGTGCGCCGCCCTATGACAACAGAACGTTATGTATTGAGGCGGACCGCGTGGGACAAGGTGCCAAGCACCGTATCAGGCGGCCGAATCCTCCGGCGCGGCTTTCGCCACCACGACCATGGCCGGACGCAGCAGCCGGCCATTCAGGGTCCAAGCCGGCGTCCAGGCCTGGATCACGGTGCCGCCCGGGTGCTCGGCCGAGGGCTGTTCCGCCATGGCCTGGTGCAGGTTGGCGTCGAACTGCTGCCCGGTCGGGTCCTGCCGCTGGATGCCGTTCCGCTCCAGGATGGCGAAGAAGCTGCGCTCCACGCCCTCGAACCCGTCGCGCAGCTTGGTCACGATCTCCGGCTCATCGTCCGATTGCGGCGGCAGGCTGGACAACCCGCGGCGCAGGTTGTCGGCGGCCTCCACCACGTCGGTCGCGAACTTCTGCACGGCGTATTGCCGGGTGTCGTCGATGTCGCGCTTGGCCCGGTTGCGGACGTTGGCGATCTCGGCCTCGGCCCTAATCCAGCGGTCGCGCATGTCGTCGCGCTCGGCCGTCAACTGGGCGATGCTAGGTTCGGCGTCCTCGGGCGGCGCGGCGGCATCCTGCACTACGTCTTCGGGCGGGATTTGCGGAGGGGGTTCGTGTGTCTGGCTCATTGCGTTCAGGTAGGGCAGCGATGGCCGCCGGACAAGCGCCTCAACCCGCCAGCGCCGCCAGCAACGGGTCGAGCCGCAGCCGTCCTTCCAGCGTCGCGGCAAGCCGGCCATCGGCATAGGTCAGGTACTCCGCATCGAGCGCCCGCTCCAATGTGTCCAAGTCGAGCGCGTCCTCCAATGCCATGCCGGTGCGGAGCGCGAACCGTGCAGCATCGATGCCTTCGGTCAGCCGCAGCCCCATCAACAGCATCTCCCGCGCACGGTCCGGGGCCGACACGCGCTCCTCCGCGGTGCTGCCATGGCCGTGCTGCTCCACCCGGTCCGCCCAAGGCTCCGGCGCGCGGTGGCGGCGGGTCGCCAACAAATCCGTTCCCAGCGTCACCCGGCCGTGCGCGCCGGGGCCAACGCCGGCGTAGTCCAGGTATCGCCAATAGGCCAGGTTGTGCCGGCTCTCTGCGCCGGGCCGGGCGAGGTTCGAGACCTCGTATGGCGCCAAGCCGTGCCGCGCGCAGGCCTCCAGGGTCGCGTGATACAGCGCCGCCGCCGTGTCGTCGTCCGGCAGCACAAGCTCGCCCCGGCGATGCAGCGCCTCGAACCCGGTGCCGGGTTCGATGGTGAGCTGGTATAGCGACAGGTGGTCCGCGCACAGCTCAAGCGCCCGGTCCAGCTCCGCCCGCCACGCCGCGACCGTTTGGCCCGGCCGCGCATAGATCAGGTCGAACGACACCCGGGGGAAGATGCGCCGCGCCGCGGCCAGGGCGGCGACGGCCTGGTCCGCCGAGTGCTCCCGCCCCAACATGCGCAACGCGTCCGCCTCAAGGCTCTGGATGCCGACCGACACCCGGTTCACGCCGGCGTCCCGGAACGCTGCCAGCTTGCCAAGCTCGACGCTGGTGGGGTTGGCCTCCAGCGTGACCTCAAGCTCCGGCAACGGATCGAACAGGCGGCGCGCGTCGGCAACGAGGCTGGCGACGATGGCCGGGTCCATGAGGCTTGGGGTGCCGCCGCCGAAAAAGATGGAGGCGAGCGGGCGGCGGCCCAGCCGGGCGGCCTCCCAGGCGAGTTCGGCGCGCAGCGCGGCGGCGAAGCGGGCCTGCGGGATGCGCTCCCGCATGTGGCTGTTGAAGTCGCAGTACGGGCACTTCGACAGGCAGAATGGCCAGTGGATATAGAGGGCGAGCGGGTCCATGTCCCTTACATGGGCCTGGACGTGCCGCTGTGCCCAGCGTGCGCCAGGATTAAGCCCCTTATGCGGCCGAACCCCACCGCGCGACGGCGGCGCTGAGCCGGTCCAGGTAGGGGTCCGGAACGCCAGCAGCCTGCAACGCCTGCGCCGTGCGGTCGAGGTACTCCTGCGCCGGCCCGCCAGGCCCCTCGGTGGTGGCCAGGATCTCCGTCACGGCATAGTCCGTGATCCGGCCCGCGAACAGCGGATGCAGCGGGTCCGCGATGAACGTCAGCGCGTCCAGCGGCCCGGCGGCAGTGTCCACCTGCACCCAGCGGGCTTGGTAGTAGCCGCCCGGCATCTCATGCTCCCACACGCGCCAGAACTCCGTCGCAAGCCCCGCCTCCGCCACGTGCATCGCCAGGCCCGCGCACCCCTCCGGACCTGGTTCCAGGCCCAGGGTAAGCGAGCGACGCGCCGGGGCGCCGCGGTTGCGTTCGTCCCAAATGCAATAGCGCCGCTCCAAGCCCTGCACCCGGCCCGGATGATGCCGGTCGCTTTTGAACGAGCCGTCCCACATCAACGCGCCATAGGCGAACACCCACAAGCCATCGGCGCCGCGGCGCTCCGCCAGCACCGCGTCCGCGCCCCTTCGCAACTGGTCGGGTGACAAGCCTTCGACGGGACCGTCCGGTAATGCTTTGATCATCCCGGACACATCAGGGGATCACGCGTCCATTCAAGTAGGGCGCAGGCGAGTAACCCGGCGGCGGCGGAGGCGGCGGGCAGACGCACGGACGGCCGAGCGGCCGCGGCCGGGCGATGTCGCAGACCAAAGCGCGCGCGCCATAAGCGGTCGGCAGCCAGGCATCGCAGCGAAACCCCAACGCGCGCCGTGGCGGGTCGTACGGCGGCGCGTAACGCGGCGGAGGGTAAGGCGAGTAGTCGGGGGATGGGTAGCCGGGGGGCGGGTAGCCGGGCGGAGGGTAATACTGGGCCGTGGCACTCCCGCCGCCGACGGCCAGGAACGCCACGCCGCACGCGATAAACCCAAGCCTGAACATGCCAGCCTCCCTTGGCAGCCCTAACCGAAGCAGCCCAGGTAGAGTTGCGCCATGGCGCGGGCGCGGTGGCTGGTTGCGTGCTTCGTAAGCGGATCGGTCTCGCCGTACGTCTTGGCGCCGCCACCCGGCGCGAACATCGGGTCGTATCCAAACCCCAGCGCGCCCCGCGGCGGCCACACGGCCTGGCCGTCCACGCGCCCCATGAACGTCTCGGTGTGCCCGTCCGGCCAGGCCAGGCACAACGCAGAGATAAACCAGGCCCTGGCGTCCGCGCTTCCGGCCATTTCGTCGCGCACGCGCTGCATGGCCGCGGCGAAGTCCTTGCCCGGCCCGGCCCACCGCGCCGAGTGCACGCCCGGCGCGCCGCCGAGCGCCGCCACGCAGAACCCGCTGTCGTCCGCCAGCGCCGGCAGCCCGGACACGGTGGCCGCCAGCGCCTTGATGCGCGCGTTCCCGGCGAAGTCCGGCGCGTCCTCGTCCGGCTCCGGCAGGCCGAGCGCCGCGGCCGAGACCGTCTCGATATCGAGTGGACGCAGCAGGTCCGCGATCTCCCGCAGCTTGCCGGGGTTGTGCGTCGCCAGCACCAGCCGCGCGCCGGGTTCGAGGCGGCGCGGCATCAGGCCAGGGCCGTGCGCTGCATCTCGTACAGGCGCCCCGTGCCGAGGCGGGCGAGGCGCATCAGCTCCGTGAACTGCGCCTCGGTGAACGGCGCCTTCTCCGCCGTGCCCTGGATTTCCACGATCCCGCCGCCGTCCGTCAGCACGAAGTTGGCGTCCGCCTCGGCGTCGCTGTCCTCGGCATAGTCCAGGTCCAGCACCGCGCCGCCCGCCACCAGGCCGCAGCTTACCGCCGCGACCTGCCCGGTCATGGGCGAGCGGGCGATCACCCGTTTTTCCTCCAGGCGCCGGAACGCGAGGCTCAGCGCCACCCATGCGCCGGTGATGCTGGCGCAGCGGGTGCCGCCGTCGGCGTTCAGCACGTCGCAGTCCAGCGTGACGCTGCACTCGCCCATGGCCTTGCGGTCCACCACGGCGCGCAGGCTGCGGCCGATCAGCCGCTGGATTTCCTGGGTGCGGCCAGACTGCTTGCCGCGCGCCGCCTCGCGGTCCCCGCGCGTGTGGGTGGCGCGCGGCAACATGCCGTACTCGGCCGTGACCCAGCCAAGCCCGGTGCCGCGCAGGAAGCCCGGCACCCGCCCCTCGACGCTTGCGGCGCACAGCACCTCCGTGCCGCCCATGCGCACCAGGCAGGAACCCTCGGCGTGGTGGGCGAACCCGGTGGTGAAGGAAACATTTCGCAACATATCCGCGGCGCGGCCGGATGGGCGCATGGTGGTGTCCTTGAAGATGGGCGCGCCATATAGCGGACGTGGGCCAAAGGGGCATAGGGGCGGGATGACGGTTGGGATCGGCGTGATCGGCGCGGGAATCATGGGGGAGCGCCTGCTGCGGGCGGCGCTCGAACACGCGGCGGACACCGTGCACGTCACCGGCGTGTGGGACCAGGCGCCGGCGGCGCTCGACCGGGTCGCGGCATTGGGCGTGCCCCGCGCGGCGTCAGCCGAGGCGCTGATCGGGGCCGCGGACTGCGTCTATGTCGCGACCCCGCCCGGCACGCACCTGCACTACGCCCGCGCCGCGCTGGACGCCGGCCGGGCGGTGTTCCTGGAAAAGCCGCTGGCGGCCGATGTGGACGACAGCGTGCGCTTCATCAAGCAGCACGGCACGGCGCGGATCGCCGTCAACTTCCCCTTCGCGTCCTCGCCAGCGGTGGAGCGGTTGCGCGAGTGGCTTGAGGCCGGCGTGACCGGCGCGCCGCGCGGGTTCGGCATCGACGTCGCGTTCCGCACTTGGCCGCGGCCGTGGCAGGCGGACGCGGCGTCGTGGCTCGACGGCGCGGCCGAGGGCGGCTTCACCCGCGAGGTCGTGTCGTACTTCCTGTTCCTGTCCCGCCGCCTGCTGGGTCCGCTGAGCCTGTTGTCCAGCGAGGTGCAGGCGCAGCACGGCGCCAGCGAGCGCCGGGTCGCGGCACGGCTGGACGCGGGCGGCCTGCCGGGACGGCTGACGGGCGCGGTGGGCACGACCGAGGCCGACGACCACAACACCTGGACCGTCCGCGGCGTCGCCAACATCCGCCTGCGCGACTGGTCGTTCGCCGAGCGGCAGCGGCCGGACGGGAGCTGGGCGCCGGACGCCGACGCGCGGCCAAACGAGGAGGCACGCCCGCTGGTGCTGCGCCGGCAACTGGAGGGCGTGGCCGCCATGACCCGGGGCGAGCCGCACTTCTTGGCGACCGCCACCGAGGCGTTCGACGTGCAGCGGGTGGTCGAGGCCATCCTGTCCGGCCGCCCCGCCCCCGAAGCGGCCCGGCGGGAGTAGTGGTGGCCAGGACCCCCAGCAGCCCGACGCTTCCCCCCGGCCTCGACCCGCGCTCGGCGGCGGTGCTGCGCGAGATCGTGGAGCAGTATGTCGCCACCGGCGAGCCGGTCGGCAGCCGCACGCTGTCCCGCCGGCTGCCGATTGCGCTGTCGCCGGCCACCATCCGCAACGTGATGGCGGACCTCACGGACGCGGGGTTGCTGTTCGCGCCGCACACCAGCGCCGGCCGGCTGCCGACCGACCTTGGGCTGCGGCTGTTCGTGGACGGCCTGCTGCAGTTCGGCAGCCTGGCCGACGAGGAACGCGAAGCCATCAGCACCGCCTTGGAGGCGCGCGGGCGCAGCCTGGAGGACACTTTGGCGGAGGCCAGCACCATGCTGGCCGGGCTTGCGGGCGCGGCCGGGCTGGTGCTGGCGCCGAAGTCGGACGGCGCGGTGCGGCATATCGAGTTCGTGCCCTTGGGTCCAGGACGGGCGCTGGTGATCCTGGTGGGGGCGGACGGCACGGTGGAGAACCGGGTAATCGAAATCCCGCCCGGCCTGCCGCCGTCCGCGCTGACGCAGGCGGGCAACTTCCTGAACGCCCGGCTGTCCGGCCGGAGCCTCGCGGAGTTGCGCCGCGTGGTGAGCGCCGACATGGCAGAGGACCGGACGCAGCTCGATGCGCTGACGACGCAGGTGGTGGAGGCCGGGCTTGCCACCTGGACCGGCGAGGGGCGCGGCGGCTCGTTGATCGTGCGCGGGCAGGCGCGGCTGCTGTCCGAGGTGACGCAGATCGCCAACCTGGCGGCGATCCAGGCCTTGTTCGAGCGGCTGGAGCGGCAGGAGACCATGCTGCGGCTGCTGGAGCTGGCGGAGGCGTCGGACGGGGTGCGCATCTTCATCGGCGCCGAGAGCGGGCTGTTCGGCGCCGGCGGCGTGTCGATGGTCGTGGCGCCGGCGCGCAACGAGGCGGACCGCATCGTGGGAGCGATTGGGGTGATTGGGCCGACGCGCATCAACTATGGGCGGATCATTCCCGTGGTGGACTACACGGCCCGGGTCATTGGACGGCTGCTGGGTTAGACCAACGTCGCCCTGACCGGAAACGCGCTTGCGTTGCCGGTCAGGGCGACAAAGTTGGTCGCACAAACAAAAGCTGGACCGCGCTCCGGCACAGTCGGGGCTACTGCGGTCTAGCCGATCACAACGCGCGAACACGGTTCGCCGAAGTGAACGAAACGCCCGCCGCGTCGTTATGGCTGCGATGCCCAATTTCTTAGCAGAACCGATGATGGCTGACAGTATCCGGAACTGCCTCCTCCTTGTGGAGGATGATGCGCTGGTACGCATGACCGTGGCGCTGATGCTCGAGGATGACGGGTTCGGCGTCGTGGAGGCCGCTACGGCGGAGGAGGCGCTGGAGCTTATGCGGGACGGCCTGGATGCGCCGGTGATGGTGACCGACGTGGACTTAGGCGCCGGGCGGAACGGCGTGGAGCTTGCGGATCAAATGCGCCTGTTGCGGCCGGACATCGTCATTATCTTCATAACTGGCCGCCCGGCGTCGCTGGCAGGGCGTTCGCTCGGTCCGCGGGAGGCGATGCTGTCCAAGCCGTTCGAGGGCAGCACGTTGTCGAGGCTGGTGCAGGAGCTAACCCTGCATTAAGCGGCAACCATTCGCTGTGGTCGGCGTTCTCGCGACACAACGCATATCCCCAGGGTGGACGATGACGCCACGATGCCTTTGCTTAACGTTGTTGTCTGCGATGGCAGCCCCGGCGGCTCTGGCACAAGCGCCAGCGTCCCGGTCAGACGTGCCAGTCAGCATCGCGCCTGGCACGCCGGCAACGGTGGGACGGGGTGGGGCGTTGACTGGCGTCGTGCCAGGCCAAGTCGTGCCTGCGCCGTCCGGCGTGATGAACAACTCGTTGCGGATACATCGTCCAAACGCCGAACCGGCCACCCCGGTCAAGGGCGCCAACAGCTTCACCGAGCGTGAGGCTCGCCGGCGGATCGAGGCACGGGGCTTCACCCAGGTCACCGGCTTGCGAAAGGACGGCGACGGCATCTGGCGCGGCAGGGGAGTGCGTTCCGGCGCCGCCGTCGATGTCTATTGCGACTACCGGGGCCATGTCGGCGCCCTGTAGCGTTGTCGGTTCCTAACCCAACACTTTCCATTCCAAAGGAGACTTCCATGCGTACGATCGCCCATGTTTACCAAAGCTACTCCGAGGCAACCCGCGTCGTCCAAGCGCTGGAGAGCGCCGGCATCAGCCACGACGACATCAGCATCGTGTCCGGCGAGCAGGGTACAAGCGGCACAGGCGGCACCGCCACGGGGATGACCAGCGGCGACCCGGAGCAGGGTGCAGCCACGGGCGCGGGCACCGGCGCGTCGATTGGCACCGTGCTGGGCGGCGGCGCCGGCTTGTTGGCCGGCATCGGCGCCTTGGCGATCCCAGGCGTTGGCCCGCTGGTGGCGGCTGGCTGGTTGGTGGCTGCGCTAACCGGCGCGGGCGCGGGCGCGGCGGCGGGTGGCCTGTTGGGCTCGTTGACCGGTGCCGGGATTTCGGAAGCGGACTCCAAGACCTACGAGGAGGGCGTGCGCAGCGGCGGCAGCCTAGTGACGGTGCGGGTCGATGAGTCGCAGGCGTCGCATGTCGAGCAGATCATGGGCATCAGCACGGCTGGCACGATGGGCACCACTGGCACAATGGGCACCGCGACCATGGGCGTGACTGGCAGCACGGCGTCCACGGGTTATAGCGCGCCCGCAGCCACGGCTGCGACCACTGGCACGATGGGCACCGACGACACCATCAAGGTCGTCAAGGAAGACGTTGTCGTCGGCAAGCGCGCGGTCGAGACCGGTGGCGTCCGCGTGACGTCCCAGGTGGTCGAGACGCCAGTGCAGGAGCAGGTCAACCTGCACCAGGAGAGCGTGCAGGTTGAGCGCCGCCCCGTTAACCAGTCGGTTGGCGCTGTCGGTGCCGACGCGTTTAAGAACCAGACGATCGAGGCCCGCGCCGTGAGCGAGGAGGCGGTCGTCGGCAAGGAAGCCCGCGTGGTCGAGGAGATTGCCTTGAAGAAGCAGGCGACCGACCGGGTCGAGACCGTGCGGGATACCGTGCGCGAGACCAAGGTCGATGTGGAGAACACCACCACCCGCGGCCCATCCGTCCCGGGCGGCACCCCCCGCACCTAGCGGCTGGTTGCCTGCCTAATAAGGCGGGCGGCGCGAAACGGCGGAAAGGGGACGGCTCACGCTGTCCCCTTTTTCGTTGGCGCCTTCAATGCGCGTCCGACCAAGTGCGTCCGCTGCCGGTTTCCACCACGAGCGGCACGGAGATGCTGGCGGCGGCCTCCATCACCGCTTTCGCCACTGCCGCCGTGGCGCCCGCCTCGGCTTCCGGCGCCTCAAGCAGCAACTCGTCGTGCACTTGCAGCAGCAAGCGTGCCGTGAGGCTGGCTTCGCGCAACGCCGCGGGAAGGCGGACCATGGCGGTCTTGATGATGTCCGCAGCGCCGCCTTGCACCGGCGCATTGATCGCCTGCCGCTCGGCGTAGGCGCGCTTCTGCGGCATCTTGTCCGCGATCCCGGGCACCCAGCAGCGCCGCCCGAACGGCGTCAGGACATAGCCGTTGATGCGCGCCTCCTCCTTGGTGCGTTCCATGTAGGCGCGGATGCCCGGGTAGCGTTCGAAGTACCTGTCGATGTACAGCTTGGCCTCTCCCGGCTCGATGCCGAGCTGCCGGGCCAGGCCGAACGCGCTGATGCCGTATATGATGCCGAAGTTGATCGCCTTGGCCCGGCTGCGCGTGGTGCGGTCCATGCCCTCGATTGGGATGCCGAACACTTCGGACGCCGTGCGGGTATGGATGTCCTGGCCCGTCGCGAACGCCTCCTTGAGCGGCGCGATGTCCGCCATGTGCGCCATGAGCCGCAGCTCGATCTGCGAGTAGTCGCAGCTCACCAGCACATGCCCCGGCTCCGCCACGAAGGCCCGGCGGATGCGGGCGCCCTCCTCGGTGCGGATCGGAATGTTCTGCAGGTTGGGGTCGGTGCTGGACAGCCGTCCCGTGCTGGCGATGGCCTGTTGGAACCGGGTGTGCACCCGCCCGGTCTCGGGGTTGATCTCCTCGACCAGCGCCTCGGTGTAGGTGGAGCGCAGCTTCGACAACTGCCGCCACTCGATGACCCGCGCCGGCAACGGGTGGCCCTGGTCCGCCAGGGTCTGCAGCACCACCACGTCGGTGCCCCAAGCGCCGGACGGCGTGCGCCTGCCGCCGGGCAGCTTCAGCTCGTCGAACAGCACCTCGCCCAGTTGCTTGGCGCTGCCGAGGTTGAGCGGACGGCCGGCCATGGCGTGGATATCCTGCTCCATCACCTCCATGCGCGCGGCGAAGTCGGCCGACATGCGGCGCAACTCGGCCTCGTCCACCTTCACGCCGGCTTGCTCCATCCGCATCAGCACCGGCACCAGGCGGCGGTCCACCCGTTCGTAGGCCGTGAGGCTGCGGGTGCTGCGCAACTGCGGGCGCAGGACGTGCCACAGCCGCAGCACGACATCGGCCGCGTCCGCGACGTGCGCCGCCATCCGCTCCGGCGGCACCTGCGCCGCCGGCAGCCGGCCGCGCCCGGTCCCGGTCACCGCATCGAGCGCCGTGAGGTGGTGCGACAAATGCAGCATGGACAGGTCCGCGACGTCATGCCCGTGCGCGCCGGCCTCCTGCGCATAGGATATCAGCATGGTGTCATCGACGGGTTCCATGGCCAGCCCGGCGCGGTCCAGGGTCAGCATCGCCGCCTTAGCGTCATGCAGCACCTTCAACACCGCCCGGTCCTGGAACAGCGGGCCGAGCACGTCCAGCGCGTCGGCTATGGGCACCTGCTCGACGCGGGGCGCTTCCGCCTCCGCGCCCTCCAGCGTGGGTTGCGCGGGCGGCTGGTGCCCCAGCGGCACGTAGCATGCGCGTCCCTGCTTGGTCGCGAGCGCCAGGCCCACGAGGCCTGCCCGCAGCGGATCGCCGCCCGACGCCTGCACTTGCACGGCCACGATGCCCGCCGCCGTGGCCTCCGTCACCCAGTCCCGCAGCGCGCCAGTGGCAGTGATGCAAGCATACGGCCCGAACGGCGCCTTTTCCGCCGGGGCGGGCGGCGCGGCGGCGGGCGGCGGCGCCATGCTGTCCAGCCCCAGCCGGTTCACCGTGCTGCGGAAGCCCTGGGCCAGCAGCCACGCCACCAGCTCCGGCCGGTTCGGCTCACGCGCGACCAGCGCTTCGAGCGGCAACGGCAGCGGCACATCGCAGCACAGCTCCACCAGCTTGCGGCTGATGCGCGCGGCCTCCGCATGTTCGATCAGCATGTCCCGCCGCTTGCTGGGCTTCATGCCCGGCGCCGCCGCCAGCACGCCCTCAAGGTCGCCATATTCTATTATGAGCTGCGACGCGTTCTTCGGCCCGATGCCGGGAACGCCGGGCACGTTGTCCACGCTGTCGCCCATCAGCGCCTGCACGTCCACGACCTTGTTGGGCGGGACGCCGAACTTTTCCAGCACCTCGTCCGGGCCAATCGGCTTCTGCTTGATCGGGTCCTGCATGACCACCCGGTCATCGACCAACTGCATCAGGTCCTTGTCCGACGAGACAATCGTGACCCGGCCGCCCGCCGCCACCGCCGCCACCGCATAGGACGCGATCAGGTCGTCCGCCTCCCAGTTCGCCAGCTCCACGCCCGGCACCCCGAACGCCTCGGTGGCTTCCCGCACCAGCGCGAACTGCGGCACGAGCTCGTCCGGCGGCTCCGGGCGCTGCGCCTTGTACTTGTCGTACAGGTCGTTGCGGAACGTGGTGCGCCCGGCGTCGAACACGACGGCGATGTGCGTGCACTCGTGCCGCTCCAGCAGGCGGGACAGCATGTTGGAGAACCCGAACACGGCGTTTACCGGCACTCCATCCGGCCGGGTCATGGGCGGCAGCGCGTGGTAAGCACGGAATATGAAGCCCGACCCGTCGATCAGGACCAGGTGCATGGGCTTTGCCACGTCAGTGGCCGCCGTCACCGGCGCCCTCGTTCAGCACGAAAATACGCGAGCACCACGGGCAGAACGTCTGCTGGTGCACGATGCGCAGCCATACGCGGGGGTGGCCGGACACGTCGCCGCCGTCGCACGCCACGACGCGCTCATCAACGTGGAAGACCTCAGGTGATCCCACGTCGGGGTTGGGCGTGTCTGCGCCGAATTCCATGGAGTTCCTGCCTGGTGGGGGGTGCGGCGGGATGATACGCATGTCGCCTGTGGTTTCAAAATCGTTTGCGCGCCTGTGCTGCCTGGCTGTCCTGTTGCTCGCGGGCTGCACTGGGTTGCCGTCGTTTAGCACGAACCCGCCGCTGCCCCCTGCCCTTGCGTTGACCGATGACGCGTTCCTCATGCCGGACGGCGCGCGGCTTCCGCTGCGGACCTGGCTGCCTGCCGGCGCGCCCCGCGCCGTGGTGCTGGCGCTACACGGCTTCAACGACAGCCGGGACGCCTGGGCGCTGCCGGGTCCGGTGTTCGCCGCCGCCGGCATCGCCGTGTATGCGCCGGACCAGCGCGGCTTTGGCGCCGCGCCCTCCCGCGGGTACTGGCCCGGCGGCGCCACGCTCGCGGCCGACGCCGCCACCATGCTGCGCGACCTGCGGGTGCGCCACCCCGGCGTCCCGCTGTTCGCGATGGGCGAGAGCATGGGCGCCGCCGTGCTGATGACGCTTGCGGCCTCGGACCAGGCCCCGCCGGTTGATGGCTGGGTCCTGCTGTCCCCCGCCGTCTGGGGCCGCGCGCAGCAGGGCATCCTGCTCAGCAGCGGGTTGTGGCTGGTGTCCAACCTGGCGCCGAGCCTTACCGTCACCGGCGGCGAGGTGCGGCTGAAGGTGCGGCCCAGCGACAACCGCGACGCCCTGATTAGCCTGGCCCGCAACCCCCTGACCATCCGCCGCACCCGGTTCGACGCCTTGCGCGGCCTGACCGACGTGATGGACGCAGCCCGGGCCGCGGCGCCCCGCCTGCCGCCGCGGACGTTGGCGCTGTATGGCGACCACGACACCATCGTCCCCGCCCCGGCCGTCCGCAGCGCCTGGCGCGCCATGCCGGACGACGTGCGCCAGGCGCTGTATGGCGACGGGTACCACCTGCTGCTGCGCGACCTGGGCCGGGCGACGCCAATCGGCGACATCATCGCGTGGATCAATGCCCCGAACCGCCGCCTGCCCTCGGGCGCGGATGCGGACGCAGCCGCTTGGCGCGCCAAGCCAAGCTGAACGGAGGCTTGGCGTTGTCGGCTGGCTGGTCTATGAGGGGGTGCGGGACCCGTAGCTCAGCTGGATAGAGCGCTGCCCTCCGAAGGCAGAGGTCATGAGTTCGAATCTCGTCGGGTCCGCCAAGTTTCCAGCATGTTAGGGTTGGTGCGGATCAGCGGCCTTCCCGCCCAGCGATCACCCAGCGATCAAGCTTGGGTGAAGTCTCCGACCAGCCGGGGAGCTCGCATCCCCCGCAAGCTGGCCCCAACCTGGTCCCGCATCGTCTGCATCAACGGCCGGTCCTGTAGGTTCAAACCGCGCGCCTACATGACCTGGCGCGTCACCTCACGGCGCGACAGACCTTCCCCGGCCTCCTGTCCCAGGGACAGGACAGGTCCTAGCTGCACCCTGCCTAGCTCGACGGCGGTTAAGCGGCAACGTCCTACTCTGGCGTTTGGCACAACCCGAGTTGTGGGGGTGACGCGCCTTGGCGTCCATGCTGCATTCCCCTTATGCCTCCTGCCCCTGACATTGTGGAAGCCTTCATCAACCGCTGGGACGGCACAGCCATGGCGGAGCGAGCCAATGCGCAAGGCTTCCTGTACGAGCTGTACGAGCTGTGCGACGTGCTGCGCGTGCCCCGCCCGGACCCGGCCACTGGCGGCATCGGCCCCTACCGCTTCGAGCGCAACGTCACCCACCACGAAGCGGACGGCACCACCACCACCCGACGCATAGACCTGTATCGCCGCGGGTGCTTCGTGTTCGAGACAAAGCAGGGCGCATCGGCCCACCGTCAACCGAGCCTGTTTACCGGAGAAACGGAGGCGCAGCACCGGGCCAACATCCGCAACACACCCGCATGGGTCCGGCACATGCAACAGGCCAAGGGGCAGGCCGAAGGCTATGCGCGCGACCTGCCCCTTGACGAAGGCTGGCCGCCCTTCCTTGTCGTGTGCGACGTGGGATTCTGCTTTGACCTGTATGCGGACTTTTCCGGCACGGGCAAGCACTACGCTCAGTTCCCGGACCGCGAACGCTTCCGCATCTACCTGCCGGACCTGCGCCGGGCCGAGGTGCGGGCCATGCTGCACGCGGTATGGATGGACCCCCTATCCCTCAACCCGGCGCTGCGCCGGGCGGAGGTGACGCGCGACATTGCAGCCCTCTTGGCCAAGCTGGCGGCAGCGTTGGAAGGCACGGCAGCCAAGCCGCGCCACGCGCCGGAGCACGTCGCCACGTTCCTGATGCGCTGCATTTTCTGCATGTTCGCGCAATCCGTGGGGCTGCTGCCGGAGCGCACCAGCTTTTCCGACCTGCTGCGCCGCTGCCAGGGCAACCCGCCGGCCTTCCTGGGGCTGGTGGCGGAGTTGTGGCGCACCATGGACGCGGGCGGGTTCTCCGCCGCCCTGGCCGCCACGGTGCTGCGCTTCAACGGCGGCCTGTTCCGGCCCGGCCCGCACGGCGGCGCGGACCCGCTGCCGGTGGCTGCGGACGAGCTGGCGTTGCTCATCACCGCCGCCGGCAAGGATTGGGCGGACGTGGAGCCGGCCATCTTCGGCACCCT